>DASUDS010000086.1:0-25371 GCA_036275455.1 Porticoccaceae bacterium
TGCTCGTGGTCGATACGGGCCTGTTCGATGCGTGCCCGCAGGGCGTTGCGCTGGGCCGGAGTGGCGCTGGCGTCGAGACCGGCGAGCTGATTTTCCAGCCGCTGGAGGCGCTCGGTGGCACTGGCGATGGCGCGCTCCAGGGGTTCGCGGACTGGGCTGGCGCCCGTGGCGCGCGCCATCGCCAGCGTCGCCAGATCCCTCGCCGGAGCGGCCTTGCCCAGGGTTGCGTGGCGCGTCTCGCGCTCGGCGGATTCCCGCATCAGGCGCTGCTTATGGGCCGCAAAGCGGTCGCGATCCCGGTCCGCGCGCTGGCGATCCGCGCGCAGCTGGGCAAGTTGCGCCTTGGCGGCGGCGAACTGCCGCGCCAGCGGAATGGCGCTGGGGCAGACGTGATCGCAGGCGCCGCACTCGAGACATTGGTCGAGGTGATGGCGCACCAGCTCGCCGGGTTGGCCAGCCAGCGCATGGCGATGCAGCTGTTGCGGGAGCAAGCCCACCGGGCAGGCATCGGCGCACCAGCCGCAGCGGATGCAGGCCCGGAGCGGCAGCGGCTGAAGCTCGTCCGCCAAGAGCGCGAGCACGCAGTGGGTGGTGCGGGTCACGGGCGTCTGGAGATCGTGGAGCGGCCTGCCCATCATGCGCCCGCCGAGCAGCACGCCGCTGCCATTCGCGGGGGCGTAGCCGCTGGCGGCGAGCAGGTGCGACACTGGGGAGCCCAGCAGGACGCGGTAGTTGGCGGGCGTCCGGCAGGCGGCGCCGGAAACCGTGACGATGCGCTCGAGCAGTGGTTCACCCCTGCCCAGTGCGCGCTGCAACGCATGGGCGGTGGCGACGTTCAGGCAGACCAGACCGCGAGCAATCGGCAGATCGTCGCCGGGAATCTCCACCCCGGTGAGCAGGGCGATCAACTGGCGCTCGGCACCGGCCGGATAGCGCGCGGGCAGCACCACGATTTCGATCTCGTCGCGGTCATCCGCATCGAGCGCGTCGCGCAGCGCGGCGAGGGCCTCGGGCTTGTCGTCCTCGATGCCGATCAGGATCCGCCGCGGGGTTTCCAGGATGCGCGCGGCGAGCCGGATGCCGGCGACGACGTCGGTTGCCGCTTCGCGCAGCAGCGCATCGTCGGCGGTGACATAGGGCTCGCACTCCATGGCGTTGATCACCAGGGTGTGGATGCCGGAGGCAGCCAGTTTGATGGCGGTGGGAAAGCCGCCGCCACCCAGTCCGGCGATGCCGGCCGCCTGCACCGCGGCGAGCATCTGCTCGCGGTCCAGCACGGCGAGCGGCAGGGGTCGCGGTGGCTCGCGCCAGCGCTCCTCGCCATCGGGTTCCAGCAGCACGCAGGGGCCACGGCAGTCGGCATCGATGGTGCGCTGCTCGACGCCGCGCAGGTGGCCCGAAGTGGACGCATGTACCGGCAGCCCGCGCCCGCTGGCGATCAGCTCGCCCTTGCCGACCCAGGTGCCCGACGGATGCAGCAATTCATTGTCGCCCAGCGGCAGCACCAGCATGGCCGGCAGCGGCAGGGCCTGGATCGGCGTGCGCGTGGATACTGCCTTGTGGGATGGCGGCTGCACCCCGCCGCGCAGATGCCGCCGCGTGTTCATGCCGCCACCTCGGGCCGATTCCGGACGCCTTGCAGCGCGGCGGACACCGGGATCATCTCGATGCAATCCACCGGGCAGGGCTCGACGCAGAGATCGCAGCCGGTGCACAGTTCGGCGATAACGGTATGCAGCTGGCGCGTCGCGCCAACGATGGCATCGACCGGACATGCGGGCAGGCACTTGGTGCAGCCGATGCATTCCGCCTCGCGGATGAAGGCGATGCTGCGCGGCAGCGGCTTGCCATGGGCAGGGTCGAGCGGCCTGGGCGTTGCCCCGAGCAGTTCGGCCAGCGCGGCGATGGTCTCGTTGCCGCCCGGTGGGCAGCGGTTGAAGGGCTCCCCGGCGGCGATGGCGCGAGCATAGGGCCGGCAGCCGGGATGGCCGCAGCGCCCGCACTGGGTCTGTGGGAGCAGGGCGTCGATGCGTGCGGCAAGCTCGTCGTCGGCGCCAGACTGGTCGTCGGCACCAAGCTCGTCGTCGGCGCCAGGCTCGGTCGCGGCGTGGCGCCAGGCGAGCGAAGCCAGGGCCAGCAGGCCGCCGATCGGGAACAGGGCAAGGACTGCGAGACCGACCGCGTTCATTTCAGGCCATCCGCGCAAAGCCGAGGAACGCGAGCGCCATCAATCCGGCGCTGAGCAGGATGATCGGCGCACCGCGGAAGGCTTCCGGGACGGCGATCGCCTCGAGGCGCTCGCGGACGCCGGCCAGCAGGACCAGCACCAGCGCAAAGCCGAACGCGACCCCGACGGCGTTGGCCAGCGCCGCGGCCAGCGAGCTGGCGCGCTCGGCGTTGAGCAACGCGGTGCCGAGCACGGCGCCGTTGGCGATGGTGAGCGGCCGCATCCGCACCAGGGCAAGATGGAGGCGGGCGTCGAGGCGCCGGCTGGCCAGTTCGCTGAGCGCTGCTGCGAGCCCTATCCACAGCACCGCCGCCGGCAGTGCGAGCGATTGCAGCTGCAGAGGCTCAAGCAACCAGTGAGTCATCGGGTAGTGACCCAGCGTGGCGACCAGGATCAGCGTCGCCGTGGCGGCGGCCAGATGCAGCGCGCCTCCGCTCCGCGCCGACAGGTCCAGCAGGGAGGATATGCCGAGCAGCTGCGTCAACAGGATGTTGTTGACCAGTGCCGTGGCCACCAGTATCAGGGCGATTTCCTGCATGGCCGCACTCGCTTGACGTGGCGTGATCGCGCCCGGGTGGGGCGCGGCGGGCTCAGGTCACCCGCTGGCCGGGTTCGGCGCCGGAATCGGGTGACAGCAGATAGATGCCGCCGCCGTCGCCGGCCGCCAGTACCATTCCCTCAGACACCCCGAAACGCATTTTGCGCGGCGCGAGATTGGCCACCATCACCGTGAGCCGGCCTTCGAGATCCTCCGGGCGGTAGGCCGAGCGGATGCCCGAGAACACCGTGCGCGTTTCGCCGCCGAGATCGAGACTGAGTTTGAGCAGCTTGTCGGAACCCTCCACCGGCGCCGCGGCAGCGATGCGGGCGATGCGCAGATCGACCTTGGCGAAGGCGTCGAAGTCGATGGTGGCGGCAATCGGCTCCTGCGGGGAGCTGGCCGCTGCCGGCGCCTGGGCCGCGGGCGCGGCGCTGGCGGCCAGCATGGCGTCGATCTGCTTGCGCTCCACGCGCTGCATCAGGGGTTCGAAGGCCGCGACGCGGTGACCGAGCAGGGGTTCGATGGGCAGATCCCAGCGCAGCTCGCAGGCCAGAAAGGCCTCGGCACGCACCGCCATGGCGGGCAGCACGGGCTTCAGATACAGCATCAGCAGGCGGAACAGGTTGATGCCCAGCGAACAGATGGCCTGGACTTCGTCGGCGCGCCCGGGTTGCTTGGCGAGTTTCCAGGGCTCGCTGGCGGCAATGTATTCGTTGGCGGCGTCGGCAATGGCCATGATTTCGCGCATCGCCTTGCCGAATTCACGCTCCTCGTAATGCGCGGCGATGGCGTCGGCCGCGCCCAGCGCCCGCTGCCACAGCTCGGGCTCGGCGATGGTCGCGGCCAGGGTGCCACCCTTGCCGTCGCCGATGAAGCGCGCGCAGCGGCTGGCGATGTTGACAACCTTGCCGACCAGATCGCTGTTCACCCGCTGCGCGAAGTCGTCAAGATTCAGGTCCAGGTCGTCGATGCCGGCGGACAGCTTGGCGGCGAAGTAATAGCGCAGATATTCCGGGTCGAGATGGTCCGCGTAGGCGCGGGCGTTGACGAAGGTGCCGCGCGATTTCGACATCTTCTTGCCATCGATGGTCAGAAAACCGTGCACACAGATCCGGTCCGGGGTGCGGAAGCCGGCGCTCTCCAGCATCGCCGGCCAGAACAGGGCGTGGAAATTGACGATGTCCTTGCCGATGAAGTGGTAGAGCTCGGTCTGTGAATCACGGTTCCAGAACGCATCGAAATCGATGCCTTGGCGATCGCACAGGTTCCGGAAACTGGCCATGTAGCCAATCGGCGCATCCAGCCAGACATAGAAAAACTTTCCCGGTGCGTCGGGGATTTCGAAACCGAAGTAGGGGGCATCGCGGCTGATGTCCCAATCCTGCAAACCGCCGTCGAGCCATTCGCTGAGCTTGTTGGCGATCTCCTCGGCCACGTGTCCCGCACGGGTCCAGCGGCGCAGGAAATCGGTGAATGCGGTCAGGGTGAAGAAGTAGTGCAGCGACTCGCGCTCCACGGGCGTCGCGCCCGAGAGTACCGAGCGCGGATCGATCAGTTCGGCGGGGCTGTAGGTGGCTCCGCAGGCCTCGCAGTTGTCGCCGTATTGATCGGTCGCGCGACAGCGCGGGCAGGTGCCCTTGATGTAGCGGTCGGCGAGAAACAGCCCCTTCTCGGGATCGAAGGGCTGGGTGACGGCGCGCGTGGCGATGTGGCCGTTGTCGCGCAACCGCCGATAGATGGTTTCCGACAGCACGCGGTTTTCCGGCGCGTGGGTCGAATGGTAGTTGTCGAACTCGATCAGAAAGCGGGCGAAATCGGCGCGATGCTCGGCGTTTACCTGTTCGATCAGTGCTTCCGGTGCCATGCCGAGCTGCTCGGCCTTGAGCATGATGGCGGTGCCGTGGGCGTCATCCGCACAGACGTAGTAACATTCGTGGCCGCGCATTTTCTGAAACCGCACCCAGATATCGGTCTGGATGTATTCCACCAGATGCCCCAGGTGAATGGCGCCGTTGGCATAGGGCAGGGCGCTGGTCGCCAGGATGCGGCGGCGCGGCCCGGGCGTGGCGGACCCATTGGAAGGGGCGGAAAAGGCGCTGGAATCGGTCATCTGCCGGATCGGAACGAGGCGGAAAAAGGGCGGAAACTATAGCGGCTTTGCCGCTTTTTTTCATTCGATTCAAGGCAGTTGGAGCCTCAGCACATGGTCGAAATCGCGGCGAATCTACAATCGGTGCGTCACATCGTGGCCGTTGCCTCCGGCAAGGGCGGAGTGGGGAAATCGACCACCGCCGTCAATCTCGCGTTGGCGCTCGCCGCCGAGGGCAACGCCGTCGGGCTGCTCGATGCCGACATCTACGGACCCAGCCTTGGGCTGCTGCTCGGAGTGCCGGTCGGTACCCAGCCCCGCGTGCTCAACGGCAACACCTTCGTGCCAGTGCCGGCGCTGGGCCTCAAGACCATGTCGATGGCCTATCTCGCCGGGCCACAGACGCCCATGGTCTGGCGCGGCCCCATGGCCGGTGGTGCGCTGATCCAGATGCTGACTCAGACCGACTGGGGCGCGCTCGACGTGCTGATCGTGGACATGCCACCAGGCACCGGCGACATCCAGCTCACCCTGGCGCAAAAGGCGCAGGTATCGGGTGCGGTGATCGTCACCACGCCCCAGGACGTGGCCCTGCTCGATGCGCGCAAGGGCATCGAAATGTTCCGCAAGGTGCATATCCCGGTACTCGGGGTGGTGGAAAACATGAGCCTGCATGTCTGCTCCAACTGCGGCCACGCCGAACCGATCTTCGACACCGGCGGCGGCACCCGGGTGGCGCAGGAATATCAAACGCGGTTGCTGGGTTCGCTGCCGCTGGATCGGCGCATCCGCGAAGGCGACGCCGGGCAGCCGATCGTGAGCACGGATCCGGGCGGTGACCTGGCGGGTCGCTATCGCGAAATCGCCGTGGCGCTGCTGGTCGAGCTCGACCAGCTCGCCGGCGAAATGCCGGAAATCGTCATCGAGTAACCGGAATACACCTGGGATGGAGAGCCTGGCTTGAGCATCAAATCCGACCGCTGGATCTGCCGCATGGCGGAACAGGGCATGATCGAACCCTTCGTCGGCGAACAGGTCCGCGATGCCGCCAATGGCTCCGGCCGGGTGATTTCCTACGGCGTGTCCAGCTATGGCTACGACGTGCGCTGCGCCGACGAATTCAAGATTTTCACCAACATTCATTCGGCGACGGTGGATCCGAAGCATTTCGACACTTCGAGTTTCGTCGACATCAAGGGCGATTACTGCGTGATTCCGCCCAACTCCTTTGCCTTGGCGCGCACCGTGGAATACTTCCGCATCCCGCGCAGCGTGCTCACCATCTGCCTGGGCAAATCGACCTACGCCCGCTGCGGCATCATCGTCAATGTGACGCCTTTGGAACCTGAGTGGGAAGGGCACGTCACCCTGGAGTTTTCCAACACCACCAGCCTGCCGGCGCGGATCTACGCCAACGAGGGCGTGGCACAGATGCTGTTCTTCGAGGCTGACGAGGTGTGCGAGGTTTCCTACCGCGATCGCGGCGGGAAGTATCAGGGGCAGCGCGGCGTCACCCTGCCCAGGGCCTGATTCAGGGCGCTGGTGCCGTGGTGTTGGTGGCGTTGGTGGCGCCCGGTGCTGCTGCCAGTGCCGAACGCAAGGCGCGCAACTTGTTCTTGATGGTTTGCGTGTGGGCCGGGCCTGCACGCACCAATTGCTTGCGCGCGTCCGATTCGCCTTCCAGATCCTCCTCGACATAGACGTAGGCGACCGATTCGGCGATCAGCTCCGGCGGTGTCGCGAGCTCCGGCGTTGCCAGCAGATGGTCGATGGCGCTCAGCACGGTGTCGCCGAATTGCTCGGGCGGTTGTCCCAGCTCGCCGTAGGCGGCTTCGAACAACGGCCGGTAGCGGTGAAAGATCTCCGCGACCGCGGCGACGTCGATGCCATCGACGAAACCCACGATCGGCGAATAGCGTTCGTAGTTGGCGGGGCTGAGGTAGATGCGGCCAGCGCGGCGTTCGACCTGAAACTCCCCTTCGGGCGGTTCCAGCAACAGCGCCGTGTAGGAGAACGCGCCACGCTGCAAGCCCGCGACGAACGCGGCGATGCGCGCGATCAGCTGTTCCTGTTCCAGCCAGCGGGTCATGGCATTGTCGCCCAACAGGGCCAGCAGCTCGGGGCGGATCGCGGTATCGCTGTCGGCCAGCGCCGGCAATTCGAGCGCAGGCTCCAGCACCGGGATGGTGGTCACCTGGGCCTCGGCGCCGTCCGCAACGGGTTCGGGCGCGCTGGATGGCGGCGCATCGGGGGTGACCTCCGGAGCCGCGGCAACGGGTTCGCCCGGTGCAACCGGAATGTCCTGCACGGACTTGCTGGCGGGCATCGCGAAGAACAGCACATAGGCGCCAAGGACCAGCGTCGCGACGACTCCCGCGGCGATCGCCAGCCGGTTGCCGGTGGTGGGGTTGCCGGTAGTGGATTGCCGGTTGCCGTTCAAGGTTGGCCTCCCTTGGCATCCCGTTGTTCGAGCCCGGATAGCAACAGCTCGTAGCTGTCGCCATCTTCGATCTGCCGCAATTTCACCAGTTGATAGCCCAGTTTCGGCGCCATCCAGATGATGGTCTCGCGGTCGTTGTCGTCGCGTACCCGGCGGATCCGGATCGCTTCCACCGCACCTTTGGGAATGGTGATGGATTCGCTGCCTTCGGTCTCGAAGTGGTATTGCTTCACCTTGCCGCGGTGCATCACCTGGTAATCGAACGCCGTGCTGCCGGCGGCAAGATCGCGGCGCAACTGCACCTGATAGCTCATCGGGCCGAGCAGGCCGGGCGCCAGGGGGATTTCGCGCGTGTCCTTGTCGCGCTGATACCGGGCGATGCCCCGGCCGCGGTCGATCACCAGTTGTTCCAGACGTTGACTGCCGAGCAGGGCGCGCTGGTGCCGGTATTCATCGACCACGATGCGCTGGTCGGCAAGGTGGAAGGTCTCCTGCTCCTGCAACTGGCCGAGCATGTTGGTCGCCGATGTGCTGATCCGATAACCCTCGGCGGTCGTTTCCAGGGCACTGGTCACGGTGACCGGCAGGCCGTTGAGGTTGGCCGTATAGGTAGCCCGATAGGGCGTCAGTACGGCGGCGGTTGCGGTCTGGGCGAGCAGGAAAAGCCCGGTGACCAGCAGTGACGGCAACGGGAGACGAAGCGAGGTGGGGAGCACTGTCATGGCCGGTTAGAAGTCCGCAATGGGAAAACGTTCAGTGGAACGACGTTCGGTGGAAAGACGCTCGGTGGAAAGACGCTCGGTGGCAAAGCGTTCATTGGCTTGGGGCAAGCGCGCCTCGAAACTGAACCGCTGCGCGATTTCCTGCGACGATCTCACCCATCACGAAGGGCTGTTCGCCGGCTGCGGTCAGGGTTGCCAATGCGCTCTCGATCCCTGCGGCCGGCAGGATCAGGATCATCCCCACGCCGCAGTTGAAGGTGCGCAGCATTTCCGCGGCGGCCAGATTGCCGGCACTGCGCAGCCATTCGAATACCGGTGGCAGCGTCCAGGCGTCGGTATCGATGCCGGCGCCGACGCCCTCCGGCAACACTCGTGGCAGGTTTTCGATCAGCCCGCCGCCGGTGATATGGGCCATGGCATGGATAGGCTGCGCAGCCAGCAACGCGCGGATGGCGCGGACATAGATGCGGGTCGGGGCGAGCAGGGCGGTGGCCAGGCTGTGATCGCCGAGCGACGTGCCGGCGAGATCTACGGCAGCGCGGTCGAGAATCTTGCGGATCAGCGAATAACCATTGGAGTGGGGGCCGCTCGACGGCAGGCCGACCAGGACATCTCCGGCGCGTACCCGGCTGCCGTCGATCACGCCATCGGCCTCGACCACGCCCACGCAGAATCCGGCGAGATCGTAGTCGGAGCCCTGGTACATGCCGGGCATCTCGGCAGTTTCGCCGCCGACCAGCGCGCAGCCGGCCAGTTGGCAACCCTGACCGATGCCGGCGATGACCCGCGCCGCGGTGTCCACATCGAGCTTGCCGGTGGCGTAATAGTCGAGGAAGAACAGCGGCTCGGCGCCGCACACCACCAGGTCGTTGACGCACATGGCGACCAGATCGATGCCGATGCCATCGTGCTGGCCGAGATCCATGGCCAGCCGCAGCTTGGTGCCGACGCCATCGGTGGCGGACACCAGCAGCGGCTCGCGGTATCCGGCGGGCAGCCGGCACAGCGCGCTGAACCCGCCCAGACCCGCCATCACTTCCGGACGCCGGGTCGCATTGGCCACCGACTTGATGCGCTCCACCAGCCGGTTGCCGGCATCGATGTCCACTCCGGCATCGCGGTAACTGAGGGGGGCGCTGTGGTCGGTCATCGCGGGTTCCTGCGGCAAAGGCGCCAGTCTACCAGCTCGCCCGAAGTGGCCGCGAGCTGCACGCCCTGTACTAGAGCGGTGCTCATGAAGCGCCGCATGATAAGCTGTCGCGATGCAAAATCGCCGTGAAATCAGCTCGTTTCGGGTGCTGTTGGGCTTCGCCTTGATGGGTCTGTGCAGCGCCGCTTTCGCCGCTGGACTCCATAGTGCCCGCGTAACCGTGGTCGACGACAGTGAGGCTGTCCGCGTTGCGGGTTTCCGCGCGGCGCTGGCCCAGGTGGTGGTCAAGCTGTCCGGACAGCGGCGGGTGCTCGACAGTCCGCAGGTGGGCGAATTGCTCGACGGCGCCGCGGATCTGGTGGAGGAATACCGTTACCGACCCCAACCCCGGCCGGCGGTTGCCGCAACCGTACCGCCAACGGCTTCTTCCGAACTGGTGCCGCTACCCGGAGCCGTCCCTGAATCTCCTTCCGTCGCATCCGCGCCACCGACGCCGACGCCGCCGGCAATGCTCGAATTGAGTGTCCGTTTCATGGCGCCAACCCTGGATGCCGAGCTGCGCCGCCTGGGTCTGCCGCGCTGGCCGAGTGATCGCCCGCCGGTATTGCTGTGGATTGCGGCTGCCGATCCACAGCGCGCGGAGCTTGCCAGGCTGGCCCGAGCGGTTCTGGAGGCGCGCGGCGTACCCGTACTGGAGCCGTTATGGGATCTGCAAGACACCATGACGCTTGGCGATGCCAGCCAATTCGATCCCGCCAAGCTCGCGACGGCAAGCAGCCGGTATGAAGCCAGGCACTGGCTGGCGCTGGCTCCGGTCACCGGTGTCGATGGGGTCAAGGGTCCATGGCAACTGGGCGGCACTGCGCCGGTAGCCGACGCGCTGGATGCCAAGGATCTGTCCGGCTGGATCGATAGTGCCGTCAACGCGGCGATCGACCATCTGGCCGCAACTGAGGCCTACCTGCCCGGTGGTCAAACCCGGGAAGTGGCGCTGATTTTCGAAGATGTACCCGATTACGGCGCTTATCGCGCGGCGGTGGGTGCCCTGGAAACACTCGAGATGGTGCGCGCCGTACAGATAACAGCCATGAATGCCGGACGGGTGGCCGTCGTGGTACAGCTTGACGGCGATCCAGCGCTGCTGTGGAGGGCGCTCGCCGAAAATCCTCGCTTCGAGCCGGTGGTCGCCGAAGCGGCTTCGGGCACGGCGGCGCAGGACGCTACGCCGCGCACTGCCGAAGGTGGCGACTCTCCTCGCACAGAAGATGGCGACTCTCCTCGCACAGAAGGAGGCGACTCTCCTCGCACAGAAAGTGGCGACTCTCCTCGCACAGAAAGTGGCGACACTCCGGCCATGGAAGGTGGTGATGCTCCAGGCACAGAAGGCAGCGGCTCTCCTGGCACAGAAGGTAGCGACTCGCCCGGCGCGGAAGGTACTGCCTCGGCCGATGCGGGAGGCAGTGATGCCACTGCTGCGGGAGATGGTGGTTCGGCCGGCACAACAGAACACCGCTATCGCTGGCGGGAGCCCTGAAGCGATGCGTCAACTGGCCTTGCCGGTCTCCCTGCCCGACGATGTCGATTTCGCCAACTATCTTGCACTGACCGAAACCGGGATTCAGGCCCGGCGGCTGTTGCAGGAAGGACTGCCTCCGGGTTCTCTGGCCTGCCTGTGGGGCGGCCCGGGAACTGGCAAGAGCCATCTGGCGCACGCCACCTGCGGCGGCAGTGAACAGGCGCTCTACCTGCCGCTGGCGGCGCTGTGTACGAGCCCCCCGGCGTCGGTACTCGGCGATCTCGATGGCCTCGATCTGGTGGCGCTCGACGAATTCGATGCGGTGGCCGGGATCGCCGCCTGGGAGGAAGCGCTCTTTCATCTGCACAACCGCCTGCTCGGCGGCGGCGGCCGGATGCTGGTCGCCGCGCGCGCCTCCCCGCGCGCCCTGCCGATCGCACTGCCCGATCTCCGCTCACGGCTGCTGGCCGGCGTTGGCTTCGGGTTGCCTGCCTACGACGACGACCAGCTGCTGGCGATTCTCCGGTTTCGCGCCAGCCGTCTGGGGCTGGTACTGGGCGCGGACGCCGGGCGCTATCTCCTGCACCGCCTGCCGCGGGAGCTTGGACGGTTGATCGAACAGCTGCGCAAGCTGGATCGCGCGGCGCTCGCCGACCAACGCCAACTCAGCATTCCCTTCCTCAGGGGCGTACTGGAGTTGGCGTAGCGGGCAAGCGATCTGCGCCCGCTTTCGGATCAGGTCGCCTGCGTTCAGGCATTGATGCCGCGGCGCAGCAACTGGCCGGGCAGCCGTTCCTGGAACACGTCTTCACCATTCCTGCGCAACAGGCTGCCGTTGACGATCACGGCATCGATGCCGAACGCCTTGGCGATCAGTCGATCCTGTCCCGCGGGCTGGTCGTAGACCCGCTCCAGACCGCCGGCATTCACCGTCGCCGGATCGATGATCACCACGTCCGCCGGCTTGCCCACCTGGAGCAGGCCGCGATCCCTGATGCCGAACACTTCCGCGGGCCGCGAGGTCAGCATGCGGATCGCCTCCTCGAAGCGCAGCGCCTTCTTGTCGCGCACCCAGTGGCCGAGCAGGTAGGTGGGCAGGCAGGCGTCGCACAGCTGGCTGGCGTGGGCACCGGCATCGGACAGGCCGAGCACGGTGTTGGGGTTCTTGAGCAGTTCCTCGACCACGGTCTCGTCTGCATTCGCGACCGGCATGCGAAAGCGCGCTTCCAGGTTGGTGGCGAGCGCCAGATCGAAGCCGAGGTCGATGGTCTCGACGCCCAGTTCGCGGGCGACTTCGGCCACGGTGCGCTCCTCGTATTGCGGATGGCTGGCGCACATCGAGATCACCGACTGTTCCCAGGAGGTGCGGAACGATGCCCGCACGCCAGCCATCTTTTCCTTCACCGCGCGGCGGAACTCGGGATCGGCGTAGTACTTTTTCTTGCCCTCGGCGTCGGCGGCCGCCACCGGCTTGAATACCGCGAGGCTTTCGAACGGGAAGGGCTCCTTGAACTGGAACTCGAAGCACAGCGGGCGCGGCGTCACCTGGGGCACGATGTTGCGGCCGTTGGCGATCAGCTCGGCGGTGCGCGCCAGCTGCTGCACGTGGGCATCCGGGCTCACCATGCCGGCGAGCAGTGCGGTCCAGCTGATGGTGATGCCGTTTTCCGCGGCCAGCTTTTCGTATTCGTCGAACCAGAGTTCCTTGCCGGCGGTGGCCTGCATCATGCCGCGGCCGCCCTTGAGCGCCGAGGCCAGCGCGCGGATCTCCTCGTAGGAGGCCACGCGGCTCGGCACCGGGCGGCCCTTGAGCCCGACGTGGGTCGCCGACTTGGAAGTGGCGAAGCCGATGGCACCAGCGGCCAGCGCCTCGTCGACGATGCGGCGCATCTGCTCGATTTCCGCCGCTGTGGCCTCACGCTCGGTGGCGTCCTCGCCCATCACGTAGAGGCGGGTCGGGGTGTGGCCGATCAGCACGCCGACGTTGATCGCGGTGCCGGCCCTTTCGATCGTATCCAGATACTGGGGGAAGGTCTCGAACGGCCATTCGCTGCCGAGCCCGGCCTGGAGTGCCGCCGGGCTCATGCCCTCGACCTTTTCCAGGGTGCCGATGATCAGATCGCGGTGCTCGGGGCGCGTCGGCGCCACGCCGAAGCCGCAGTTGCCGAGCACCACGGTGGTGACGCCGTGCCAGGGCGAGATGGTCAGCATCCGGTCCCAGAGTATCTGAGCGTCGTAGTGGGTGTGGATGTCGACGAAGCCTGGGGTCACCATGCGGCCAGTGGCATCGATGGTGGTGCCGGCATCGCCGGGCGCCGCACCCAGAGCGACGATGTGGCCATCCTTGATGCCCAGGTCGCCGCGATAGCCGGGCGCGCCGCTGCCGTCGACGATGGTGCCGCCGGTGATTTTCAGATCGTAGTTCATGGCGTTGCCTCCTCAAGAAAGCACCGCCCGGCGAGCCGGGCGGTGGGTGGACGCTCTGCTGGTTGCCGCCTTCGGTGCGGCGGCACTGTCAATCGGTTTCAGATCGGCAGGTTGTAACACTCGGCCACGTTGTCGTGGAGGATCCAGTTCTTCTCGTCCTCCGACAGGTCCTTGGTGTGCTTGTCGAGGATCTCCTGCGACCAGGGCCAGGTGGAATCGCTGTGCGGGAAGTCGTTGGCCCACATCAGGCGCCGCGGGTTCATTTCGTCGCGATGGCGAAACGCGGTCCAGTCGTCCTGGAAGGTCAGGTAGATGTTGCTCTGGAAGTATTCGCTCGGCAGTTTTTGCAGGGGCGGGCACTTCATCCAGTAGCGGTGGCGGTTGTAGGCGTGGTCCATGCGGTAGATGAAGTGGGGCACCCAGCCGGCATCGGCCTCGGCGCACACCACCTTCAGCTTGGGATGGCGCTCGAACACGCCGCCGAACACGAAGGTGCCGAGGATGTCCTGGCAGCCGCGCATGATGGCGAGAAAGCCGTTGATCTTGGGGCCGCGCTGCTTGGTCAGCTGGTCCGATTTCGAGGTCAGGATGTGGAATGACAGCGGCAGTTCCAGATCCACGGCGGCCTCCCACAGCGGATCGTACATGGGGTCGTGGTAGTCGGCGGCGGGTGGGTTGCCGGTCATCATCACACCGACGAAGCCGCGCTTCTTGGCGTCTTCCATCTCCTTGATGCCTTCTTCGACCGAGCGCAATGCGACTTGGCCGAGGCCGAACAGGCGGTTCTTCGGCGCATCCGCGACATAGCCTTCGAGCCAGCGGTTATAGGCATTGAAACAGGCCACCTGGTAGTCCACGTCGGGGTGGTTGCACAGCATCATGCCGACGGTGGGATAGATCAGCTCGGCGGCGACGCCGTCGCGGTCCTGATCCGCAACCCGGTACTTGGCGTCCCAGGAGCTGCGCGGCAGGTCGGCGAATTTCATGCCGCCCGGTTTCAGCTCCTCGGGCTTGCGTCCGGCAGCGGCCACCAGGCCCATGGGTACCGGCGTATCGAGGCCGTCGATGACGAATATGTCGCCGTATTTCTCGTGCTCGATCATGTGCGGCGCCCGATCACGGAACTTCGGATCGATGAAATCCAGGTAACAGTTCGGCGGCTCGGCGATGTGCGAATCGGCGGAAATGATGGGTTTGGTCATGGGGAATCCTCGGCAGGTTGTTGGCACAGAAAAATTCGTTGGCGCCGCCTGGGCTCGTCGGTGCAGGAGTCGACTGGCGCTTTGTTATGGGTTCGCTTGACGGCTAGTAGAACGTAAGCAGTCCCGAAATGCCATGCCGCTCAGCGGCGGCGGCGTTGCAGGTCGCGCACCAGAAAGCGCGCCGGACTCAGTGCCCGCACCAAGTCGCGCGCCAGGGGTCGGGGGCGGCCGGCGATGAGATCGGCGAGCAGGGCCGCGCACAGGGGTGCATAGGCAAGCCCTCGGGAGCCGTGCCCGGCGTGCAGGTACAGCCCTGGCCAGTAGGCGCCGGCGCGCAACAGCACAGCACGGGCATCGTGGCGCAGTGGCGCCTGGGCTTCCAGAAACTCCTCCAGTCGTGGCGCCGGCCCCACCAGGGGCAGATAGTCCGGCGTCACGCAGCGCAGCCCGGCGCGGCCGCTCAGTTGGTCGGGGTCGGGCTGGCCCAGTGCGGCGGCCAGCGCCGCATCGGTGTCGCGGAGCTTGGCGAGGTTGCTGCGGTGGCCGTCCATGTCGACTTCGAGCGCAGTGGAATCCGGACGATAGGTCGAGCCGAGACTGTGCCGGCCATGCAGCGCTGGCGCCACATAGCCGGCACCACAAATGGCCAGGCGCAGCGCTGCACTTGCGGGCGTCTCCGGGCACTGCGTGATCTGGCCTTGCAGGGTGCGCAACGGCAGATGCGCGGTGGCGGCAAGGTCACGCAATCCCGCGGCAACCGCCAGCACCAGTATCGGGAAACGCTCATCGCTCCCGGTGTCATCGGCGCGGAGCTGCCAGCCATCGGGCGCACGCACACAGGTGGTGACATGGGCCCGGGTGAAGGCGATGCGGGGATGGTCGAGCAGGCGCCGGCAGAGCTCGGCCGGTTGCAGCCAGCCGAGTCCAGGTAGCAGCAGCCCGCTCTGGGCGCTGAGCTCGATGCCGGCAGCCACGGCCAGGTCCGCGTCCTCCAGCAGCTGCGCGACGGCGGCCGGAAAATGCGCGGCCAACTGGCGCTGCTGCCCGGTCTCCTCGGCATTGCCGGGCAACATCAGCACACCGCCGGCGGCGCCGATGCCGGCGTCCCAGTACGGTCGATAGAAGTTGCGGGCGTACAGCAGCGCGGCGAGATTGATTCGCGCGAAGGCCGAGTCAGCACTGGTCAGGCGTGGATAGACGATGCCCTGAGCATTGCCCGAAGCCCCGGCAGCGATGCCGTCGCGATCGAACACCTGCACCCGCCAGCCGCGTTCCGCCAACGCCCGCGCCGTGGTGCAACCAGCGATGCCGGCGCCCACCACGGCGACGGATCCGGCGTTGCCGGCATGCCAGCCGGCGCCGAGATCCCAGGGGGTTTCCCCGCGCCCTGGACGCTGGATCCCGGGAACTCGCGTGGCGTCCGCGCGGTCCGCCGCGCCGAAACTGCCGCGCAGCATCTCGCGCTTGCGACCATGGCCGGGCACCCGTTCGGCGGTAAACCCCGCGGCGGCGAGGCCGCGACGCACCGCGCCCGCCGCGGTGAAGGTGGCGAAGCTGGTCCCCGGCCGGCTCAGTGCGGCGAGCTGGGCGAACAGCGCCGGAGTCCACATCCCGGGATTGCGCGCCGGCGCGAAGCCATCGAGAAACCAGGCATCGATGCCCTGGCTCGCAGCGACTTCGAAACCTGGCTGTTGTGCGCAGCGCGCCGCCGCGAGTTGCTCGGCGGCATCGCCGAGCAGCAGGGTGAGCTGGATCCGTCCAGCGGCGAGCGCCAGCCGATGGGCGCCGGGCAGCGGTGGCGGATAGGCGCCGAGCAGCTCCTGAGGAAGCGCGCCGTTGTCACCGCGCAGCGCCAGCACCCGCTCCAGATCGGCGTGCAGCAACGGGTGCTTTTCCACGCTCAGGTAGTGCAGCACCGCCGGTGCCGGAACCAGCGCCAGCCACAGCTCGGCGGCGACCAGAAAGTTGAGTCCGGTGCCGAAGCCGGTCTCGCCGATGGCGAAATCTCCACCCGCGCCCGTCCAGCGCTCGCGCAGGCGGTTGCCGGCGATGAAGACGTGCTCGACCTCGCAGCGGCCATCCGCGATGTTGTAGTAGATGTCCGCGAATGCTGCGGAATAGGGCGCTCCGTCGCGCCAGTCGAGCTGCGCCGGCAGCAGCGGGGCGATCCGGTCACCCATGATCGGCGGCCACTTTCCGCGTCTCGATGGCGACGCCGTGAGCGGGATGGCAAGGGTCGGATTCGGGCACAGGGAGCGCTGCTGTCGGGGGGAGTGCTGATTCTACGGAAGGCCGCCGGAAGTTTGTCTTATCCCCCTGGGATCGCTAGACTTTCGCGCCTGTTTCGCTGCCTGCGAGGCTCGGCGATGGCCGGCAAAACCCTTTACGAAAAGCTCTGGGACGCACATCTGGTGCGGGAAAATCCCGACGGTTCGGCGCTGCTGTACATCGACCGCCATCTGCTCCACGAAGTGACCTCGCCGCAGGCCTTCGAGGGCCTGCGTCTGGCCGGCCGCAAGCCGTGGCGGATCGACGCCAACCTCGCCACGCCCGATCACAATGTCCCGACCACGGTGGTGGAGCGGCGCGGCGGCATCGCGGCGATCGCCGATGCGGTGTCGCGCATCCAGGTGCAGACCCTGGACGACAACTGCGCCGAGTACGGCATTCTCGAATACGGCATGAACGATCCGCGGCAGGGCATCGTCCACGTGATCGGCCCGGAGCAGGGCGCCACCCTGCCGGGCATGACCATCGTCTGCGGGGATTCGCACACCTCCACCCATGGAGCCTTCGGTGCGCTGGCGCACGGCATTGGCACTTCCGAAGTGGAACACGTGCTGGCCACCCAGTGCCTGATCGCGCAGAAGATGAGGAACCTGCTGATCCGCGTCGAAGGCGAGCTCGCGCCCGGCGTCACCGCCAAGGACATCGCGCTCGCCGTGATCGGGCGGATCGGCACCGCCGGCGGCACCGGCTACGCCCTGGAATTTGCCGGCAGCGCGATCCGTGCACTGTCGATGGAAGGGCGCATGACCCTGTGCAACATGGCCATCGAGGCCGGCGCCCGGGTGGGCCTGATCGGCGTCGACGATACCACCATCGATTATGTGCAAGGCCGGCCGTTGGCGCCGCAGGGTGCGCTCTGGGAGCAGGCGGTGGCGAGCTGGCGCGCGCTGCATTCCGATGCCGATGCGCGGTTCGACAAGGTGGTCGAGCTGGATGCCGCGGCGATCAAGCCCCAGGTGAGCTGGGGCACCTCGCCGGAGATGGTGCTGCCGGTGGACGCCTGCGTGCCCGACCCGGAAGCGGAGGCCGATCCGGTACGCCGCGAATCCATCCTGCGCGCGCTCAAGTACATGGGCTTGCAGCCGCGGCAGGCGATCACCACGATCCGCCTCGACCGGGTGTTCATCGGTTCCTGCACCAATTCGCGGATCGAGGATCTGCGCGCCGCCGCCGCGGTGGCCAGGGGCCGCCGGGTCGCGGCCAGCGTCAAGCAGGCGCTGGTGGTGCCGGGCTCGATGCCGGTCAAGCGCCAGGCGGAACAGGAAGGGCTGGACCGGATCTTCATCGCCGCCGGCTTCGAATGGCGCGAGCCGGGCTGTTCCATGTGCCTGGCCATGAACGCCGACCGCCTGGAAGCCGGCGAGCACTGCGCCGCAACCTCGAATCGCAACTTCGAGGGTCGCCAGGGTGCCGGCGGGCGCACCCACCTGGTCAGCCCGGCGATGGCCGCGGCGGCCGCGGTCTGCGGGCACTTCGTCGATGTCCGGGAATTGCTGGAGGCAACGCCATGAAAGCCTTTGTCCACCATGAGGGGCTGGTGGCGCCTCTGGACCGCGCCAATGTGGATACCGATCAGATCATCCCCAAGCAGTTTCTGAAATCCATCAAGCGCACCGGCTTTGGCCCGAACCTGTTCGACGAATGGCGCTATCTGGATGTCGGCGAGCCCGGCCAGGATTGCGCCCAACGCCCGCTGAACCCGGAGTTCGTGCTCAACGAAGCGCGCTATCGCGGTGCCAGCATCCTGTTGGCGCGGGAAAACTTCGGTTGTGGTTCGTCGCGCGAACATGCGCCCTGGGCGCTCGACGAATACGGCTTCCGTGCGGTCATCGCCCCGAGCTTCGCCGATATATTTTTCAATAATTGCTTCAAGAATGGCTTGCTTCCCATTGTTTTGAAAGAAAACGAAGTAGACGACCTGTTTCGCCAGACTTTGGCGAATCCCGGCTACCGGCTGACCATCGACCTCGCTGCCCAACAGGTGACCAGGCCCGATGGCGGCACCTATGGCTTTGCGGTCGATGCCTTTCGCAAGCACTGTCTGTTGCACGGGCTCGATGAGATCGGCCTGACCCTGGAGCACGCCGAGGCCATTCGGCAGTTCGAGACGCAACATCGCGCACGGCAACCCTGGCTGTTCGCGGGCGCGTCCACGGGCAACTGAATGAGCGAACCCGGCTCCCAGCAATCCGGGGTGCGCGACCAGTTCGGGCCGCGCGCCGCCGCCTACCTGCACAGCGCGGTCCATGCCAACGGGCCGGAATTTGCCGTGCTGTGCGCTGCCGCGCAGGCCCTGCCGGGCGCACGAGTACTGGATCTGGGCTGTGGCGCCGGGCATGTCGGCTATCGGGTAGCTCCGTTCGCGGCCGAAGTGGTGGCCTACGATCTGGCCCCGGAGATGCTGGCGCTGGTTGCCGATCGCGCCCGTGCCCTGGGTATCGGCAACCTCCACACCCTCTGTGGCGCGGTGGAATCGCTGCCGCTGCCGGATGCGAGCTTCGATCTGGTGCTGAGTCGCTATTCGGCTCATCACTGGGCCGATCCGGCGCGCGCGCTGGCCGAAGCGCGGCGCGTGCTGCGACCGGGCGGCGCATGCATCATCGTGGATGTGGCGAGCCCGGGGACGGCGCTGTTGGACACCCATCTGCAGGCGCTCGAAGTACTGCGCGACCGCAGCCACGTGCGGGATTACAGTGCGGCCGAGTGGCTGGCGCTGACCGCCGCGGCAGGGCTGCATCCCCGCCGCCAGGAGTTTGGCCGGTTGCGCCTTGAGTTCACCTCCTGGGTCGAGCGCATGGCCACTCCGGAGCCGCTGCGCGCGGCGCTGCGGCTGTTGCAGGACAGCGCCTGCCACGAGGTGCGCGACTATTTCGAGATCGCCCCCGACGGTTCCTTCAGCGTCGATGTGATGACCCTGGCGATGGCGGTCTGAGCGTCGGCCATACGACTTGCCGTCAATCGGAGGCCCAGGGCGAGCGCCGCTGCGGCCAGGACGAAGACATTTCCACCAGCACGAACGAAGAGCGAAACCCAATGAAAGACGTAGGCTTGGTCGGTTGGCGTGGCATGGTCGGTTCGGTGCTGATGCAGCGCATGACCGAGGCAGGCGATTTCGCCACCATCCGCCCCCACTTCTTCACCACCTCCCAGGCGGGCCAGCTCGGCCCGGATGTCGGTCAGGGCCGTGCGCCGCTGCTCGACGCCCAGGATCTCGAGGCGCTGCGCGCCATGGCGGCGATCGTCACCTGCCAGGGTGGGGATTACACCAAGGCGGTATATTCCCGGCTGCGCGCCAGCGGTTGGAACGGCTACTGGATCGACGCCGCCTCCGCGCTGCGCATGGATCCGGCAGCGGTGATCGTGCTCGATCCCGTCAACCAGGACGTGATCGAGCGTTCCCTGGATGCCGGTGGCCGGCTGTTCGTGGGCGGCAACTGCACCGTAAGCCTGATGCTGATGGCCCTGGGCGGACTGTTTCGCGCCGGGTTGGTGGAATGGGCCAGCGCCATGACCTACCAGGCCGCTTCGGGCGCCGGGGCCGCCAACATGCGCGAGCTGCTGGCGCAGATGGGCGCCCTGCATGGCAGCGCCGCGGCGCTGTTGGCAAACCCGGCGAGCTCCATCCTCGATATCGACCGCAAGATCACCGAGGCGCTGCGGGCGCCGACCTTTCCGGCCGCCGAATTCGGTCATCCGCTGGCCGGCAGCCTGCTGCCCTGGATCGACGTCGAACTCGACAACGGCCAGAGTCGCGAGGAATGGAAGGGCGGTGTCGAGGCCAACAAGATCCTCGGTCGCGAACACCATCCGGTGCCCATCGATGGCCTCTGCGTGCGCATCGGCGCGATGCGCTGCCACAGCCAGGCGCTGACCTTGAAGCTGTCCCGCAATCTGCCCATGGCCGAGATCGAAGCGCTGATCGCCAACGCCAATGACTGGGTGCGGGTGATCCCCAATCACCGCGCGGACAGCCTGCGAGAACTGACCCCGGCGACAGTCACCGGACGCCTGGAAATTCCTGTCGGCCGCCTGCGCAAGCTTGCCATGGGCGGAGAATTTCTGGCTGCATTCACCGTGGGCGACCAGCTGCTGTGGGGCGCGGCCGAGCCGTTGCGGCGCATGTTGCGACTGATCGTGGCGCGCGGTTGAGCGCCTGAACGGTGGTCACGGCGCTGCCAAGCTGTGGCAAACGGTCAAAATTATGTTAACTGTTAGCTGGTTAGCGGCTATCTTTAGTGTAAAGATGCAGGCATCGTTACTGCGCAAGCTCGTATCCATGGACCATGGCGGGAAGGCTAGAACAATGATTTCACGGACCTCGATTTCACGGACTTTCAAACGGACGCAGGGTGGGGGCAAACGGATGCCGGATGAGGGCAAACCCGCACTGGGCGCGGGCAAATGGGCGCTGGGGGCGGGAGCGGCGCTACTTTCGCAACTGGCGCTGGCAGTGGGCATGGGCGAGTTGCAGCTGCATTCGGCCATGGAAGAGCGCCTGGTCGCGGAGATCGATCTGCTGAACATCGGCGACCTCAACGAGCACCAGATGGTGGTGCGTCTGGCATCGCCGGAAGACTTCGAAAATGCCGGTATCGATCGCGACTTCCGGCTGTCCGAGTTGCGTTTTCAGGTAAGTCTCGACAATCCGCAGCGTCCGGTGATCAGGATTTCGTCCCGACAGCCGATCCAGGAACCCTATCTGAATTTTCTGATCGAGCTGCGTTGGCCTTCGGGAAGGCTGCTGCGCGAATACACCGCGCTGCTGGATCTGCCGACCTTTGCCGGAGCGCCGGCGCCGGGAAAGACGTCGGCCGCGACCCCTCCCGGCGTCGCGGCTGAACCACACCGGGCGGCACCGCGCACAGCGCCAGTCTATCCGCCACGGTCCACACCCCGCCGCGGTGCCGCCACTGCACCGCCCGCGGTGGTCGACGCCGACGGCCGCGTCCAGGTGCGCGCCGGCGATACCCTGTGGGCGATCGCGCAGCACCATCGCGGGGCGGGCGCCTCGATCCATCAGGTCATGGAGGCCATCGCCGCCGCCAACCCCGACGCCTTCATCGGCGGCAATGTCAATCTGATTCGCCGCGACGCCTGGCTACAGATCCCGGATGCCGCCGCCATGCGCGCCGCCGATGCGAGTCGCCTTGGGCTGTCGCAGCTGAGACCGGCCACGGCGCCACCTGCGCTGGAATCGCGGTCGGAGACGCCGGCAGCGCCCGCCGAGCGCGTTGATGGCGAGCTCAAACTGACCTCCGCCGCGGGTACGGCAGCGGAGGAGGGCGCGGGAGGCAAAGGGAATGCACCTGCGGAACCTGGTCTGGCCGGGGTATTGGAAGAACGCGACCGCTTGCAGCGCGAGAACGATGAGCTGAAGCATCGCGTCCAGAGTCTGGAGGCCCAGCTGGGTACGACCTCCCGCCTGGCGGAGATCGAGGCGCCCGGTGTTGGCGCCCTGCACGAACGGTCGGCCACGCAGGAACAGTCTGCTAAGCAGGAACAGCCGGCCACGGTGCCCGGAGCAAGTCCGGAAGCAGCACCCGAAACGGCTGGAACCGCCGCGGCGGAGGCGCCCGCTGTGGACGCCGCGGGGGTGGTCGAGACACCGCTACAGGAGCCGGTGACCGCCGCCGTTCCGGCGGCCCCGGAACCGGCCACGGTTGCTGTCCCGTCGGCCGAGGCATCCAAACCTGCGCCAGCCGATCCGTCGGCAGCGGCAGCCCCCAAGGGCCCGCTGGCGGCGATAGAAGCGTTGGGCGATTGGGCGCTTCCCGCGTTGGGCGCCACCGCGGCGCTGGTCCTGGGTCTGCTCGCATTGGTGGGGCTGCGCCGGCGTTCCGGCATCCAGCAGCGCGGCTTGGTGCTGCCCGGCGAGAAGGATGTGGTACCCCGGAACCTGCGCGGTGCCGCTGTCGAGCCCGAGCCTGAGCCCGCCCACGAGGAACTTTTCGCGGCTCCGACACAGGTCGAGGAGTCGGAGAGCATTGTCAACGAAGCCGAGGTCTGTCTGTCGTTCGGCAACGAGGAACAGGCCGAAGAACTGCTGCGCGATGGCCTCGACAAGTATCCCCAGGATACGAAACTCCACCTCAAGCTCCTCGCCGTGCTGGTGGCCAGGGCCGATCGCGCCGGCTTCGATGCCCACCTGCCCAAGCTGGCCGCCTTGGGCGACCTCGCTGCCTTTGCCGAGGCGCAGAGCCTGCAGGCCCAGTTTGCCGACGATATTCCGGCGCCCTGGGAGCTGCCCGAAGGGGACACGGGCGCCCCCGGAGTAATGGCGCAAAAACAGGTGGCGGAAGAGCTGGCGGCGGAAGAGCTGGCGGCGGAAGGGCCGGTGGCAGAGGAATTGGCCGCCGATGTCGCCGAAGCCAGGGCAGATGTCGATGAGCTGGCGACCGACATCGCCGAAGTGCCGGATCGCGCCGGACAGATGCCCGCAACGCCGGCCGAGGCCGCTGCGCTGGCGGATGTGCCGCTCGACGATTTCGACCTCGACCTCGAACTGGATCTGCCGGAAGCGACACCCATCGCGACGCAGGCAGCGCCAGCCTTGGCCAGGGAAGATTCCGCGTTGGAATCTATCGATCTGGGGAGCCTTGATCTTGGGAGCGTCGATCTGGAGAACGTCGATCTGGGCTTCGATGAGGCTGAACCCGCGGTGGCGGAGCCCCCTGTGGGGACGCTCGATGTCGCGGAGACGCCGTTCGATACCAGTTTCGACGATCTCGAACTGTTCGAACCCGGACAGGAACTCGCCACTCAGCTCGAGTTGGCTCGCGCCTATGTGGACATGGGCGATGTCGAGGGGGCCCGGGAAATCCTCGATCACGTCGCGGCGGTCGGTGATGCCAGCCAGCGCGAGACCGCGCGGGAACTTCTCGCGCGGCTGGGCTGAGCCTGCGGCGGTATCCGGCCTCCACCAGGGGGCCGGGGATCGGCGCAGCGGCCGCAACGACAGAACCCGAACCCCAATCTGAACTGACAGAGCTGGCCCCTGGCAACCGAGGCGGCTGGGGCGAGAGCGAATGACGGAGCCCTGGACCTACCACCGCAATTGCCGGGTTCCCGCCGGCCAGACACTGCCCGGCGGCATCCGCAGATTCGCCGCGCTGATCGAATACGACGGCGGCAGCTGTCCCGGCTGGCAGCGTCAGGCGCACTGTTCCAGCCTTCAGCAACACCTCGAGGCCGCGTTGTCGCGGGTCGGCAACGAACCCATCGCCACGGTCTGTGCCGGCCGCACCGATGCCGGCGTGCATGCTACCGCTCAGGTCGTCCACTTCGACAGCGGCGCACGGCGCACGGCACGCAACTGGCTGCTGGGGGGCAATGCCAATCTGCCCTGCTTCATCCGTCTGCACTGGGTGGAGGAAGTCGCCGCCGGCTTTCACGCGCGGTTCAGCGCCCTGGCGCGCACCTATCGCTACGTCATCCACAATGCGTCCACCGCACCCGCGCTGCTGCGCACCCATACCTGCTGGGAGCGCCACCCCCTGGCGATCGATGCCATGGAGGAAGCGGGCCGGGCGCTGCTCGGGGAGCATGATTTCAGCGCCTTCCAGGGTGCCGGCTGTCAGTCGCCGACGCCCTGGCGCCATCTCAGCGCTCTCCGGGTCTGGCGTCAGGGCGCGCTGGTGGTGATCGAAGTGACCGCCAATGCCTTTTTGCTGCACATGGTGCGCAATCTGGCCGGCGCGCTGCTGGTGGTGGGGCGGGGCGAGCAACCGCCGCGGTGGCTTGGTGACCTGCTCGAAGGTCGGCAGCGCGCGCTGGGTCCGGCAACGGCGGTGCCCGGAGGGCTGTATCTGGTCGGCGTACACTATCCGCCGGCGCTGGGAATTCCGGCCCTGGTTGGCGGTCCCGGCTTTCTTGCCGTCGCGCCGCCGACGCCGGTGACGCAACCCCTGTGGCAACGCGAACCATGACCAAGACTTTCGCCAAGATTTGCGGTATCAACCGAATCGAGGATGCCCTGGCGGCAGTGGATGCCGGCGCCGATGCCCTGGGCCTGGTGTTTCATCCGCCGAGTCCCAGGGCCGTCACCATTGCCCAGGCGGCGGCCATCGTCGCGGCGGTTGGGCCCTTCGTCACCACCGTGGCATTGTTCGTGGACGCCGAAGCCTCCCGGGTGCAGGAAGTATTGACCGCCACGGGAATCCTGCTGCCACAGTTCCATGGCGACGAATCCCCGGAGTACTGCGCGGGCTTTCGCCGTCCTTACATCAAGGCTATTCGCATGGCGCCGAACCTGGACCCCGATGCGGCTGCGGCGCGCTATCCGGATGCCGCTGCGTGCCTGTTCGACGCCTGGCACCCTCGCCTGGCGGGTGGTACCGGGGAGGTCTTCGATTGGGCGCGCCTGCCATCTGCCGCGGCCCGGCCGCTGATCCTCGCGGGGGGATTGACGCCGGAAAACGTCGCGCGGGCGGTACGCGAGGTCCGGCCCTATGCGGTGGACGTCAGCAGCGGCGTGGAGGTCGCGCCCGGCCACAAGGACGCGCGGCTGATCCGCGAATTCGTCACCGCCGTGCACGCGGCCTGAGCGCCGCGCATTGACAGCGCGTCTTGCACCGGTAGGATGCCGCGGCTAGACGCGGGGAGAGGAGTTCAGGAATGAGCTGGTTGAACAAGATTCGACCATCGGGGTTGAAGACGCAGACGGGAGAGCGCACCAAGAGCGTCCCCGAGGGGATCTGGACCCCCTGTCCGAAATGCGCGGCGCCGCTGTACCGGCCCGAGCTGGAGCGCAATCTCGACGTCTGTCCCAA
>DASUDS010000087.1:0-12433 GCA_036275455.1 Porticoccaceae bacterium
CCAATTCGTCGATGATCGGGATCTGTGGCAGAAATCGGACTACTGGGCGACCCCGGATGAGTTCCTGCGTCGCGATGCCGGCGACTGTGAGGATTTCGCCATCGCCAAGTATTTCACCCTCAAGGCCATGGGCATTGCCCCGGAGAAACTGCGCATCACCTATGTGAAGGTGGCAAGACTGCAACAGGCGCACATGGTGCTGGCCTACTATGCAACGCCGCAGGCGGAACCCCTGATCCTCGACAATCTCAATCGCCGCATCGAGAAGGCCAGCGTGCGCTCCGACCTGCGGCCGATATACAGCTTCAATGCCGAAACCCTGTGGCTGGCCAAATCGCGCCACGAACAGCGGGAAGCCGGCCATCCCGGGCAGTTGCAGCGGTGGCGGGAGATGGTTGCGCGCCTCGATCCGGAGCTGCGCAAGGCGGTGGTCAGCGATGCGCTGGCCAATTGAGCGGATGCCGCTCCACCAGCAGCCTGTTGAAAAACCTCGCGAGGATCGCCAGCTGCCAGGCGCACGGCGCGCAGCGACCGAGACATATCAACCAGATAGGCGAGGGAGCGAGCACCGCGCAACGCCGCAGATGGCCCACCGCAGCAGTTTTTCAACAGGCTGCTAGCTCCCGACCCCCGCGGTTCCGAGAATCACCTCCAGCGTCCGCAGCTCGGCGAGCGTCGCCGCACCGGCGGCGATCACCGCGGCCGGATCCGGGTGTCGCAGCTCGGCAGCGACCTGTAGCAGCGCCGCCGCGCCAGTGATCGGCGGTTGACCGTCCTGCGCCAGCAACTGCAACAACCGGGCAGTGACCGCATTGATCTCCAGAAACCGCACTGCGTCCGCGCGATTGCGGTAGACCACCAGGTGGGTCGGTTGCGGCGGCGGCTCGGCCGGCTGTAGCGCCGGCCCCAGCCGGTGCACGGGATAACTGTAGGAAAGGCGCCAGGCCAGCGGCGAGACCACCGGGCAGCCGTGCAGCAAATCCTCCCCGCGATCGATGCCCGTTGGCTGGATCTCGGTCTCCGCCACGTCGAGCGCCAGCTCGACCCATTCGTAGTGGGCCAATTCGCGCAGCCAGCCCGGATCGCCGGCCTCGGGCTCGTATTCGTCCTGGAGGTAAGCCAGAAATTCGCGGCTGATTTCGAGGAAACAGGGCGTCTCGGCGCGATGACGGATCATGAAATCGCGCACCAGCCGCTCGATCCGGTCGCTGCCGAGCAGCTCGCAGAGCACCGGAAACCCGGAGCGGACGAAGCCGGCGACATTGTTGAAGATCAGCTCCCGGTAGATCTGCAGACGCCGCGCTTCGATACCCGCGGGCGGCGGACAGTGCTCGGGATCGCGCACATGGGCGGCCAGTCTGCGCTGGGCCCGTGCAAACGCCGGCAGGTGCTCCGCCATGCGCGTCAGGCCGGCTCGGCCTGCGCCGCCACGGCCTGCATCCGCGCGACCTGCGCCACCTCGGCCATCAGTCCGCCGAGCGGGGGGATGTTGAAATCGCGTTCCAGCAGGGTCGGGAAGACACCGAAGCGCCGATAGGCCTGATCCAGCAGTCGCCATACCGGATCGACGACGGCGGCGCCATGGGTATCCACCAACAGGTCCTCGGCCTCGACGAAATGGCCGGCGACATGGCCGTAGGCGATGCGCGCTCCCGGCAGGCCGGCCAGAAAGGCCTCCGGGTCATAACCGTGATTGATCGAATTGACGTAGACGTTGTTGACGTCGAGCAGCAGGTCGCAATCGGCCTCGACCAGTACCGCGTTGAGGAAATCCAACTCGCTCAGCTCGCCGGGCAGGGTCGCATAGTAGGACACGTTTTCGATGGCAATCCGGCGTTCGAGAAAATCCTGCACCTGACGGATGCGATCGGCGACATGAAGCACCGCGTCACCGGTGAAGGCCATGGGCAGCAAATCGTAGAGATGGCCCTGATCACTGCAGTAGCTCAGGTGTTCGGAATAACACCGGATCTGGTGGCACAGCAGGAACGCCTTGATGTCGCGCAGCAGGTCGAAATCCAGCGGATCCGTGGCGCCGAGCGACAATGACAGCCCGTGGCAGACGAACGCGTGGCGCTCGGTGAACCGGCGAAAATTCCGGCCGAGCCGGCCGCCGACCCGCAGCCAGTTTTCCGGAGCGACCTCCAGAAAATCCGGCTGCGCGCCGGTCCAGGACGACAGCGGATCCAGCAGGGTCCGCCGCAGTCCCAGCCCGGCACCGAAGATGGCAGCCTCAGCATTCACCGAGCGCCACCTCAGTTTGCAACTCGGGTTTGCAACTCGGGTTCGCAACTCGGGTTCGCAACTTGGGTTCGCCACTTCAGTTCGCAACCTGGGCTCGTCACTTGGGCTCGTCGCTTGGTCGTGAACTTATTGCTTCGAGCCGCCGCACTTGCCCTCACCGCACTTGCCTTCGCCTTCGGCTTTCTTGCCTTCACCGCATTTTCCTTCCGCTGCGGCCTTTTTTTCTTCACCACATTTGCCTTCTGCCTCGGCCTTGCCGCCGCACTTGCCTTCCCCGCATTTGCCTTCCCCGCACTTGCCTTCGCCTTCGGTTTTTTCCGCGAGGTTGTAGCCGCCACTCAGGGAATTGAGTTGAAACGGATTTTCCGCGGCCGAGGCCAGCGGGGACAGGGTTACCGACGCCAGAAACGCTGCACCTACAGCGGCGGCAATGGGCTTCTTGGATTGGGTTGCCATAGCGATCTCCTTTGGTTGTTGGCCCCCATGAGTCGCGTCGGCACGACGGCTCTTACACAGGGACTGGGCTATGATTGGCTCGCGCAATGAAAGTTGCAACGGCGCCGCCGCTGTGCCACACGCCACACAGACCACCGACACAAGGCCAATCACCAGTGACGGACGCTCCACAGCTCTTGCCTGCCTGCACAGCCACCCGATGAACCGCGATCCCACCGCGCCCGAACAGTCCCTTGTGGAGCGCTGTCTGTGGGCGATCACTGCCCGCCCGGTGCTGGTGCTCGTGGCAGCGGGATTATTGACCCTGCTGCTCGCCGCGGGCCTGCCGCGGCTGTACAAGGACACCCGCGCCGACGCCTTCGTGCCGCCCGATCACCCCGCCAGGGTGATGAACCGCGAGTTCCGCACGCTGTTCGGCCTCGGCGACCCGATGGTGATCGCGGTGGTCAACGATGGCCCGCAGGGCGTCTTCAACCCGCAGTCGCTGGCGCTGGTCGCCTGGCTCAGCCGCGAGTTGGAGGGCATCCCGAATATCGATCCGGAACGCATCACCAGCCTGGCGACGGAAAACGACATCAGCGGCACCGCCGAGGGCATGGCGGTCGCACCTTTCATGGCCGAGCCTCCCGCCGACCAGGAAGAAGCCGAGCGCATCCGCAGCGCGGTTATGACCTTTCCCCTGCACCGGGGCGCACTGGTCGCCAACGACGGCAGCGGCGCGCTGATCCTTGCCGAACAGCTGGATCCGGACCAGGCCCAGGCCACCTACGACGCCATCCTGCAGCTGGTGGCCCGGGCGCCGCTCGGCCCCGACGATCGCATTCACGTCACCGGCGAAGGCGCGCTGGCCGGTTACATGGGCAGCTATATCGACGCCGACGCGAGCCGCCTCAATCCGGTGTCGATGCTGGTGATCCTGCTGTTGTGCTGGGCCGCCTTCCGCACCCTGCGCGGCGCGCTGCTGCCCGGGCTGATCGTGTTCGCCACCGCCCTGGGCACCCTGGGCCTGATGGCCTGGGCGAAAGTCCCCTTCTTCGTGATCACCAATGCCCTGCCCGTGGTGCTGATCGGCATTGGCGTCGCGGATGCGCTCCACCTGCTCACCGAGTACTACCAGCTGGCGGCCCGACACCCGGACTGGAGCAGCCGGCAGCTCGCCGTGACCGCCATGCAGCGGCTGTTCCGCCCCATAACCCTGACCACCGCGACCACCATGGCCGGCTTCCTCAGCCTGGCGGTCTCGGCACTGATGCCACCGATGCGCTGGTTCGGCTGGTTCGCCCTGTTTGGCGTCGCCATGGCCTGGGTGTACACCGTCACCCTGTTGCCGGCGCTGCTGACCCTGCTGAAGCCGCGGCGCAGCCCGGTCTACCGCACCGTCGCGGCGGGAACGGCGTCCGTCACCGACGCGATGGGCCGCGCGCTTGCGCCCCTGGGGCGATTCGCACTGCGCTTTCCCCGGCTAGTCATCGCTCTAGCCGCCGCGCTGGCGATCGCGGGCTTCGCCGGCGCCGGGCGCATGGCAGTCAACGACAGCCTGCTGCGCGCCTTTCAGAAGGATGAGCCGATCGTGATCGCCGATCGCGAACTGAACCGGCGCTTCGACGGTACCTACTTTCTCGATCTGATGATCACCACACCCAACGCCGAGGACCTGTTCCAGCCCGCCAACCTGCACCGCATCGAGGCGCTGCAACGGCACCTCGCGGCACATCCGCTGGTTGCCGATACCCAGTCCATCGTCGATTACCTGAAACAGATGCAGCGCAGCATGAACGGCGATGACCCGGCCCATTACCGGCTGCCGGACGATCCCGCGCTGGTGGCGCAGTACTTTCTGCTCTATTCGAGCATGGGCGATCCGCGCGATTTCGATCATCTGGTGGACTACGACTACCGCCTCGCGAATGTGCGGATCACGATGAAGTCGGATCAGTACGCCGATCTGCGCCGGATCATCGACGACGTGCAGGGCTATCTCGACCAGGACTTCAACGGCCCGGCCATCCATGGTCAACCGACCGGCCGCGGCTATCTCAACTATGTGTGGATGAGCCAGCTCGCGCAGGCGCAGACCACCAGCGTGCTGCTGTCCCTCGCCCTGGTACTGGCGCTGTCCGTGCTCGCCTTTCGCTCCTTCGCCGCCGGCATCGCCACCGGATTGCCGATCGTGATCACCGTGCTCGGCGTCTACGCCTACATGGGTTTCGGTGGCCTCTGGCTGTCGGCCAGCACCGTGATGTTCGCCGCCATCGCCATCGGGCTCGGCATCGATTTCGCCATCCACACCACCGACACCCTGCGCCGCCTGCTGCTGGAACCGGAAGCCGACCTCGACACCGTGCTCGCCGATCTCTACCCCGGTACCGGCCGGGCGCTGCTTTTCAACTTTCTCACCCTGGCACTGGGTTTTGGCGTGCTGACCATCAGCAAGGTCCAGATATTGACGGAATTCGGCATCACCGTGGCGCTGGCCATCGCCCTGAGCTTTTTTTCCAGCCTGATGCTGCTGCCGGCACTCGCCCGGCTGTCGCCGCGCCTTCTGGGCGTGGACTCCGGCGCCAGTGGCACGCCGTCCTTCCCATCGCGGAGTCACTCCGAATGAATGCAAGACGTTTCCTGCTCACGGCGGCGATGCTCGCCCTGCCGCCCTGCGTCCAGGGCGAAGCACTGCCCGACGGCGCCAGCGTCGCGGCGCGCATCAATGCCCGCGATGAAGGCGAACACATGTCGCGGCACATGACCCTGATCCTCACCGACCGCGGCGGCAAGCAACGGATTCGCGACACCATCGCCTATCGCCGCTATGTCGAGGGCGAAAAGCACACCGCGATCTATTTCGCATCGCCCAACAACCTCAAGGGCACGGCCTTCCTGACCTACGACTACCAGGCGCCCGAGCGCGAGGACGACAACTGGCTGTATCTGCCGGCGCTGCGCAAGGCACGGCGCATCTCCGCGGCGGATCGCGGCGATTATTTTCTCGGCACCGACATGACCTACGAGGACATCAAGCTCGAAACCCGGGTATCCGACGATTACCAGTATCGAACCCTGCGTGCCGATACCGTGGATGGCCACCAATGCCTGTGGGTGGAAGCGGTGCCGAGAACGGAATCCCTGGCGCGCGAAATCGGTTACCAGCGGGTGGAAAACTGCATCGACAGCACGATCTGGATGGCGCGCCAGACGCGCTTCTGGGATCTGGCGGGCAACGCGCTGAAAACCGCGCACATCGGCGACATCCAGCAGGTCCAGGGCATCTGGACTCCCGGACACATCACCGTCGAGAACCACAAGACCGGCCACCGCAGCGAGTTCCGCTTCAGCGACGTCGATTACCGGAAGCCGATCGACCCGGAAGCTTTCAACGCCAACGCGCTGCACCGCGGGCCCTGACCGCGGCGCGGCGCGCCTCGCGGCTACGGAATTATTCTGGGCAGCGTCTCGGGATAGCTGCGCTCGCGATGCCAGTCCTGCCCGAGATGGCCTTTCAGCATGCGCCAGTACAGGTGCGGCAGGTAATGCTTCTTCAGCCACCAGTAGGCGCGCCGTGGAATCCGCGGGTCGGCGGGGAAACTCGGCGCCACCACACCGTCGTAGAGGAATTCGGCGAGCATGATCCGCCCGTTCGACGTGGTGAGCGGGCAGGAGGCATAGCCGTCATAGCGGAGCTGCTCGCCCCGGCCATGCATCGCGTGCAGCAGATTGGCGGCCACCACCGGCGCCTGGGCGCGCACCGCGGCGGCGGTCTTGCTGTTGGGCGTGGTGGTGCAGTCGCCCAGACCGAAGACATTTTCATGGGTGGTGTGGCGCAGGCTGTGGCGATCGACACTCATCCAGCCGGAGGCATCGGCCAGCGGGCTGGCCTTGATGAAATCCGGCGCGGACTGCGGCGGCACCACGTGCAGCAGATCGAAGCCCAGCTCGACGTGGCGCTTTTCGTCGCCGGTACCAACCTCGAAGGTCGCGCGCTTGCCAGGCCCGTCGACCGCCACCAGGTTGTGGCCGAAATGGGGCTGGATGCCATAGTCCGCCACCACCTGGTCGAGCGCCTTGGCGTAGAAGGGCACCCCGAACATCGCCGGCCCCGGGGTGAAGAAGTGCATGCCGGCCGGTATCCGCTGGCGCCGGCAATGATCCGCGGCCAGATAGAGAATCTTCTGCGGTGCCCCGGCGCACTTGATGGGCATGGCCGGCTGGGTGAACAGCGCCGCGCCGCCGCGCAGGCCCCGAATGCAGTCCCAGGTGTAGGGCGCCAGATCGTAGCGGTAGTTGCTGGTCACGCCGTTCTTGCCGAGCGTCGCTTCCAGCCCGTCGATGCGGCTCCAGTCCAGTTGCAGTCCGGCGGCGACCACCAGATAGCGATACTCGAGGGTCGCGCCGGAGGCCAGCGTCAGCCGATTCTGCTCCGGCGCAAAGGCGCTGACCCGATCGCGGATCCAGGTGACCCCGGCCGGCAGGCAGTCCGCGGTGGCACGGCGGGTGCGCAGGAGGTCGTAGGCGCCGCCACCCACGAGCGTCCACGCCGGCTGATAGGAATGACACTCCGAAGGCTCGATGACGGCAACATCGAGATCGGCCTGGCGCGCCTTGAGCAGCGCCGCCACCGTCAGCCCGGCGGCACCACCCCCGACTACCGCGACTACATGGCGTTTCACTGCGTCGTTCATGCCTTGGCTCCTTTCATTGGTATCGAAGCGAACTTGGTATCGAAGCGAACTTGGTATCGAAGCGAACTTGGTATCGAAGCGAACCTGGTTTCGATGCGGACTTGGCATCAATGCGGACTGGGTCTCGATACGATCGGGGTGGTCCGCCGCCGCCCGGCGAACTGCCCGGAACCGCGGAGAATCTAGCACGGCATGGCGGCCATAAGGTTATGCCGTTTTGTTATACAAGATACACTTTACCTTGCACACCCACGGTTACGACCCGATGACCAACGCCCAGGCCATCTCGCGCATCCGCACCTTGCTGCGCCGCTGCCCGCGGCTGCTGCCCCTGTGCATGGAGTTGCGCCACTACGACCGCCAGGCGCTGGTGCCCGACCTACTCGCCGGCACCATCACCGCGATTCTGCTGATCCCCCAGGCGCTGGCCTATGCCCTGCTCGCCGGCCTGCCGGCCGAAGTCGGGCTCTACGCCAGCATCCTGCCGCCGCTCGTCTATGCGCTGCTCGGCACCAGCCGCACCCTGGCAGTCGGCCCGGTTGCGGTCGCGGCGGTGATGGTGACCACCGCGCTGACACCCTATGCAGGCGGGGATCCGGACAAGTATCTCGCCGGTGCGCTCATCCTCGCCGCGCTGTCCGGCGCCCTGCTGCTCGCCCTCGGCCTGCTGCGCCTGGGCTGGCTCACCGCCTTCATCAGCCACCCGGTGCTGTCGGGTTTCACCACCGGCGCGGCAATCTTCATCATCGGCACCCAGCTCGCGGCGCTGACCGGGATTCCGGTGCCGCGCGAAGCGAGCTTTGGCGAAATCCTGCACGCATTGGCTACCCAGGCGATGGCGATCAACCCGGCGACCAGCGCCTTTGGACTGACCGCTCTGGTCCTGCTCGCCCTGGCGCGCGGCCCCCTGCCCCGCGCCCTCACCCGGCTCGGCATCGCCAAGACCCGGGCCACGATCCTCTGTCGTACCGCCCCGCTGGTATTGGTGGCGCTGGCCATCGCCGTCGCGGCCCTGAGCGATGCCGGCACGCGCTGGGGGGTGGCCACCGTGGGCCAGGTGCCCGCCGGCCTGCCCCGGTTGCAGCTGGATTTCCTCGCTGCACCGGGCTGGCTGGAACTGCTGCCCTCGGCTGCCCTGATCGCCCTGATCGGCTATGTGGAGAGCATTTCGGTGGCCAAGGCGCTCGCCTTCCGGCGCCGCGAAAAGATCGACCCGGACCAGGAGCTGCGCGCACTCGGCCTCACCAACATCGCCGCCGCCTGTGCCGGCGCCATGCCGGTGGCCGGCGGCTTTGCGCGCTCGATGGTCAACTTCGACGCCGGCGCCCGCACCCAGCTCGCGGCCATCGTCACCGCGGCCTGGGTGGCGCTGGCGACGCTGGCCTTCACCGGCCTGCTCGCCGACCTGCCCAAGGCGGTGCTGGCGGCCATCATCGTGATCGCCGTCTGGCAGCTGATCGACCTCGCCAACCTGCGCCATACCTGGCGCTACGACCGCGGCGACGGCGCCGCCCAGGCCGCCACCCTGGCCGGCGTGCTGGCCTTCGGCATCGAACTCGGCCTGACCATCGGCGTCGCCCTGGCGCTGCTGCTGTTCCTGTATCGCACCAGCCGCCCGCACATCGCGGTGGTGGGGCGGATCCCGGGCAGCGAACACTTCCGCAACATCCACCGCCACGTGGTGGAAACCTGGCCGCACATCCTGCTGGTGCGCATCGACGAAAACCTCTATTTCGCCAATACCCCGCGCGTGGAATCCGCACTCCAGAACCTGGTGGTGGATCGCGAGGGGCTCGCCGAGGTGGTGCTGATCCTGTCCGGTGTCGCCTATATCGACGCCAGCGCCCTGGAGATGCTGGAGAACCTCGAGGCCAGCCTCGCCAGCGCCGGCATTCGCCTGCACCTGGCCGAGGTCAAGGGACCGGTGCTCGACCGGCTGCGCGGCAGCGCGCTGGCGCGCCAACTCGACCAGGACCGGATCCATATCTCCACCGAGCGCGCGGTGTCCGCGCTCGCCAGCGGCTGAACCGATGCCGCGCCGGCCCCGCCTGCGCTGGGCGTCGATCGCGGCGCTTGCGCTCGCACTGCTGTTGGCGGCACCGCTGCTGGCGGCACTGCCGGCCGCGCAACGGAGCTGGCTGGCGCTGCTGGTACTGCTCGACATCCAGGCGGGCGACGCGCCCAGCCTGCTCAAGGAACAGCGCGCGGCGCCACGGCTCCAGGCAGCGGATTTCTCCCGCGACGGCCGCCATCACCTGGCCGATCGCCATCTGCCGGCCGACCGCCCGCCCCGCGCCACCCTGGTGCTGCTGCACGGCTTTACCGCGGAAGGCCGCCGCGAGCCGCGACTGATGCGCTTTGCCCGGACCATGGCCCGCGCCGGCTTCGCGGTGCTGGTGCCGGAGCTGGATGGACTGCGCTCGCTTGCCGTCGGGATCGAGGATGCCGCGGATATCGGCGCCGCACTGCGCCACGAACTGGACGCCAGAGCCGGTACCGACTGCCGTCCCGTCGGGGTGATGGCGCTGAGTTTCGCGGTGGGGCCGGCGCTCATCGCCGCACTGGCGCCGGAGGTGCGCGAACGGATCGACTTCGTGGTCGCGGTGGGTGGCTACTACGACCTGGATGCCGCCATCACCTACGCCACCACCGGCTTCGATCCGCTGTCCGGGCGCAACGGCGTGCCCCAGGCTGCCGAAGGCCGTTGGTGGCTGCTGCAAAGTCAGGCCGCCCGGCTGACCGATCCCGCCGAGCGCGCACTGCTGGGCGAGCTGGCGCGACGGCACCTGGCCGCTCCGGATCCGGAGGTGGACGACCTCCTGGCCCGGCTCGGCAGCGAGGGCCGCGCACTCCATGCGCTCACTGCCAACACCGACCCGCAACAGGTGGCGACGCTGATCGCCGCCCTGCCGGCAGGCATTCGCACCTCGCTGCAGGAGCTGGATCTGGCGCGGCGGCCGTTCACCGAACTGCGCGCCCGGCTGCTGCTGATCCACGGCAGCGCCGACCCGGTGATCCCCGTATCCCACAGCCGCTTGCTGCGCGAAAGATTCGGACCCGAACGCGCCCGGCTGTTCGTGGCCAACGGTCTCGAACACGTCGATGTCGCGCCCCGGCTGGCGGATGTCTGGCCGCTGTGGCAGGCGGTCTACGAGCTGCTCCGGCTGACCGAGCAGCCGGTGCCCGACTGCTGACCGATCCAGCTCGCCATTGCCAATAGCCACCGCGGCTGCGCGCAGCTTGTTGGCCGGGTGTTACAGCTCGCGAAGTGCTACTGCTCGCCAGCTGCTGTTGCTCGGCAGCTGCTATTGCTCGCCAGCTGCTATTGCTCGCGAAGTGCTGCTGCTCGCGAAGTGTTACAAATCGCGAGGTGCTACAAATCGCGAGGTGTTACAGCTCACGAAGTGCCACAGCTCGCGCGCTGCTACAGCTCGCCGGCCGCCCAGCGCAGTTGCAGGGTCGCCAGTGCCGCGTCGTAGGTGGCATTGGTGTGATTGGTCCGGGTTTTCAATTGCAGCGCCTCGGCGTCCAGCACCTCGGCGTTGCGCGCCAGCCCCTCCCGGTAGCCGTTGCGGGTCGCGGTGAGATTCTCCTCGGCCTGGGCGATGGCGCCCCGGGTGACCGCCAGGCGCTGGCGCGTCTCCTGCTGCATCAGCCAGTAGCGGCGCACCTGCAGGCCGATCAGTTCGCGCAGACCGTCGCGACGCCGCAGCAGCTCGGCCTGGCGATGCGCCAGGGAGCGCCGCAGATGCTCCGCGCCGCCGCCGTCGTAGAGCGACCAGGCGAGATCGACGCTGGTGGCGAACATGCCCGGCTGCTCCAGCGAGCCGTTGTCCTGGTAGAGGTAACCGGTCGACAACCCCACCTTCGGCAACCTGCTGCCCGCGGCACCGCGGACCTGGGCCCCGGCCGAGTCGATCTGCTGCCCCAGGGCGGCCAACTCCGGGCGCTGGTGCAGGGCACGCTGGACCCAGTCATCGACGGCGCCGGGCATCACCGGCTCGACCGCGGCCTCGGCCAGCCGCACCGGCTGCTCCAGGGGCCGGGCGAGCAGCTGGTTATAACCGGCCTCGGCCAGACGCAGCTGGTTTTCAATTTGCAGCAACTGCTGGCGCGCATCGGCCAGCGTCACCTCGGCGGCCAGGAGATCGCTGCGCGGCACCAGGCCCTGATCGTGAATCCGGGCGATGTCGGCCTGGTGACGCTCCAGGCTGGCGACGTGGGCACGCGCGACGCCCTGGCCACGCTGCGCGCGCAACACGTTGAAATAGGCTTCGGCGACGGCGATGCGGGTATTGGCCTCCTGGGTCGCCCGATCCGAGGTGGCGGCCAGGGCGCGCGCCCGGGCGGCTTCGATGACCGCCTGGGTCTGGCCGCCGTTGTACAGCGGCAGGCTCACCATGGCGCCGTAGTGCAGGCTGTTCCGTTCACCGATGCGGTACTCGAAGGGCACGGTCTGGGTGCTGGAATCGATGTTGAGCTGGGTTTCGGATTCGATGGTCGGCTCGGCATCGAATCGGGTATAGCCGGATTTCAGGGTCACCTGCGGCAGGCGCAGTGCCTCGGCGGCCGCAACCTGCTCCCGGGCCGCACCGACCGTCTCGGCGGCGGCGAGGATGTCGTGATTACCGAGCAGCGCCGCGTCCCAGGCCTGGGCCAGAGTCTCGTTGCCCAGCGTCTCGTTGCCCAGCGTCTCGTTGGCCAGGGTCTCGTTGGCCAGGGTCTCGTTGGTCAGAGTCTCGTTGGTCAGAGTCTCGTTGGTCAGGGCCTCCGCCAAGGACGTCTCCCAAGTCGGCGTCTCCTGGGCCAGGGTGGCGGACGCGGCCACCACGGCAAGCAACACCAGGGCTCGGGACGCGCGGGGTTTGCCGGCGTTCATGGCGTCAGCCCTCCACCGCCGCGGGCAGGCCGCGCCGGCCCAGAAACTGGAACAGCAGGATCGGCACCACCAGCACGGTCAGGAAGGTGGACACCAGGGTGCCGAAGATCAGCGACAGCGCCAGTCCGCCGAAGATGGGGTCCGGCACCATCACCGTCGAGGTGAGGATCACCGCCGATGC
>DASUDS010000088.1:0-7427 GCA_036275455.1 Porticoccaceae bacterium
ATAGGCGGCCCCATAACCGAGCAGCGCCGTGGTGCTGGCATAGCCGGCGTTGTTGGCGAAATACTGCTCCTGGCGGGCCGCCACCTCCAGCAGCGAACCGGCGCCCACCGCGCGGTTGGAACGCACCACATAGTCCTGGTACGCCGGATAGGCTACCGCGGCCAGGATCGACACGATCACCACCACGATCAGCATTTCCAGCAGGGTGACGCCGGACTGGCGGTCGCTTGTCCTGATTTTCATTCGTGCCCGTCTCCGTGAATTCATTGTCAGGGGTGGATGCGTGCCCGCAATCCGCCCGTCACCTCCACCGGCATCAGTTCACGGTGTCGATGCCGCTCTCCCGCCAGTAGAACTGGATCGGTTTCTGCGGCGGGTTGCTGCCGCTCTTGCCAGTGGCGGTGATCCAGAAATCCGGGCTCGCCGCCACCACGCCGCCGTCGATGCCCGAGTAGAGGTTGATCCAGCGATCAGTCTTGCTGAACGTATCGCCGACCACGTCGTGGAGAAAGCGCAGCGGTTCACCCTTGTCGAGCCCCACCTGATAGAGCCTGCTCGATCCCAGCGGCACACAGGGGTCGTCATCATCGGTCGTACCTTCGGGCAGGTAGGTGGTGAAGATGATCCCGTTGCCGCCAATGAAGGGCGCAGACAGATTTTTCTCCCCGTTCTCCTCAAGTGCCAGGCGCCAGCCATGCGTCAGGTCCGCCGCGGTACAAGCACCACCCGTCGATCCGGTGAAGCAATCGTCGGTCACGTCGAGAAGATCATCGGGCGCTATGGGGTCCAGGTCATCCACCGCTGGGTCGCCACTGGTGGTGATCCGGTCCTTGAACAGGAAGAACCAGTTGTTCTTGTAGACCTCGTCCACCTCCGACTGCGGGTGCTCGCGATCGCCGGAGCCCACGGCAATGGCGTCGTACACACCGATGCCGTCGCGGGCACGGCGCACGATGGTGGCGCTGTGGAAGAAGCGCAGATCGTCCTCCGGCGTGTCGGCCATATCGGCCGGGCGCAGGTCGGCCAGCACCGTGGCCTTCCATTCCTCTTCGCGATGCTCGGCCGACGAAGTGCCGGGCACGAATTCGGGAATGTCGAAGCGCCACACGCGCCCGCCGGTATCCGCCACATAGAGGCGATCGAGAATACCGTTGCCACTGGCGTCCATGGGCGACACCGGCGCCGCGATGCCGTGCTCCATGGCGGTATTCTGATACAGGGTCGCACTGACTCCTCCAGTGCTCGCCCCCAGCGTCGCCTTCCAGATCAGCTCGCCGGTGCGGGCATGGACGAGGAAGACCGCGTTGCCCTCGCCAGCATCGCCACCGGTGTAGGTGAGGGTGTCCTTGCTTGCTCCAGTATGGTGGTGATCACCGCTCAGCTGTGCATGGCCATGGTAGCCACCGCCGACGACCACCACCGGGATGGGCACATTGACGTCGTCGTCCCCAAACAGGTTGAGGCCCGGCACATCCTCGATCCGCACCCAGCCCACGCGCGGATTGGAGAAGGTCAAACCCAGTTCGGTGAAGTCCGTCATGCTGTCGTCGATCTTCCACATCAGTTTGGGCGAGGCCGCATCCGGGTTGGAGATGTCCAGCGCGTAATAGCTCTTGCCGCCGCGACGCAGGCCGAAATAGATCCAGGCGCGGTCGCAATCATCCGCCCCGACGCTACAGGTGCTGTCGTTGTCGATGATGCCGTCGTCGTTATTGTCGATGGTCATCAGGGTGGGTTCCCCATCCGCGCCATAGGGCCGGTTGAGGCCGACGTTACTGGTGGTCAGCGCCAGCCGAGGCACATGGCTGAGCAGCTCGCGCGGCATGAAGGCCCAGACTTCCTCGCCGTAATCGTCTCCGCGCTGGGTAGTTGCGGAGGGCGCGCTTGCCCCTGCCAGGGTGTTGCGCACCATGCGCATCAACCCATCGTTGGCACCGAACACCAGGCGCACATCCTGGTTTTCGGCGGAATAGCCACTGCCACCTGGCGGGCGGGATCCATAGTTGATCGCCAAGGGCCGCGAGTGCAGTACATCGCCCATCAGCCAGGGCCGCATGTCGGTGCGACTGCTGTCAGCGTCACTGTCGAAGACGTCGATACCGCGGACCCACTTGAGCAGCGCCTGGGTGGCATTGCGGATCATGTCCACCTTCTGCGCCGCAGTTGGGCTTCCGGGATACGTGATCGCGGCCGCATCCAGCACCTCCTTGATCGCGCTCAGGCAATAGGTGCCGTCCTGCTCGGGGCAGCCGGCGGAGACGTCGCGAAAACCGAAGCGCGTCTGCACGTCCGCGTTCTCGCGCGTCGCTCCTGTATCCGAGCTGGCATCGACTGCCACCGGAGCGTTACCCGCCAGTGCCAATGGATTGAAACTCTCCGGCTCGAGGAAGATCTGTCGGGCGCCGGTATCCGCGTTGCGCAATCCGACCGACCCGGAGCGGTAACCCGGGATCTTGTGGCCAGCGCCGCCACGGCGCACCGAACTGCCATCTCTGCCAGAGACTTCATCCTTGCTGGTATCGGCGGCCACTACATCGGCCGCGGTGGGCACCGTCCACAGAGTAAGGGATCTGTCGTCGATCCGGCCCGTGATCGGGTTGAAAGCGAGCTCACCACGGGCGTCGAGCACATCCAGCTGCTTGGAGCCGTCGTCCAGTGTCTCCGTCACCAGATCGAGCTTTTTCACGTTGCCGGGCCACAGCGGCTTGCCGGTCTCGTCCACCTGGAACAGCGCCACGAACACATGGGGCAGCGAAGTAACCCGGTTGTCGGAGTTGACCGGCACGGTCACGGCGACATAGGAGCTGCTGACGGCATTGATCTGGTTGAAGATGTTGTTCAAGGCCTCGAACAGCTTGCGGGGATCGTCCAGCGCGGCGATGGCGTTGCCGGTGCCGCCCGCCGCCGCGTAACCATTGGTGGTGGTATTGGCATGCGCCGCATCCACCAGGAAATAGGACGTGAGATTCTGCTGCCCGGCGACCGTGGGAACTCCCGTCGCCTGCCCGGCGGCATGATCGTTCTGGTGCAGCTTGCTGATGATGTTGGTGAAGGTCAGCGAGGGGTTGCTCGACAATCCCCATTCCCCCAACCCCTGGTTGGAGAGCGTTTTCTTGATTTCTGTGTTGCTGTCAGCATCCTGCTGGGAAACCTGGAACAGCATATTGATGCTGTAGGCGCCGCTGCACGACCAGTCTTCATCGTTGTTGTAGGGGCTGATGTACCTGCTGGCCGAGGGGGGCTTCAGGATACCTGGATCCCAGGTCAGGGCAGAGGAAATCCGCACCCCGCCTTTCGCGAGGTTGGAATCGTCCGACGCAGTGTATCCGCTAGCGATGTAATCGGCACAGGAGCGGTTGTCGCCACTGTTGGCGCCGAGGGTAAACAGACATTCATCCCCCGCCGCGTTGGATTTTCCTCGCGAGAACTCGTAATCGAGATTGCGGCTGCCGGTGCCGCCAGGATTCTTGCTCTCGTAATCCGTATACCCCAGCTTGCCGTTAATCACATCGAGTCCGGCGAGGTACCGGTACATCTCGAAGAACAGTTCCAGACCCTGATAGGGATGGGCTTCCGCACCCTGGGGTAGCGGAATCGCCTTCATGATCTTGAGCAGTTCGTCCTTGGCACCATTGCCATCTCCGGCCTCGAACAGCTCGAAGCCGCGCAATACGTAGCCACCGTTACTGCAATTCACGCTGCCGGTAGTGCAGCCGTTGTCGTGGTTGTGGCTCATCATGAAGCCAACGCGGGTGCCGTCGGCCACGTCGGAGTCAAACACCACCTTGAACACCGCGCGGAAGGCATCGAACAGCGACACTGGAGCTGACGCAGCCATATCGAGCTGGCTGTAAATCTGGGTGCCGATGTCATCGGTACCAAACTTTGCCACGCACGACGCGTCACTTTTTCGCGCACAAAAGGTACTGGTCAGATTGGAACGCCAATCCAAGGTCAGCATCACCAGCGGCGGCGGCGCATCCGGCGGCGCCGGCTGAAAATAGATCTCGGTATCGTCGGCCCAGGTCGGTGGCACGGCCAACAAGCCCACCAACAGCGCAACCAGCAACCGCCGCGCGGTCGCGATCGGTGAATGATTCATGACTCCAGCCTCCATGATGCCAATCCTGATGGTCCTAACCCTGCCGACACCGTTACCCATGCCCATGACGCGAACCCTGTCCATGCCCGGCGGATTCAGCTCGACCGCAAATGGGCGTACTGGTCGAGGTCGCCCTCCGGCGGGCTCGAAAAACAGTCCGCGCTCACCGGGTTGACGAGTACACCGCCACGATTCACCTGGCTGGCGCCCTGGCGCTCGTCGGTGTTGTCGAAGCTGGCCTCGACATCGAAGAAAAACGCCCAGGTACCATGGGCAATGCCGGTGACGAAGGGCGGTACACACCCGGGCTTGCCGTCGTTCAATGGCTTGGTGCGCGCGGTAACGGTGGCGTCGTCCACCGGGGGCAAGGCGTCGTCTTCCTCGGGATTCAGGCGATCGTCCCACGCCAGATCCGACCGCGTGCACTCGCTATCGGGGTCGGGGTGATCCGGGCTGCAAACGACGTCCTCGGTGTCGAGGTTATCCTCCCAATTGGCCAGTACCGAGTCGGCTACGGCTTCGGCCAACTGGAAGGCACCCAACTGTGATTGCGCGTTGCCGGCCATCAGCACCTCGAGCTGGCCTGAGCGCATCAGGCTGATGGCCACGATGCTGAGCAGCAGCAGGAAAATCAGCGCCACCGCCAGCACCGCGCCGCGCTGGCGGGCGACGCCCTCGGGAAAGGCTGCAATGTTCATGGTCCCGTTCTCCATCGGACGACCTACTCGAAGGTGGTGAACACCTGGTTGTTGCGCGGCACCGTGGCGCTGAACACGCGGCGGTAGAACTGATCGTCCGCACTGGCGTTGGTGTCCACCGATTCATCGCCCAGATTCCAGGTACGGCTGTCGGTGGGGCTGGAGCGCACCGGCTCGATGCTGCGCACCAGCAGGTGAATGCGCATGGCAAGCACCGTGTCCGCATCCACCTCTCCGGGAGCGACCTGGTCGGAGATGAATTCATCGGGCACCGCATCGCCGTCGGTATCCACACCCAATTCCACTTGCAGATTCTCGATGCCGTTCACCAGGCAGGTCTGGGCGGTGTTCTGGGCACTGCGCACGCAGAGGCTCGGTACGCCGTTCTCGGTGCCGATGTAGTAGATGCTGCCATGGTATTCCCAGACATCGGCCTTCGAGCTCGCAGCGACCAACGCACTGGTATCCAGTGCCGAGCCCAGTTCGATCTCACTGGTGCCCAGGCCATCGTTGTTGGTGTTGAGGTAATACTGGGTGCCGGTCAGCGCGGAGAAGCCGGTCTCCCATTCGCCATCATCGATCAGCGGCCGGTCGGAGGCACGGCGCAGGGCGAGGATGTCGGAGCCCGTCGCAACCTCGTCAGCGTCAAAGCAGTCACTGAATTCGGCCGGCGCATCCGTGTCGGCGTGGTTGTAGGTCTCGATCACTTCGTCGGGATTGAGCAGCCAGGTCTTGCAATCGGCGATCGCCGGTGAACTGATCGCATCGGTTTCAGTAACGCCGCCGTAAAACCCAGCCATGGCGATCTCGCGCGACAGCAGGCGCAGCGCGTAGCGGCCGTTTTCCTGCACCCGGGCGATGGCGTCGTCCTGCGCCCAGCCGCGCTTGCTTTCCAGATACACGGCGACGATGCCGCTCATCAGCAGCAGGCCGAGCAGCAGCGCGACCATCAGCTCGATCAGCGAGAAGCCGCGCTGGCCGGGTGCGGGAAATCGGGGGGCTGCCATGCCGAATCCTCAGCGATTGGCCAGAAAGGTGGAAATCACCACCGCCTGGCGGCGGAGATCGTCGGTGCCGTACTTGCCGTCACCGCATTCAAGTGCCGCCGGCATGCGCGCCACTACCGCGGTCTGATCCAGATCCACCCGGCTCTCCCAGGCCACCATCACGGTGATCAGGCTGCCGTTGGCCGCCGTGATGTCGACATCGATGCAGCCGGTGGGGTTTATGAGGCCGTTGCTGGTCACGGCATCGTCGAGATCCGCTTCCCAGGTTGCCAGATCGAAGGCGGCGAGCTGGGCGCGCGTGCAGCCGGCGCCGGCTTCGGCACAATCGACCGCCGGAGTGGCCACCTGCCCGCCACCGACGCCGCCGTTGTCGTAGTCGGCCCCGGTGTCGTATTCGTCGTCGAGAAAAGTGATCGTGGGTGCGACATTGGGATTGGCGCGCATGCGGTTGATCATGTCCTGCGCCAGATTGACCGCGGCGCTGCGTTGCAGGGCCTCGTAGGTGGTGCGCTTGCCGTTGATCTGCAAGCCCATGAGGCCGAGGATGCCCACCGCCAGCACCAGCACGGCGATCAGCACCTCGATCAGGGTGGCGCCGCGCGACCGGCGGGGCCGGCCGAAGCCGGCGGAGCGCGATGGGCGATTCACGGACAAACCCTGATTCATGGACAGGCCCCGATTCATGGGCAGGCTCCCTTGGTCACCTTCGGCCGGCCGGTGGCGTCGATCTCGATGCAGCGGCCGTGCTCGGTATCGCCGCCCGGCGGCGTCAACTCGAAGGCGTCGGCCGCCGTCGGGGAGCCGTCGGGCCGGTAGGTAATGGCTGCTGCCGCCGCCGCAAGGTCGAACCTGCCGACCAGGGCGCCCTGTGCCTCGATGATCATTTCCTCTCCGGCCTCGGGGATACCGTCGCCGTCGTCGGCGTTGAGGGTGCCGCTGCGATTCGTGTCGGGCCAGACAATCCAACCCGCCTCCCACTCGGCTCCGGCACAGCTGGTCCCGGTGTTGGAGCGGCACACCACCACCGGCACATTGCGCTTGATGGCCTCGCTGCGCGCCAGCGCCAGCGAGCCGAGCAGGGCATTGGCCTGGGTCGCGGCACGGTTGTCGCGCAGCAACCCCTGAAAGGAGGGGGTCACCAGGGCGATGAGGATGGCCAGCAGCGTCAGCGTCACCATCATCTCGATGAGGGTGAAGCCCCGGCTGGGCGCGGTGGGCGGCGGTGGCATGTGTTTCGGTTCCATGGCTCCCTTGTTAGCAACGAAGAAAGCGGATTTTTTCAGTTTCCGACGAACGGCAATATAGTGCGACCACGAACTATTGACGCGGACAGACGGCATCGTTTTGCCGACCAGGAGTCAGCATACGGCGCGGCGCCAGTGAATATCTATCGCCCGCCCCCCTTCTCCGCGGGGTTTTCCTACGGGTTGCGGCGCATTCATCCGCTCACCGAGCCGCCAACGCCTCGCCGTCGAACACCACCCCTGCCCAACCGTGGCGCTGGAACGCACGGATGTTGGCGTGGCTGTCGCCGGCGGGATCGGCCAGCACGCTGCGATAGTGTTCGGCAAACAGGGCCAGGGTCTCCGCCGCGCTCAACCGGTGCAACCGGGCGAAGGC
>DASUDS010000089.1:0-13473 GCA_036275455.1 Porticoccaceae bacterium
GCCCAGCGCCGTCAGTTGCGTGCGCAACTCGTCAGTGCGCGGGCCCAGATGGCGGTGGAGAAAGCCGTCGGCGTCGTTCAGTTCAGCGAAATCGAATGCAGAAGTCATTGCCGATGTCTGTAGAGAGCGGATGTCTGTAGAGAACCGATGTCTGTAGAGAACCGATGCCTGTAGCGGAGAACTTCGAAACTCCGGGCCGCGCCGATGGTAGCAGCGCCACGCCGGAGCCGCCAAACCAGGGCGCCGAATTGGCGCTGCGCGATCTGCTCGCCGCGGTGCGCGCCTGCCGGCACTGCGCGGATCTGCCGCTCGGCCCGCGTCCGATACTGCGCGCCGAGACTTCCGCGCGGGTGCTGATCGTGGGGCAGGCCCCGGGAACCCGGGTGCATGCCAGCGGCATACCCTGGGACGATCCCAGCGGCGATCGCTTGCGCGGCTGGCTGGGACTCGACAAGGAAACCTTCTACGACGCGTCGCGGATCGCGATCGTCCCGATGGGCTTTTGCTATCCGGGGCGCGGTCGCGGCGGGGATCTGCCGCCGCGCGCCGAGTGTGCGCCACTGTGGCACGGCCGCATTCTTGAACTGCTTCACAATGTGCGGTTGACGCTGTTTGATAGGCCGTCATGCGCAGGCATATTACTTGGGCGGCAAGGGGGAATCTCTGACGGCGCGCGTGCGGCGCTGGCCGGTGGAACTGGCGCCACAGGTGCCGCTGGTGCATCCCTCCCCGCGCAATCGGCGCTGGCTGACGCAACATCCCTGGTTCGAAGCCGAGGTGGTGCCGGTGGTGCGTCGGCGCCTGCATGCATTGCTGGACGGTCGCTGATGGCAGTGCCAGCAGCGGCGCAAGCACTGACGATGGTGCTGCGGCATGGCTGCCACTATCATTGGGTCCGGCTGGAGCAGGGAAGGAGGTTGCAGTGAGCGATCAATTCGGCGCCGACGACAAAGAGCATTCCCGGGAAAACCTGGTGATGGTGCCCGCCGCCCAGGTCGAGATCGGCATGTTCGTCGCCGAGTTGGATCGGCCCTGGATCGAGACGCCCTTTCTGCTCCAGGGTTTCGAGGTGCGTACCCGCAGTCAGCTCGATACCCTGATGGATTTCTGCCGCCACGTTTATGTACTCAAGGAAAATCCCGAGCAAGCGAAAAAGCGCCAGGCGTTGAAGCTCGAACCCTTGCCGATCAAGGTTTCCGGCCCGGTCGAGAACAAGGTGGCGCGCAAGAGCATCGGCAATTTGCTGCCCGGTGCCAGGGTTAGACGCTCCGAGCGCAAGCCTCCCGAAAGGCGCTCGGTGCAGCGCTTGCGGGAGCCCTATGAAGCGAGCACACCCGTGCGGCTGGAACATTCCAATGCGCGCAAGGCGCTGGAAGCGGGCCGCGTCGGCATCAAGTCGCTGCTGGCTTCGGCGCGGCTCGGTCAGATGCTCGATACCGACATCGCCGAGGAGGCGGTGGAAGGTTGCGTGCAGAGCATTCTGGCCAATCCCGAGGCCTTGCTGTGGATGAGCCGGATCAAGGACAAGAACCAGTACACCGCCGAGCACTGCATGAATGTCTGTGTGCTGGCGATCGCGTTCGGACGCCATCTGCGCATGGCAGAGCCTGAGCTGCGGTTGTTGGGGCTGTGCGGGCTGCTCCACGATGTGGGCAAGATGCGCATTCCCATGGAGGTGCTCGACAAGCCGGGCCGGCTGACGCTGGACGAATTCGAGATCATCAAGACGCACACCACGCGCGGCGCGGAGCTGCTGCAACAACAGGTTCCGCGGCCGGATCCGGAAGTCATCGAGGTCGCCCAACGCCACCACGAACGTCCGGACGGGGGTGGCTACCCCGGCGGCTTGAACGAGGCGCAGCTTTCGGAATTCAGCCGCATCATTTCCATCGTCGACGCCTACGACGCCATCACCAGCAATCGCTGCTATTCGCCTGAGCAGCCTTCTACCGAGGCCCAGCGCATCATCTTCCAGAACCGCGGGGGCCAGTTCGACGAGGAGTTCGCCTTGCAGTTCATCCGCGCCATCGGCCCCTATCCGCCGGGAACCCTGGTCGAATTGCAAAACGGCCTGATGGGCCTGGTGCTGGCCGGCAAGCCGAAGTTCCGCCATTTGCCGACCGTGCTGGTGTTGCGCGATACGGATGGCAACCCCACCGAGGAACAGGCCGTCGACCTGTCCCTCACCGACACCGGCGCGCTGAGCAAGGATTTTCTGGTCAAGCGGACCCACCCCGATGGCAGTTTTGGTCTATCGGTGCGTGATTACCAGGTGAAGGCCGAACCGGATTTCCTCTGACCTCACCGCGGCCCCGCGAGTCTCGCCGGGTTCAGCATGCGGCGTCGTAGCTGATGGCGAGAATTTCCCATTTGCCGCCCGGATGTGGTTCTGCCCGGTCGCCGGAGGTACGGCCGAGCAAACTGCGGGCCAGCGGGGAGTCGATGCTGATCCAGAGTCGCGCCGGATCGATCTCGTCGGCACCCACCAGGCGATAGCAACCGATCTCGCCAGCGGGATCGGCGAGCCGGACCCAGGCGCCGAAACGCACTTGGCCGCGATCCGCCGGGGGCTCTGCGACCACCACGACTTCGTCGAGCCGGCGGCGCAGGTAGCGCACCCGGCGGTCGATTTCGTGCAGCCGGCGCTTGCCGTAGTGGTAATCGGCGTTTTCCGAGCGATCCCCATTGGCTGCTGCCGCTTGCACTTGGCGGGTGACGGCGGGACGCTCCGTACGCCACAGGCGATCCAGTTCCGCGCGCAGCGCGGCCGCTCCCGCGGGCGTGATGTAGGGCGAGCTGCGGGTAGCAGGGGGCGGCCGCCAGCGCATCCGGGTGGGAATCCTGCGGGAGACGTTCAGCCGCCCGCGCGCTTCGCGCGATGGCCGAGTTGCTCCAGGGTGGCCATGACCAGATCGCGGTGATCGCCCTGAATCTCGATCACGCCGTCGCGCAGGTGTCCGCCGGTCGCGCAGCGCTGCTTGAGCTGTTTGGCGAGCTCGCGCAGCGCCGGTTCCGCCAGCGACAGGCCGGAAATGGTGGTGACCGTCTTGCCGCCGCGCCCCGCGGTCTCACGACGTACCCGGGCGATGCCATCGCCGGATTTCGCCGCCGCCGGCGTTGGTGGCGCGGACTTGATGCGGCCGCGGTCGGTGCTGTAGACCAGCTGGCGCTCGTCGTTCACGGCGCCACCTCCAGCACGATCTTGCCCTGGTGGGCGCTGCTCTCCATCAAGACATGGCTGGCGGCCGCCTCGGCGAGCGGAAAAGTTGCGTGGATCAGCGGACGGATGTGGCCATCTTCGATCAGCGGCCAGACCTCTTCCCGCACGCCACGCGCGATGCGCGCCTTGTCCGCGATGGGCTGGCTGCGCAGCGTGGAACCGGTGAGCACCAGCTGCTTCAACATCACCGGCATCAGATCGACCTCGACCTTGGAGCCGCGCAGAAAGGCGATGGAGACGATGCGGCCGCGGAAGGCCGCGGCGCGCAGGTTTTTCTGCACATAATCGCCGCCCACCATGTCGAGAATCACGTTGGCGCCGCCCACCGCGGTCTTCAGTCCCTCGACGAAATCCTCACGGTGGTAGTCGAAGGCGCGGAGCGCGCCGAGCTTTTCGCAGGTCGCGACCTTCTCCGCGCTGCCGGCGGTGGCGAACACCCGGGCACCGCAGGCGGTGGCGAGCTGGATGGCCAGGGTGCCGATGCCGCTGGTGCCGCCGTGAACCAGCAGCACTTCGCCGGCCTGCAACGCCGCCCGCTCAAAGAGGTTGTGCCAGACGGTGAAGGCGGTCTCCGGCAACGCCGCGGCCGCGACCGGCGACAGACCCCTGGGGATCGGCAGGCACAGTGCCTGGTGGGCGGTGGCGTATTCGGCATAGCCACCGCCCGAGAGCAGTGCGCAGACCCGGTCGCCGATGCGCCAGCGGTCGACGCCATCGCCCAGGGCGACGATCTCGCCCGCCGCTTCCAGTCCCGGCAGGTCCGAGGCCCCCGGTGGCGCCGGATAGCCGCCCTGGCGCTGGACCACGTCGGGGCGATTGACGCCGGCCGCGACGACGCGGATCAGCACTTCGCCGTCTTCCGGCATGGGCAGCGGGCGCCGGGTTGGGGTGAGGACTTCGGGACCGCCCGGACGGGCGATCTCGACGCAGTTCATGGTGGTCGGCAGCGACATGGGGGCTCCACAGACAGCGTGGTCGGATCTGGATCAAGAGAACCTGCGGCCAGTCTGGCGAAGGCCTCCGGGTAGCCTAACAGCCCGACCCGTTGCTGGGGAGACCGGAGAGTCGTTGAAGGCCGTGCGACCGCATTGTTTAATATGCGGCTACCAATAATGCTGCCGTTACCAGTAACGCTGCCGCTGCCAGTATCAGTTCAATAACGCTGACGCTACCAGTAACGCGGGCGCTACCAGCAGCGCACTGGCAGCGCCCGCGCGCCTGCTTTCAGGGGCCGCGGCCAGCCCGTTCCGCAGGAAGCTGGAACTGCCGGAAATCCAGATCGATCAGGGGTGGAAAAATGAGTGGTGAGTACGACGCCGAATACCGCCGCGCCAGTGCGGATCCACGAGGTTTCTGGGGCGAGGCAGCCAAGGCCGTTGACTGGCATCGGCCGCCACAGATCATCCTCGACGACGCCAATCCACCCTTCGTGCGCTGGTTCCCCGATGGCGAGCTGAACGCCTGCCACAACGCGCTCGATCGCCATGTCGAGGCCGGCCATGGCGAGCGGCTGGCACTGCTCTACGACAGCCCGGTGACCGGAACCAGGCAGCGCTTCACATACCTTGAACTGCGCGACCGCGTGGCCCGCTTTGCCGGCGCGCTGCGCGGCCAGGGCATCGGCATCGGCGATCGGGTGGTGATCTACATGCCCATGGTGCCGGAGGCGGCCATCGCCATGCTGGCCTGCGCGCGTATCGGCGCCATCCACTCCGTGGTGTTCGGCGGCTTCGCCGCCAACGAGCTCGCGGTGCGCATCGACGATGTCCAGGCCAAGCTGGTCATCGCCGCATCCTGCGGCATCGAGCCGGGCCGACTGGTGCCCTACAAGCCCTTGCTCGACCAGGCCATCGAACTGGCGCGGCACCAGCCCCAAGCCTGCATCATCCTGCAACGGGAGCAGGCTCCGGCGGCCATGGTCGCCGGCCGTGATCTGGATTGGCGGGAGCTGGAAGCCGCGGCGCTACCGGTCGCTTGCGTGCCGGTGTCGGCCGGACATCCGCTCTATGTGCTCTATACGTCCGGCACCACCGGCCAGCCCAAGGGCGTGGTGCGCGATACCGGCGGCTGCGTGGTGTCGCTGCTGTGGAGCATGCGCAAGGTCTATGGCGTGGCGCCGGGCGAGGTGTTCTGGGCGGCATCCGACGTCGGCTGGGTGGTGGGGCATTCCTACATCGTCTATGGCCCGCTGTTCAACGGCAGCACCAGCATCCTCTACGAAGGCAAGCCGGTCGGCACTCCGGATCCGGGCGCCTATTGGCGGATCATCGAGGAATACGGTGTCAAGGTGTTCTTCACCGCACCCACGGCGTTTCGCGCCATCAAGAAGGAAGACCCCAACGGCGAACATCTCCAGCGCTATGACCTCAGCCGTTTCGAGACCCTGTTCCTGGCTGGCGAGCGCTGCGATCCCGATACTCTCGAATGGGCGCAGCGGCGCCTCGGCGTGCCGGTGATCGACCACTGGTGGCAGACTGAACTGGGCTGGCCGGCCTGCGCCAACTGCCGCGGCATCGAGCTGCTGCCGGTGGTGCCGGGTTCGCCGACCAAGCCGGTACCCGGGTTTGTGCTGGAGGTGCTGGACAACGAGGGCCGCCCGTTGCCGGCCGGCCAGATCGGCGCGCTGGCACTGCGTCTGCCGCTGCCGCCAGGTACCTTCACTACCCTGTGGGGCAACGAGGAGCGCTTCGTCAAATCCTACTTTGCCACCTTTCCCGGCTACTACGAGACCGGGGATGCCGGTTATATCGACGAGCGCGGCTATGTATTCGTGATGGCCCGCACCGACGACGTGATCAATGTTGCCGGACACCGGCTCTCGACCGGGGCCATGGAAGAGGTGCTGGCCGCGCACCCCGACGTCGCAGAGTGCGCGGTGATCGGTGTCGCGGACGCCATGAAGGGGCAGCTGCCCCTGGGCATGGTCGTGCTCAAGGATGGAGTGGCGCGCGATCCCCAGGTGATCTGCGCGGAGGTGGTCGGGATGGTGCGTGAACGCATCGGCCCGGTCGCCGCGTTCAAATTGTGCGCCGTGGTGCCGCGGCTGCCGAAGACGCGCTCGGGCAAGGTGTTGCGCGGCACCATGCGCGCCATCGCCGATGGTGATGCCTGGAAGTTGCCGGCGACCATCGATGATCCCGCTACCCTGCAGGAAATCGGGGGAGCGCTGGCTGACCTGGGTTATCCGGCAAGCCATCATTCCTGAAGGTGTTGCGGGTTTCGGCCAGGGTCGTCGGGCGGCCCCAATCCGCTAGCACTTTGGTCGGCAAATTGGTAGGACGCTGGATCATATGCTGTATGATCCGCGGCGCTTTTTATGGCCCTTGGCCTGCCGCGCCAGGGGTGAATTTTCCGGGGGTAAAGAGGTTGAAACCGACAAATATTCAGGATCCCGAATACTTCCATCGGGTGATCGACTGCCAGTACGCCTGCCCGGCGCATACGCCGGTGCCGGAATACATCCGCCTGATCGCGGCGGGGCGTTATACCGATGCGTACCTGGTCAACTGGGAATCGAACGTGTTCCCGGGGGTGCTGGGCCGCACCTGTGACCGGCCTTGCGAGCCCGCTTGCCGGCGCGGGCGGGTCGAGGAGCAGCCGGTTGCCATCTGCCGCCTCAAGCGCGTCGCCGCCGACAACAAGGACGACGTCTCCGCCAGGCTGCCCAAGGCGCCCAGTGCGAGAAACGGCAAGCGCGTGGCCCTGGTGGGTGCCGGTCCGGCGTCCCTCACCGTCGCGCGGGATTTGCTGCCGCAGGGATACCACGTCGATCTCTTTGACGAGCAGCCCAAGGGCGGCGGCTTCATGCGCAGCCAAATCCCCTCGTTCCGCCTGCCGGAGCCGGTGCTCGACGAGGAAGTCGGCTTCATCCTGAACATGGGTGTGGTCACCCATTTCAACCATTACGTCGATAGCCTGAAGGGTCTGCTGGACAAGGGTTACGACGCGGTGTTCGTCGGCTCCGGCGCGCCGCGCGGGCGCGATCTGCCCAAGCTGCCCGGCCGCCAGGAAGCCGATGCCGCCATTCATATCGGCATCGACTGGCTGGCCAGCGTCGCCTTCGGCCACGTCACCAGCGTGGGCAAGCGGGTCATCGTGCTGGGTGGCGGCAATACCGCGATGGACTGCTGCCGCACCGCGCGCCGGCTCGGCGGTGACGAGGTCAAGGTCATCGTGCGTAGCCCCTTTGCCGACATGAAGGCCTCGCCCTGGGAAAAGGACGATGCCATGGCCGAGGATATTCCGATCGTCGATAACCATGTGCCGCTGGAATTCGTGATCGAGGATGGCCGCCTGGTCGGCATGAAATTCGACCGGGTCGAGGCGCGCTACGATGCCAATGGCAAGCGCAGCCTGGTGTCCACCGGGGAAGAACCGGCGTTCTATCCCTGCGATGAAGTGTTGATGGCAATCGGCCAGGAGAACGCCTTCCCCTGGATCGAGCGCGATATCGGCATCGAGTTCGATCAGTGGGAGATGCCTGCCGTCGACCGCGTCACCTATCAGTCCACCAATCCCCGCGTCTTCTTCGGTGGTGACGCTGCATTCGGCCCGGAGAACATCATCACCGCGGTGGCCCAGGGCCATCAGGCGGCGGTTTCGATCCACCGTTTCTGCCGCGGCGAAAATGTCGCCGAGCGTCCGTTGCCGGGCACCACGCTGATCACCCAGAAGATGGGGATCCACGAGTGGAGCTACGACAGCAGCATCGCAATCGACAAACGCTACAAGGTTCCCCACGCCGAGAAGGCGCTTGCCCTGGGTGATCGCCACGTCGAGGTCGAGCTTGGCTTCGACCGTGATACCGGCTACAAGGAAGCCGAGCGCTGTCTCAATTGCGACGTGCAGACGGTTTTCGCCGAGTCCCTGTGCATCGAGTGCGATGCCTGCGTCGATATCTGTCCGACGGATTGCATCAATTTCATCGCCGACGCCAGTGACCGCGAGGAGCGGTTGCGGCAGCAGTTGCGCATCCCCGCGGTCAATGTCACGCAGCCACTCTATACTTCCGCGAAGCTGAAGACCGGGCGCGTCATGGTCAAGGACGAGGACGTGTGTCTGCACTGCGGGCTGTGCGCCGAACGCTGCCCGACCGCAGCCTGGGACATGCAGAAATTCCTCTATCAGGTCACCAAGGCGGCACCTATACTATGAAAGCGATCCAGGGCGTCAACGATTTCGTGATCCGCTTCGCCAACGTGAATGGCACTGGTTCGGCCAGCGCCAACAACATGTTCGCCAAGGCGATCTTCCGCATGGGCGTCGCGGTCAGCCCGAAGAACATCTTTCCGTCGAACATCCAGGGACTGCCTACCTGGTACGAGGTGCGCGTTTCCGAGCAGGGTTATACCGGGCGGCGGGGCGGCGTCGATGCGGTGGTGTGCATGAATCCGCAGAGCATGGCCAAGGATATTCGCGAGATCGAACCCGGCGGTTATTGCATCTACGACAACACCAAGCCGCTCGATCTGCGGCTGATGCGCGACGACGTGCAGTTCATCGGTATTCCGCTGACCGAGATCTGCCGCACCCAGTACACCCAGGCGCGGCAGCGGCAGCTGTTCAAGAACGTGATCTATGTCGGCGCCCTGGCGGCGCTGCTCGACATCGAATTCGGCGTCCTGAAGGATCTGGTCGGCGAACAGTTCAAGGGCAAGGAAAAACTGATTGCACCCAATGTCCATGCGCTGGAGCTGGGCTATCAGTATGCGATCGAGCATTTCAAGTGCCCCCTGGGCATTCGTCTGGCGCGGCGCGACCTGGTCGGCGACCGCATCCTGATCGAAGGCAACACCGCGCTGGCCCTGGGTGCCGTCTATGGTGGCGCCACGGTGGCCGGCTGGTATCCCATCACGCCGTCCACGTCGGTGGTCGAGGAGTTCGAGAAATACTGCAACCGGCTGCGCATCGATCCCGGCAGTGGCTTGAAGAAATTCGCCATTGCCCAGGCTGAAGACGAGCTGGCCGCGATCGGGATGGCCATCGGTGCCAGCTGGAACGGCGCGCGCGCCTTCACCGCAACCTCCGGCCCCGGGCTGTCGCTGATGAGCGAATTTCTCGGCCTGGCCTACTTCGCCGAGGTGCCGGTGGTGCTGTTCGATATCCAGCGCGCCGGGCCTTCTACCGGGATGCCGACGCGCACCCAGCAATCCGACGTGCTGTCCGCAGCCTATGCTTCCCACGGCGATACCAAGCAGGTAGTCCTGTTCCCGGCCTCGCCCAGCGAATGCTTCGAGATGGCGGCGCAGAGTTTCGATCTCGCCGATCGCCTGCAAACGCCGATCATCGTGCTGTCGGATCTCGATCTGGGCATGAATGACAACATGAGCGAACCGCTCGCGTGGGATGATTCCCGCGCCTACGATCGCGGCAAGGTGCTCGATGCCGAGCAGCTCGACAACCTCAAGGAGCGGTTTGGCCGCTACCTGGATGTCGATGGCGACGGCATCTGCTATCGCACCTATCCCGGTACGCACCCGACCAAGGGCAGTTTTTTCACCCGCGGCACCTCGCGCGACGAATACGCGATCTACACCGAGGATGGCGAGGCCTACCGGCGCAACATGGAGCGGCTGCTGGTCAAGTGGGAAACCGCCAAGACCCTGGTGCCGGCGGCGGAGACCCACTCGGCCGGTCGTGAAACCACCCAGGGCGTGCTGTTTTTCGGCACCAGCACCGCTTCGGCCCTGGAGGCACTGGATCTATTGGCCGATGAGGGCATGCACCTCAATGGCCTGCGGGTCCGGGCATTTCCGTTTGGCGATGAGGTGCTGGATTTCGTCGCCGCGCACGAGCAGGTGTTCGTGATCGAACAGAATCGCGATGGCCAGTTGCGCAAGCTCTTGATCGCCGAATGCGACATCGAGCCCCGCAAGCTGCGCGCGGTGACCTGTTTCGATGGCATGCCCATCACCGCACGATTCATCCGCGATGCGGTTCGTGCCGGCATCGGCGGCCAAGTGGTGCCGTTGCGGCGTCAGACTCGGGGAGGAAAATCATGACCTACATTCGACCGCAGTTCCGGCATCCCAAGCTGCCGGCCAACGAGTTGGGCTTTACCCGCAAGGATTACGAGGGCGCGCTGTCCACCCTGTGTGCAGGCTGTGGCCACGATTCGGTGAGTGCGGCGATCATCGAGGCCTGCTTCGAGCTGGCCATCGAACCGCACCGGGTGGCCAAGGTGTCCGGCATCGGCTGTTCGTCCAAGACACCGACCTATTTTCTGGGCAACTCCCATGGCTTCAACTCGGTGCATGGGCGCATGCCGTCGGTAGCGACGGGCGCGAATCTGGCCAACCGGGAGATGATCTATGTGGGCGTCTCCGGGGACGGTGATACCGCGTCGATCGGACTGGGCCAGTTTGCCCACGCCACCCGCCGCAACCTGAACATGGTGTACATCGTCGAGAACAATGGCTGCTACGGTCTCACCAAGGGCCAGGATTCCGCCACCGCCGACATTGGCTCGGCGAGCAAGAAGGGCGACCCGAACCCCTACGAAGCCATCGATCTCTGCTCTCTGGCGCTGCAACTGGGTGCCACCTATGTGGGCCGCAGCTTTTCGGGCGACAAGGCGCAACTGGTGCCGCTGATCAAGGGCGCGCTGGCCCACAGCGGATTCGCCTTCATCGACGTCATCTCACCCTGCGTGACCTTCAACGACACGCCACAGTCGACCAAGAGTTACGACTTCGTGCGCCAGCACATGGAGGCGACGGGAAAACTCGACTTCGTGCCGATGCGCAAGGAGATCACTGCGGATTACGAGCCCGGTTTCACCCAGGAAGTGACCCTGCACGACGGTTCCGTGATCCACCTCTACAAGACCGGGGATGCCTCGGTGCGCGACCGCGACGGCGCGATGCGCGCCATTCGCGAGCACAAGCGCGATGGCCGGATTCTGACCGGGCTGCTGTACGTCGACCCCGACAGCCAGGAGTTTCATGGCACCATCGGCACCGTGAAAACCGCGTTGCGCAACCTCGATACGGCTGACCTCTGCCCCGGCAGCAAGATTCTCGAAAACATCAACAACAGTTTTCGGTGAGACCCTGGGCGGTGCCGGGCTGCGGTTGGCCGCGGCCCGGCGCTTTCCCCCACCCTTAAATTTCTTCAGGCTGCCCCAAGCCGTGGCCGCACGGGCAGCCAAGTCCCGCAGCGCCCTGCATAGTTGGGCGACTGGTCCTGCGCCGATTCAGGCAAATTAGCCCCTCTACCCCGCCGGCCATGCTCTTGCGGACTGGCGGTTCGCGTTTCTCCCTCCGCAAAAATCATAGGTAAACAGCTTGACAGCCCGGCGTCTGGCGAATAGCGTTCGCATACCTGATCCATAATCGATAATAATCGGGGGTATAGCAGTGATGCATTTTCGTTTTTCTTCCGAGCCAGTTCCGGGTTCCAGTCATCAAGAAGGGGGCGGGTTTCGGCGCAGCCTGCTGAGTTGGTCGATAGGTATGGGAGTGCTGGCGCTGGCGGCTCCCGCGAGCGCCTTCCGCTTCGACTTCAAGGATCCCGAGGTTCAGGCGTATCTGGACAGCACGGTCACCGTGGCGACCGCGATGCGTACCCAGAGCGCCAAGCATCCGACTTTTTCCGCCAGCGGTAACTGGAACATTTTCAATGACGCCGGGGATATCTACAGCACTCCGCTCACCTATCTGGGCGAGTTCGGAATCTCCAAGGGTGACTACGGGCTCTTCACGCGCTTCAAGTACATCTATGACTACACCCTGAATTCCAAGGATTGCAGTAACTGTGAAGGCCGCACTCCGGGTGGCACCCTGGATGGCGTGCCTGACGGTACTCAGGATGCGTTCAACAAGTTCAGCCTGCTGGACGCCTTCGTGTTCGCCAACTGGGATGTCGGCGGTCACGCGTTGTCGGCGCGGGTTGGCAAGCAGGTGATCAGCTGGGGTGAGAGCAACATCATGGGTGGCGGCATTTCCACGGCCCAGTCCCCGGAAGACGTCAATGGCCGGGTGACGCCCGGCGCCGAAGTCAAGGAACGGCTGCTGCCCCAGGAAATGGTCTGGACGTCCTTCGATATCACCGACACCTGGAACATCGAGGCCTACTACGTCTGGAACTGGCGGCCGAGCACCTTCATTGCCGTTGGCACCCTGTTTAGCCCCTTTGACTTTCTGGGGCCTGGATTTAATCCGGACCTGAGTTTGCCCGGCGTGGCCTACACGGGCGCCGATTATGCGGATCGTGGCGGCCAGTGGGGTCTGGCGACTCGCTTCATCATCGAGGGCTGGAACTCGGCGGAACTCGGGCTTTACTGGGTCCGCAGCCACGGTTTCATTCCTTATCTGCAGGCTGACTTTGACTCGAATGGCGTTGGACCCTTGGCGCCATTGTCGAATCTGCAGTTGGGCGCCATGAGCTATCAGCGGGTATTCGCCGAAGATCAGGACACCTACGCGATTTCGCTGGGCGGCGAGCTGGGTAAGACTGGGCTGTCCTATGGCACGGAATTCAATCTGCGCGAGAATTTCATCGATACCCGGCAGTGTATGAACGGGTTCGGGCTCGCCGGGGTCTCTGCGGGTCTTGGGGTGCTGGGCCGTGGCGGAAGTCTGGCGGCCGCGCAGGGTACCGCTCGAGCGCTGTCGCCCCAGGTGGCAGGCTGTGATGTTGGTGCGTCCAACACCTGGATGTGGCTGGGCAATATCGTGATGTCGGAGGGCGGCGGACCGTTCGGCGCCGATCGGCAGAGCTATGTGTTCGATGTGGCGCTGTCCTGGATCGACGACCTCGATCACGGTGACCCAACAGACCGGATCAACCTCACTCCCCTCGCTCTTGGCGGTGCGAGCGGAGCTGCTGCTGCGGATCCGGCGCGAGCCGGCAACACCACCGCGCAGGCTGGAACCCTGGTTGACCCGGGTCGCTTCAAGGGTGTGGACGCCCTGGATCGACCCATAACGCCCTTTGCCTGGGGTTACACGGCGGTGGCGTCGTTCGAGTACAACAACCTGTTCTGGAACCTGAACGTGAAGCCGCGCTTCGTGTTCGCCCACCATGTCGAGGGTTACACACCATTCACCAGCGGCGCACTGGTGGAGAACCAGCGCACGGCGGCAGTCGGGGTGGCTTTCGAGTATCTGAGTTCCACCTCGCTGGATCTGGCCTATACCTGGTGGCTGGGCTCGGCGGGTGTGTGGGATGACCGCGACAACATTGCACTGACCTTCAAATACAGTTTCTGAGGAATCGAGATGTCTCCTGCAGTAATGAAACGCATTGTGGGC
>DASUDS010000090.1:0-25851 GCA_036275455.1 Porticoccaceae bacterium
ATAACAATCCCAACGACAACCGCCACAACAACAACCAGAACCCAGCGAGGAAATCATGAGCGACCGACTTCACCAACAACTGTCCTGGCAGATCGGCGATGTTTCCATCACCCGCCTGGTCGAGGTGGTGCTGAATGCGCCCATCAAGTCCCTGTTCCCCCACAACTCCGTCGAAGAGCTGGCCGCGCACTACAGTTGGCTCAAGCCCGATTTCATCAACGCCGACGGCAACATGAACCTGAGCATCCACGCCTTTCTGATCCAGGCGGGCGGGCTCAAGATGATCGTGGACACCTGCGCCGGCAACAACAAGGATCTGCCGCTGTTCCCCGAGTGGAACCGGATGAACAATCCGTTCCTGGAAAACATGACCAGGCTCGGCTTCGCCCCCGACACCATCGACCGGGTGATGTGTACCCACATGCATTTCGATCACGTCGGCTGGAACACCGTCGAGGTGAACGGCAAATGGGTGCCGACCTTTCCCAACGCGCGCTATCTCTATGCCAAGGGCGAATGGGCGTTCTGGAAGGATCACGAGGATCCCTACGGTGCCAACACCATCGAACATGCACTGAAGCCCGTGCTGGACGCCGGCCTGGTCGATCTGGTCGAGGACAGCCATCGGGTGAACGACGAAATCAGCCTGATTCCCACGCCCGGCCACACCCCCGGCCACGTCAGCGTGCTGATCCAGTCCCGGGGTCAGGAGGCGGTGATCACCGGCGACATGTTCCACCACCCGCTGCAAATGGCGCACCCGGAGTGGATCGACATGGCCGACACCTCCAGCGCGCTTGCCGAGAAAACCCGCCGCGAATTCATGGCGCGCTTTGGCAACAAGCCGTCGCTGGTGCTGGGTACCCACTTCGCCACCCCGACCGGCGGCCACATCGTCGGTGACGCCACCGGCTACCGGTTCAAGGCCTGACCGGACGACGAGCTGCCGGCGCTCCGTGGCGCCGGTGGTGCCGTCGGAGAAACCCTCTGCCCCTGCCGGAATATCCTCCATGAAACGCGCACTCGTGATCGGCGGCACCGGGCCGACCGGCCCGCATGTCATCCAGGGATTGCTCGATCGCGGCTACGCGACCACGATCTTCCATCGCGGCACCCACGAGCCACCGGGCCTGCCCGAGGTGGAGCACATCCACGGCGACCCGCATTTCGCCGAGACCATCGCCGCCGCCCTTGAAGGTCGCCAATTCGACCTGGTGATGGCCATGTACGGCCGCATCCGCCTGCTGGCGGACCATTTTGCCAACCGTTGCGAGCGCTTCATCGGCGTCGGCGGCATCCCGGTCTACGCCGGCCTGATGGACCCCGCGGGCCAGTCGCCCTGGGGGCTGCCGGTGCCGGTGCACGAAACCGCGCCGCTGTCGGATTATCCCGGCGACAGCGACGGCAGCCGCTTCGCCCACATGATCTGGCGCACCGAGCGACACGTGCTGGACCTGGGTGAAGCCGGAGCCTTCAACGCCGCCTACTTCCGCTACCCGGCGATCTACGGCCCGCGCCAGCCGACGCCGCAGGAATGGTCGGTGATCCGCCGGGTGCGCGACGGCCGCCCCTGGATCATCCTGCCCAACGGCGGCCTGATCCTCACCAGCCGCTGCGCGGCACGCAACGCCGCGCACTGCCTGCTGCTCGCCGTGGATCACCCCCAGGCCAGCCGCAACCAGGCCTACAACTGCGCCGACGACCGCCAGTTCACCCAGCGCCAATGGGTCGAACTGCTGTCCGAGTTCGCCGGCCGCAAGCTGGATATCCTGGCGCTGCCGGAGGAGCTGGCGACACCCTCGGAAGTGCTTACGCGCCAGCTGGGCGGCCACAATCACTGCCTGCTGGATACCACCAAGGCGCGGCACGAACTGGGTTATCGCGACATCGTCGACCCGCTCGAGGCACTGCGTGAAACCGCCACCTGGTATCAAGCCAATCCGCTGGCACCGGGCGACCATCATCCAGACCCCTTCGACTACGCGGCCGAAGACCGTCTGGCCGCGGCCTTCGCGCGCGCCGTGACCCGAGTGCGGGAAGAAGCGCCCTTTGCGTCGCCCGAATACCACCACTCCTACGCGCACCCCAAGCAACCCGGACAGGGACCGGATCATCGCGGCCGCTGAGCACCTGCACCGCAAAGCGGAAGCGGAAGCGGGCCATTGCCGCAGCAGCGGCCCGCACCACCGGGCCGGCGCACGCCCGCCGTGGCAAAATGGCGCTTTCCCTGCATGAGCTTGCCCATGTCCGCCATCGTCCTCGACGGCAAGGCCCTCGCCACCCGCGCTGAAACCGAGATCGCAATCCGGGTGGCCGCACTGGTACGCGACAACGGCGGCCGCCGCCCGGTGCTCGCCACCCTTCTGGTGGGCGACGATCCCGCCTCCGCCACCTATGTGCGCATGAAGCGCAATGCCTGTACCCGCGTGGGGCTGGATTCGCTGGCCCTGGAACTGCCCGCCGCCACCACCACCGACGAGCTGCTCCGCCAGATCGAGGCGCTGAACGCCAATCCGGACTGCCACGGCATCCTGCTCCAGCACCCGGTTCCCGCGCAGATCGACGAGCGCCGCTGCTTCGACGCCATCGCGCCCGAAAAGGACGTGGACGGCGTCACCTGCACCGGCTTCGGCCGCATGGCCATGGGCGTGCCAGCCTATGGCTCTGCCACCCCGCAGGGCATCATGCGCCTGCTCGCAGCCCATGACATTGCGCTGACCGGCAAGCACGCCGTGGTGGTGGGGCGCAGCCCGATTCTCGGCAAACCGATGGCGATGATGCTGCTCAATGCCGATGCCACGGTAACCATCTGCCACTCCCGCACCCGTGACCTGCCCGACATCCTGCGCACCGCGGATCTGGTCGTGGGCGCCGTGGGCCGACCGGAATTCATCCGTGGCGACTGGATCCGCGACGGCGCCGTGGTGATCGACGCCGGCTATCACCCGGGCGGCGTTGGCGACATCGAGATCGCCGCCGTGCGCGAGCGGGTCCTGGCCTACACGCCCGTACCCGGCGGCGTGGGGCCCATGACCATCAATACCCTGATCCTGCAAACACTGGAAGCCGCGGAGCGGGCGCGGGGTTGATACCGCCCCGTTCGACCGCATCCAAGTCGGATCCAGTTTTCCTTTCTCCACAATCCGGAAGGACCAAGACCCGTGTTCAGCTACGTCGACCCCAGCATTCGCGCCCAGCTCATCGCCAAGCACCAGTTGATCGATCTCGACCAGCAGGGCCGGGAAATCACCGCAGGCGGGCAACCCTATCTCTCGGTGCTGGGCCCCGTCACCATCCCGCGTCTGATCCGCGGCCGCGAGGTGGCGCTGGAGTGGTATCCCTTCGTGCGGCGCATGGAGCTGACCCAGGTACTGGAGGCCGCGAGCGGGGTCACCGACGGCGCCAGCGCGGCCTTCCGCGAGCTGCTGCACACCAACATGTCGGTCAATTCGGTATTCGCCCTGCCCGGCTTCCGCGCCAGCCGCGAACCCCTGGTGCGGGTGCACTCCTGCTGCCTGACCGGCGACATCTTCGGCTCCATGCGCTGCGATTGCGGGCCGCAGCTGGCCGGCGCCTTCGAGCAGATGCTCGATGCCGGAGCCGGGGCGGTGATCTACATGTCCGGCCACGAGGGCCGCGGCATCGGCCTGTGGGCCAAGGCGATCACCTACCTGCTGCAGGACGCCGGGCAGGACACCTTCCAGGCCAATGTCTCCCTCGGCCTGCCCGAGGACTCCCGCGATTTCACCGATGCCGCGGTGGTGTTGCGCCATCTGCTCGGCGATGGGCCGATCCGGCTGCTGTCCAACAACCCGCACAAGAAGGCCGATCTCGAGGCCGGGGGGCAGCGGATCGCCGCCGTGGTGCCGCTGGTGTCCGGCATCACCGAACACAATCTGCGCTACATTCGCTCCAAGCGGGCCAAGGGTCATCTGCTGCCCGGGGATCTGTGAATCCCGGCCCCTGGAGGCGTCACGGCGCGGAAGCAACACGGGGACGACAATGGCCCAAGAAGGGCGGCACTCCGGCCGCCCGGGCTGGCTGAGGAGTAGATCATGCGTATCGCCATCAACGGATACGGCCGCATCGGCCGCTGTGTCGTCCGCGCCATCGCCGAGCGCCGATTGCAGGAGACGCTGGAAATCGTCGCCATCAACGATCTCACCGATCTGGAGATGATGGCTCATCTCACCCGGGTCGATTCCACCCACGGCCCGTTCCACGGCCGGGTCGAAACCCGCGCCAACGAACTGGTCGTCGATGGCCGGGCGATCCCGGTAACCGCCATCAAGGAACCGGGCGACCTGCCCTGGCGCACACTGGGCGTCGATCTGGTGCTCGAGTGCGCCGGCAAGTTCAAGAAAAAGAGCGCGCTGGCCGGACACCTGGCGGCCGGCGCCAACCGCGTGCTGGTGAGCCACCCGGTGCCGGATGCCGACCGCACCGTGGTCTACGGGGTCAACCACCGCGACCTGACCGCGGCTGACCGCGTCGTCTCCAACGCCTCCTGCACCACCAACTGCCTGGCGCCCATCGCCAAGATCCTGCACGACGCCATCGGTATAGAACAGGGCATCATGACCACCATCCATGCGGTCACCAACGACCAGCAGCTGCTCGACAAGGCCCATGGCGATGCCTACCGGGCGCGCTCGGCGATGCAGTCGATCATCCCCACCCACACCGGTGCCGCGGCCGCGGTCGGTCTGGTACTGCCGGCGCTGGCCGGCAAGCTCTCGGGCATGGCGCTGCGCGTACCGACGCCCAATGTCTCGCTGGTCGATCTCCACTTCACCGCGCGCCGCGACACCGCGGTGGCGGAGATCAACGACCTGATGCGCGCTGCCGCCAATGGCGTCTGGCAGGGCATCCTCGTCTGCAACGAACAACCGCTGGTGTCGATCGATTTCAACCACCATCCGGCATCCAGTATCTTCGACTGCAACCACACCGAGGTCGCCGGGCGCCAGGCCAGGGTGATGAGCTGGTACGACAACGAATGGGGTTTCACCAACCGCATGCTCGACGTCGCGCTCCACCTGGCGGCCCTGCGCTGACCTCATGCTCGCCGAACGGCTGGTCGCGCACCGGGGCTATCAGCGCCACTACCCGGAAAACACCCTGCTGGCGTACCGCGAAGCCGTCGCCGCTGGTGCGCGCGCCATCGAAACCGACGTACTGCTGTCCGCCGACCTGCAGCCGGTGCTCTACCACGACCCCACCCTCACCCGTGTCAGCGGCCGCCGCGGGCGGGTGGACGCCCGCACGCTAGCCGAGCTGATGGAGCTGCCGGCTCACGAGCCGCGCCGCTTCGGCGATCGCTTCGCCGCCACCCGGATCACCGCGCTGGCCGAATTGGTGGAATGGCTCGGCACCCGGCCCGAGCTCACGGCCTATGTCGAGATCAAGCGCGAGGCCATCGACTTCGCCGGCCTCGACGCCTGCTACCGCGCCATCGCCGATTGTCTCGCCCCGGTCGCCGGCCAGTGCGTGCTGATGAGCTTCGCCCCCGACATCGTCGCCCACGCCCGGGATCAGGGCTGGCAGCGCTGCGGTCTGGTGCTCGAGCGCTGGCGCGACCACGTCAGTACCGAACTGATGGCGCTGCGCCCGGAAGCCCTGTTCTGCGATTACCGCAAGGTGCCCGCCCGCGCCCGCCTCGGCGATCTCGAAGCGGAACTGGTGCTGTACGAAATCGACCGGGTCGAGCTAGCGCTGGAATGGTTCGAGCGCGGCGCCGATCGCATCGAGACCTTCGCCGTCGGCGAGCTGCTGCAGGCGTTGTCTCGGCATCGTCTGTGACCCAGGCACTGTGGCTTGCACAGTCTTCCGCCGTACGCTCGGCTTCGGCTTCGGCTTCGGTAGCGGCACGGCGCTGACCGCCGCCTTGAACCGGCATCGACGCCCGTTCAGGCTACTGAAGCGCAGGCATCGTCATCGCGCACTGGAGCTTCCCCCAGCGGTCAACGCGCCGTTCAGAAACGGCAGCACCTGGTGCTCGAACCCCGGCCAGTGGGCGTGATTCCCGGGAGCGCGGCACAGCAGGGTCGGCGCTGTGCAGCCGGCAAAGGCTTCGCAATCGGAATGCTCGCTCGCCGCGCGCGTCGTTGCACAGCCATTGCACGACGCCCACCACTCGGCTACGCCGACGCCGTAGTCCGGAAAATGGCCGTCGTCCCGGTTGTGCATCAGCATTACCGGCAGCGGCGCGGGACAGGAGAACTGGCGCATGTCCGCGGCCTGCATGCCCATGGCGCTGGGAGCGATGGCCGCGGGGCGCAGCGCGACGCCGGTCAGCACCGCAAGCGCGTTGCTGACGGTGCCGCCGTCGGAGTGCCCGGTATAGGCGATGCGCGCCGGGTCGATGCACCATTCGGCCGCCACCGCCCCGGGCACTTCGGCGAGGGCGCGCAGAGCCTTCTCCCCCAGTGGCACACTGCGCACATGCACCACCACGAAGCCGTTCGCGGTCGCCGGCCCGGTGAGCCCGGTGAAGCGCTCGGAAAGCCATTCGTTCAGGCCCGACGGCGCCCAGACGACGAGCAGCGGATGGGCGAAACCGGGCCGGTAATCGGCCGGCGTGGTGACGTTGAAAGAAATGCCGGCCGCGGTCTTGCGAGGACTGTGGTCAGCGAGGGCACCGCGCCCAGCACCGCAGAGCGCCACGCCCTGCCCTTGCGGATAGCCAAAGGGCGCGGCGCGCAGATGCTCCCCTCGATAGCCGTAAGCCAAATACACCCACGCCAAACCGACGCCGATCAGCGCCACCAGCAACCAGTAGCACAGCGTCAGGCGCGACCAGCCCCCGGCGGGTTTGCGCATTCGGCCAACCCGGCGTTTGCCGCGCAAGTTCATTGCACCAGCCATAGCAGCAACCCGTACCGCACGAATTTGCCGGCCCACAGCAACAGGGTGACCGGGAGCCAGTGCAGCCGCAACCAGCCCGCGGCGAGACACAGGGCATCGCCGATCAGGGGCACCCAGGACAGCAGCAGCACCGGGTATCCCCAACGCCGCAGGCGCGCCAGGGCCTGGGCATCGGGGTTGATCCGTGCGGTACCGCGAAACCCGGCGGCCGCCAGCCAACCGATGCCATAGGTGGTCAGGGCGCCCACGGTGTTGGCCGCCGTCGCAGTCCACAGCAGCAGGTGGGGATGCCAGCTCCCGTTTCGGGCAAGCAGCACCAGCACGACTTCGGAACCGCCGGGCAACAGGGTCGAGGACAGGAAGGCGCTGAGTGCCAGTGCGCCCAGACCCCATTCGAGCGGGATTTCCCAGCCGAAGATCAATTCGTGCTCCCGCATGCTGCGGCCTTCAGCACGCGCAACCCTGGCAGCTCCAACATGCCACTGCCGCCGATTACCGCGCTGGCCCCCCTCGCCACCGGCCTCTGCTCAGAGCTGCGCCAGCGCGGCACGGATCGCGGCACGCCTTTCGCTGCCTTCGAGCGACGTCCAGTCGGGATGCGCCCGCGCACGCATCCGCGCCAGCCGCTCGGCACCTGCCCAGGCCCTCGGCTCGCGCTCCAGGGCACCGAGCACCTCCAGCGCACCCAGACGATCGTTGCAGACCAGCAGCATGTCGCAGCCCGCCGCCAACGCCGCCGTTGCCTTGGCCGGATAGCCACCAACCGCGTCGGCACCCTTCATGGCGAGATCGTCGCTGAATACCGCGCCCCGAAAACCCAGCTCGGCACGCAATACCTGGCCGATCCAGTACGGGGAAAAACCCGCGGGCAGTGGATCGACTGCCGCGTAGACGATGTGCGCCGGCATCACCGCATCCAGCTCCCCAGCCAGCTCGGCGAAGGGGCGCAGATCGTGGGCGCGCAGCGCGGCGAGTGTCCTGGAATCGACCGGGGTTTCGAGGTGACTGTCGCCGCGCACCCCGCCGTGCCCGGGAAAATGCTTGCCGGTGACCGCCATCCCGGCCTCATGCAGACCGGCGATGAAGGCACGCAGCGCCGCGACGGCGACTTCCGGGGTATCGTGGAACGCACGCGCCGCGATCACCGCGCAGTGCTCACGATCGAGATCCAGCACCGGCGCGAAGCTGAAATCGAGCCCCGACGCCAAGACTTCGCTGGCCAGCAGCCAACCCGTTTCCCGGCACAGCCAGCGGCCGTGTTCGGAATCCCGTGCCACGGCAAGTCCCAGTTGCTGCATGGGGGGCAACGCGCTGTAGCCGTCGCGCAGCCGCTGCACGCGGCCACCTTCCTGATCCACCGCGAGCAGCAATTCGGGCCGCGCTTCGCGCACTGCGGCTACCAGTGCCATGAATTCGGGGCGCGTGCCAATGTTGCGATCGAAGAAGATCACCCCACCAACCAGGGGATGGCGCAGCAAGTCCCGCTCGGCAGCGCTGAGCTGCCGGCTCTCCAGATCCAGCATCACCGGGCCCGGCAGCTTATTCATCGCGAGACCTCTGGTGTCGTTCGTGCCCCGCCGGGGTGCCGCGCCACAAGCATCAAATCTCTCCTTCGCGTTCTTCAGGGATTCCCCGGGGCAATTCTAGCCGCTCACAGGCCCAGCGCACCGGCACGATCACGGCTGGCTGACGTCGGCGGAACCCTCGCGTTATCCTTGGCGCCTCGACGCCCTGGTTGATGACGGGCGTCAAGCCACTGCACACCGTACCGACCAAACCGCAAGGGCAAGGTGGTACCTTTGGCACCATAGATTTGGGGGAAAGCATAGCAATGAGCAAACGCAGGCCAGTGGTTGGCAACTGGTATCAAGACGCCGCCGAAGACGAATTATTCGAAGTCGTCGCGGTGGACGACGATGGCAGCATCGCCATCCAGTATGTCAATGGCGACATCAGCGAGATCGATCTCGAAACCTGGGCGCAGATGGTACTGCTGCCCGCCCAGCCACCGGACGATCTCAACGAACTCGAAGATCTCATGGGTGACGAGGATGAAGAGGGCTACCGGGAACCCTCCTGGGAAGACCCCTTCAACAACGATCTCGAAGGCGAGGACTACGACGAATACTGATTTTCCCGGACTGAATTGCCCGGACTGAATTGCCCGGACTGATTTGTCCGGACTGCCTTGCTCGGGCCGTCTTATTCGGACAGCGACTGTGCCTGCAACATGCGGGCGTGTTGCAGGATCACCGCAGCGGCATCCTCCGCCGTATCCACCAGCGTGATCAGATTCAGCTCATGAGCGCTGATGCAGTTGGCACCCAGCATGGTGGTTTCCATCCAGTCGAGCAGGCCGCGCCAGTAACTGGCGCCGACCAGCACCACCGGAAATGGCCGAACCTTGCCGGTCTGCACCAGCGTCAGCGCTTCGAACAGTTCGTCCATGGTGCCAAAGCCACCGGGGAAGATCACGAAGCCGATCGCATATTTCACGAACAGAAACTTGCGTACAAAAAAATAACGAAAATAGAGCGCGATGTCCTGATAAGTGTTGGGCCGCTGCTCCTCGGGCAGATGGATGTTGAGTCCCACGGTATCGGCCGGAGTGCTGAAGCAACCGCGATTGGCGGCCTCCATGATGCCGGGACCTCCCCCCGTGATCACCGGGATACTTTCCGCACCGAGCAATTCACCCAGCTTGCGGGCGGCCTCGTACCAAGGGCTGCCCTCCGGCTGGCGGGCGCTGCCAAACACAGTGACCGCACCACGCAGGCTGGTCAGGGATTCGATGCCGTCAACCAGCTCCGACTGGATCCGCAACACCCGCCAGGCTTCCGGCAATTTGCTTTCGTCCATCGCATCTTCTCCATCGCCGAAGGGATCGGGGGGCACCAGCACCGCGGGCGGCGCCAGTCCCGGTTGCCCCGCCAGGACTACTGGTTATAATCACAGCACACCAGCCACAGGCACCCTCATGGCAGACGCCAGTCTTACTGCCCGGCAGCGAGAAATTCTCAGCCACATCGAGGAATATCAGCGCGCCCACGGCTACCCGCCCACGCGTGCCGAAATCGCCCGGCACTTCGGCTTTCGCTCCGCCAACGCCGCCGAACAGCATCTGCGCGCGCTGGCCCGCAAGGGAGCGCTGGAGCTGATGCCCGGGGCATCCCGCGGCCTGCGCCTGGCTGCCGACGCGACAGACTCCGCCGGCCTGCCCATCGTGGGCCGGGTGGCCGCGGGGCATCCCATCCTGGCGGCGGAAAATTTCGAAGGCCATTGCCCGGTCAGCGCCGAGTTGTTCAAGCCTCGCGCAGATTATCTGTTGCGAGTGCATGGCGAAAGCATGCGCGACGCGGGCATCCTGGATGGCGATCTGCTGGCTGTGCGCAAGACCGACGCCGCGCAGGACGGAGATATCGTGGTGGCGCGGATCGAAGACGAGGTAACGGTAAAGCGGTTACGCCGCGCCAGGAATTCACGGCATTTGCAGCTATTGCCCGCGAACGCGGAATTCAGGCCGATCGAAGTGGATCTCGCCACCACGGTTTTTGCCATCGAAGGCATTGCGGTGGGGTTGCTGCGTGGGAGCTCGATGAAGGGCTCTCGGTGAACGGCTCTCGGTGAACGGTGCTGGGTAAGCGTAGAGCACCGGCACTTGCCAGCGAAATTTATCGACAAAGAATGAACAACTGGAGAATCGAGGCTGCTGTTTGGCAAGCAGCGAATTGGCAAACGGTGAATTGGTAGGCAGTGAATTGGTAAGCAGCGAATCGGCAGTCAACGCAAGAGCTGCTGCCTGGCTGTCAGTGCAGCACACGGGGACCGGCCTGCTGCCCATCCACCATGTTGTCGGTACCGAGTTTTTCGATGGCCTCGATGCCGGCGTCGATCATGGCCCGGGCCACATCCAGACCGGAATCGAGCAGATAGACGCGCGCCTCTTCCGAGAACTCGATGCGCACCAGCGGCTCGCCCTCTTCACCGGCGCGCTGCAGGGCAAATTCCCCATCGGGAAGTTCGACGATTTCAAACAGGGTTGAGGCCATCTCATCACCACTGCGTTGCCTTGCCCGCAGTATAGCAGCCCACCCCCGGATTGACAGGCGCCGTCCAGCGCAGCGTGGCCAACCCTTTTTCGAATGCCGTGCAGCGACACCCCGTTGCGCGCGCCTGATTGCCTGCCGGCTACTTGCTCTTGTCGGTAACGACCCAACGCCCATCACGGTAGTCGGCGCGCCAGCCGGTGGCCTTGCCATCCACCTCGGTCTGCACATACTGCGTGCCGGTCTTGCGGCTGAAGCGGATCATCGCCCGATTGCCGGCCGGATCCCGCGCCGGAGCGTCGAGCAGATAGTGGTACTTGGGATCGATCTCCGCCCTGTGGGACAGCAGTTCCTCCACCAGGGGTGCCCGGGTTTCCCGGTGCCTGGGGAATTGGCTCGCGGCGAGGAAGATGCCGGCCGCACCATCGCGCAGGACATAGTGGTCGTCGACCTTTTCGCAGCGCAACTCCGGCATCGGCACCGCCGGCACCTTGGGCGGTGCCGCCTGGCCATTGCGCAGCAGCTTGCGGGTATTGCCGCACCCCTGCGCGGTACAACCAAAGTACTTGCCAAAGCGACCGGTCTTGAGCTGCATGTCGCTGCCGCACTTGTCGCACTCGATGACCGGGCCTTCGTAGCCCTTGATGCGGAAACTGCCGGTCTCCACCTCGTATCCGGGGCAATCGGGGCCCGCCCCGCAGATGTGGATGCGGGATCTGTCGTCGATCAGATAGCCGTCCATGCTGGAGTTGCAGCGTGCACAGCGCCGCTTTTGCAGCAGCAGGCGGGATTCGGCTTCGTCATCGTCGGCCTTGGGCACCGCTTCCTGATCGGCGATCAGATTGCGCGTCCCCTTGCAGCGCTCCTTGGGCGGCAGCGAGTACCCGGAGCAACCCAGAAAAACGCCGGTGCTGCCGGTACGGATCTGCATCGGCCGCCCACAGAGGGTGCAGGGAATCGCGGTTTCCACTACGGCATTGGGCCGCATCCCGCCCGCGCTCGCCTTGGCACGCGCGAGTTTTTCGGTGAATCCGGCGTAGAACGCATCGAGCACCTCCCGCCATTGGCTGTCGCCCTCGGCGATGCTGTCGAGCTGTTCTTCCATGCTGGCGGTAAAACCGTAATCCATCAGATCGGCAAAACTTTCCTCGAGCCTGCTGGTGACGATGTCGCCGATTTTCTCGGCGTGGAAGCGGCGACTGTCCAGGCGCACATAGCCGCGCTCCTGGATGGTGGAAATAATCGCCGCATAGGTGGATGGGCGGCCGATGCCGCGTTTCTCCAGTTCGCGCACCAGCGTAGCCTCGGTAAAGCGCGGCGGCGGCTTGGTGAAATGTTGCTGTGGCAGCAGCTCCACCAGCTTGAGCAACTCGCCCACGCCGAATTCGGGGAGCTCCACCTCATCCTTGTTGTTGCGCAAGGCCGGCAAGGCGCGCAGGAAACCCTCGAACACCACTACCCGGCCCCGCGCCCGCAATTCGCATTCGCCAGCGGTGACCGTCACGCCGGTGCTGGTGAAACGCGCGGGTGGCATCTGGCAGGCCACGAACTGCTGCCAGATCATCTGGTAAAGCCGGCGCGCATCCTGATCCACTCCGGCGAGCGCGCTCTCGGCCACGTCCACGTCGGAGGGGCGAATGGCCTCGTGGGCTTCCTGGGCCCCGGCGCGGGCGCTGTAGCGATTGGGCTGCTCGGGCACATAGTCGCTGCCGTAGCGCCGCTGGATCAGCTTGCGGCAGGCACTGACCGCATCGGCGCTGAGATTGGTGGAGTCGGTGCGCATGTAGGTGATGTAACCGGCCTCGTACAGCCGCTGCGCCAGAGTCATGGTCTTCTTGACGCCGAAGCCGAGCCGGGTACTCGCCGCCTGTTGCAGGGTGGAGGTGGTGAAGGGCGCCGGAGGCCGCGTCTGCGTCGGGCTGTCCTCGCGCTCGGCGACGCGAAATTCCGCATTGCGCAGCGCCGCCACCGCTTGTTCGGACTGCTCCTGCGCGGTGGGCCGGTAGTTGCGTGCACCGATTTTCCTGACCTCGAAACGGGCCTGCGCACCGCTGTCCTGGGCGAGGTCGGCGTGCAGCGTCCAGTATTCCTCGGGTGTGAACGCCCGGATTTCCTGCTCACGCTCGACGATCAGCTTGACGGCGACCGACTGCACGCGACCGGCCGACAGACCGCGGGCGACCTTCTCCCACAGCAGTGGCGACACCATGAAGCCCACCACGCGGTCGAGGAAGCGCCGCGCCTGCTGGGCGTTGACCCGATTCAGATCCAGCTGGCCGGGATGCTCGAACGCCTCGCGAATCGCCTTCTGGGTGATCTCGTTGAACACCACGCGCCGAAAGCGCTCGTCGCCACCCCCGATCAGCTCGCGCAAGTGCCAGGCGATCGCCTCTCCCTCACGATCGAGGTCGGTGGCGAGATACACGGCGTCCGCCGCGCGCGCGGCCTTGCGCAGCTCCTCGACGACTTTTTCCTTGCCGGGCAGAATCTGGTATTCGGCGCGCCAACCGTGATCCGGGTCGATGCCCATGCGGCGGATCAGTTGCTCCTGGCGCTGGGCCTGGACATCGGCCGCGGTCCGCTTGCCGGTGGCTGCGCGCTTGCCGCGCGGCGCCGGGCGTTCGCTCGCCCCGGTGGGCAGATCGCGGACATGTCCAACACTGGACTTGACCACGAAATCCTTGCCCAGATATTTGTTGATGGTCTTCGCCTTGGCCGGCGATTCCACTATAACCAAAGACTTGCCCATTAAATCCGCCAATTTGCTTGAAAAATCCGGACAACCCTGTCCGTTGCAGGCGAGCATATATAAGGGGTCGCCCCGGAGGGGTCAAGCCATCGCTCGCCACCACAGTGCCGCGCAGTCGCGCTATTGCGCACCATCGCCAAGCCGCTACACTGCCAGTGAAATCCGACACCGAGGCTGATGAATGGCCGTTTACCAACACGTTCTGGTGGGCCTGGACCTTGCCCCCGAATCACGCCAGGTCATGCGCCGCGTGGACGAACTGCTGGCCGCCAGTGACGCCCGGATCTCCCTGGTACATGTTCAGGAGCCCCTGTCATTCGCCTATGGCGGGGATATCCCGATGGATCTGGGCCAGCTTCAGGTCAATCTCGAAGCAAGGGCCCGGGAGCGCTTGCGCGAACTTGCCGCGGAAAGCTCGCTACGCAATGTGCAATGCCACATTCTTATCGGACAGCCCGCCTACGAAATGCACCGTTTCGCCCGGGAAAACGGCGTCGATCTCGCAGTGGTGGGCAGCTACGGCCGCCATGGTCTGGCGCTGGTGTTCGGCTCCACCGCCAATGGCGTACTCCATGGCGCGACCTGCGACGTGCTCGCGGTGCGCATCCAGCCGGAAAAGGCGAGCGGCTGATTCGACCGGATATCTCTTACCCACCATGACCTCACGGCCCCGGCTCGGTGCCCCAGTCCTCCGCCTGTTCCGGTGGTTATGCGGCCTGGCACTCGCGGGGATGGTCGGCGCGGCCACCGGCAACGACCGGCTGGATGAGCAACGGCGCCAGTATCAGAGCGCCCGCTTGGCCTGGGAGACTGGCCACCTCGACACCTTTGCGCGTCTCGCCGACCAGTTACGCGACTATCCGCTGCACCCCTATCTCGAATTCGAGCCCTTGCGCACCGCTCCCTATGCGCGCAACCGCGAGCGCATCGACCGTTTTCTCGCCACCCTGGGCGACATGCCGCTGGCCAACCGCCTGCGCGTCCGGCTGCTCGGCGAGTTCTACGCCCAACGCGACTGGACGGCGTTTCGCGAGCACTATGCGCCCAGCGTACGCACCACGGCACTGGACTGCCGGTATCAGGAAGCCCGCTACCACGGCGGCTTCCAGACCGAAGCTACCAGCGCCGGTTTGGCGCTGTGGAATGTCGCCACTTCCCAGCCAAAGGAGTGCGACCCCCTGTTCGCACTGCTCCAGCGCAGCGGAGCCATCACCCCGGAAATCGCCTGGCGGCGTTTCGCCCTGGCGGTACGCGCCGGCCAGTTGCGCCTGGCCAGCCACCTTCAGCAGAAGTACCTGACAGCTCCCGACAAGCAGTCGCTGGCACAACGCTATCTGGCACTCTACCGCGACGCCGATCTGCTCGACCAAGCGCGGCTGTTTCCGGAGCCGGATACAGAAGTGAACGAACTGATCGCGCTCGCCATCATCCGCAGCGTGCAATCCGACGCACCCACCGCGCTGGACCGCTGGAACCACCAGGATCGTGCTCGCGCCTTCCCTGTCGCCACCCGTGCCCAGGTCACCGCCGCCATCGCCAGGGGACTGTACGAACAGGGTCGCGACGCGGCCCTGGCGACGCTGTTGCAGACGCGGGGCGAGCTCCTCGACAGCAACTTCCACGAGTGGCTGGTGCGGCGCCACATCGCCGCCGGCAACTGGCCTGCGCTGGATTCCGCGATCCGCGCCCTGCCGCCAACCCTGCGGGATGCACCCCAGTGGCGCTACTGGGCGGCCCGGGCGCGGATCCTGACCGGCCAAGGTAGCGATGAGCGGGCGGCGTTCACGGAGGTAGCGCAGCAGCGCAGCTTCTACGGGTTCGTCGCCAGCGACTGGCTGGGCCACCCGTACCAGATGGCGCCGCGCGCCACCGTGCCTTCCGAAAGCGCCGTGCTCGCCTTTGCCGAGCAGCCGGCGTTTCAGCGCATCCGCGAACTGCGCTACCACGGCCAGGAACTGGACGCCGCGCGGGAGTGGTGGCGCGCCACACAGCCACTCGACGAATCCGGATGGGACCTCGCCGGACGCCTGGCGCTGCGCTGGGGCTGGCACCATCAGGCGATTCTGGCGATGATCAAGGCGAGCCAGTGGGACGACCTCGAGGCACGCTTCCCGGTTCTGCACCAGCAGGATTTTGCCGCGCAGGCCAGCGCCACCCGCTTGCCAATGCCACTGGTATTTGCGATCACCCGACAGGAAAGCGCCTTTCGTGCCGACGCGCTCTCCCCCGCCGGCGCCCGCGGCCTGATGCAATTGATGCCGGCCACCGCGGCCGAGGTCGCGCAACGCCATGGACTGAACTACCAGGGCAAGCACCAACTGCTCGACCCGGCAATGAACATCCGTCTGGGCACGCGCTATTACCGCGACATGCTCACGCGATTCCACGACAACCGCATCCTGGCCACCGCCGCCTACAATGCCGGACCCGGCCGCGTCCGGCAGTGGCTGGCGCGCAGCGACGGGCGCCTGCCCTTCGATGCCTGGATCGAGGCGATACCCTTTCTGGAAACGCGCAACTACGTGCAGAACGTCCTGGCTTTTTCGGCGATTTACGCGCACCGCCTGGGCAGCAGCGAGCGCATTCTCAGTCCACAGGAACGTGCGCAGTCACTCTGACCATGCCCGCCTCCCTTACCATGCCCACCTCCCCGGCCTTGACTACCCTGCCGGCCATGCCCGACTCGCCGCCCGACAGCGAACGGCCTCCCCCACGATTCAAGCCGGCTACCGACTGCCGGCTTGCGCCCAGCCCTTTATCTGTCACTGGCCCATCGATGGATGCGAAACAGTTGCTCCTGGACGCGCCATCCCTGCTCCCACCATTCCTGGACCCATCATGGAAATCCTGATTCTCGCGGCCCTGATTCTGCTCAATGGCGCTTTTGCCATGTCGGAAATCGCGCTGGTGGCAGCGCGCCGCGCGCGCCTCACCCGACTCGCGGAAGAGGGCGATGGCGGCGCTGCCGCCGCCATCGAACTGGGCACGGAACCGACCAAATTCCTCTCCACGGTGCAGATCGGCATCACCTCGATCGGCATCCTCAACGGCATCGTGGGCGAATCGGCCCTGGCCGCTCCCTTCGCGGTCTGGCTGCAAACCGTAGGGCTCGAGCAGCAAACCAGCGAGATCGGCGCCACCGCCCTGGTGGTGATCGTGGTGACCTATTTCTCCATTGTCGCCGGCGAGCTGGTACCCAAGCGTATCGCCCAGCTCAATCCCGAGCGGATCGCACGGCTGGTGGCGCGACCGATGCGCGCTCTGGCGCTGCTCACCCGGCCGTTCGTGCATCTGCTCAGCCTGTCGACGCATTTCATCCTGCGCCTCATGGGCCATCAGGATCTGGGCGCCAGCCTGGTTACCGAGGAGGAAATCCACGCCCTGCTCGAAGAGGGCTCGGAAGCGGGCGTCATCGAAAAGAGCGAGCACCAGATGGTGCGCAACGTGTTCCGTCTCGACGAGCGCCAGATCGGCTCGCTGATGGTGCCGCGTGCCGACATCCAGTGGCTGGACGTGGAGCGGCCGCTGGAAGAAAACCTCGCGCGCATCGCCGCCTCCGCCCATTCCCGGTTTCCGGTGTGCCGTGGCGGGCTCGGCGATATCCTGGGCCTGATCTCCGCCAAGCAGATCGTCCACCAGACCCTGAGCGGCGGCACCATCGATATCGAGCGAGGCCTGACCCCGCCCACCTATGTGCCGGAATCCCTGACCGGGATGGAGCTGCTCGACCACTTCCGCGTCTCCCACGCACAGCTCGCCTTCGTGGTAGACGAATATGGCGAGATTCAGGGTCTGGCGACCCTGCAGGACGTGCTCGAAGCCGTCACCGGGGAGTTCGAGTCCTGGGATCAGGACGAGGCCTGGGCAGTGCAGCGCGAGGATGGCTCCTGGCTGCTCGACGGCATGATTCCGGTGCCGGAGCTAAAGGACCGCTTGGAGCTCAAGAGCGTCCCCGAAGAGGACAAGAACCACTTCCACACCCTGAGCGGCATGATGATGTGGCTCCTCGGGCGAGTACCCCACACCGGCGACGTGAGCAGGTGGGAGCAGTGGCGGCTCGAAGTGGTGGATCTCGACGGCCGCCGCATCGACAAGGTGCTGGCGAGCCGCATTCCCGAATCCGAACCGGCCACGGAATCCGACAACGCACCTGCCTGACGCCGTGACCGGGCGCCGCTCAGGTCAGGCTGAGGGCCGGCGTCCGGAACACCCGCTTTCCGGAACACCTGCCTTCCGGAACACCTGCCTTCCGGAATAGCGGCCACGGCGGGCAGGGCTACTTCTTCACCTGCTTCTTCTTGAGCTACTTCTTCAGTTCCAGCCCTTGCAGGCTGCCCTCGTTGCGCCAGCTCTCCAGGAGGGCGAAGAACTCGGGGGCGCCGCCGCCATATTGATTGCTGAAGAAGCCCTCTCCGCCCTCCTTGCCTTCCTCATTGTAGTAACCGGGGGTGCATTCGGCGTAGAAGCGCTTGCCCAGATGCGCCAGGCGCCGGATGGTGGCCACCCAATCGTCCTCTGCGGCCTGGGTCGCCTCCAGAGTGCGCACCCCCTGGTCCAGGCACTGCTTGAGCACATAGCTCAGATGCTTCGCCTGCTCGTTCAGCGCATGGGGAATGCTGGTGGTGAATCCGGTCTGGGTCAGCCCCATGGTGAAGCAGTTGGGGAAACCTCGCGCATACAGGCCATGGAAGGTCGCCAGTCCCTGGGCCCACTTCTGGCTGAGGCGCAGCCCGTCGCGGCCAACGAGGTCGTAGCCGGACTGCTGCGTGTAGTTGGTCCCGACTTCAAAGCCGGTCGCGAAGATCAGGCAGTCCACCGCATACTCCTTGCCGGCCACCACCACACTGGTCTCGGTGATCCGGTCGACGCCCTTGCCATCGGTATCCACCAGCGTGACGTTGGGCCGGTTGTAGGTCTGCAAATATTCGTCATGAAAGCCCGGGCGCTTGCAGAACTGCCGGTACCACGGCTTCAGCGCGGCGGCGGTTTGCGGATCCTTGACGATGCTGTCGACCCGGGCCCGGACCTGATTCATCTTCCTGAAATCGGCGATTTCCATGCGCGCGGCGATTTCCGCGGGGCTCATGTTCGGGTTCAACTTGCGCTGATTCGGCCCCGACAGGTCGCGAAAAATCTCCGTCCAGCCGTCGGCGACCAGATCGACATCGACGTCGCCGCCGGAGGTCAGGATATTGAAGTTGTCCATGCGTTCCTGCTGCCAGCCCGGCTTAAGGCTCTTGACCCAGTCCTGATCCGTGGGGCGATTGGCGCGCACATCCACCGACGACGGGGTGCGCTGAAACACATAGAGGTGCTTGGCCGCCGCGCCCAGATGGGGGATGCACTGGATCGCCGTGGCGCCGGTGCCGATGATGCCGACGCGCTTGTCGCGGAGTTTCACCAGATTGCCGGTGGAATCGCCGCCGGTGTAATCGTAATCCCAGCGACTGGTGTGAAAGGTATGGCCCCTGAAGCGGGAGATGCCTGGAATCCCGGGCAACTTGGGCCGGTTCAGCGGGCCGTTCGACATCACCACATAGTGCGCCTTGATGCGGTCGCCACGGTTGGTTTCGATGATCCACCGGGCGCTGGTTTCGTCCCAGGTCATGGCGGTGATTTCGGTTTGCAGGCAGGCGTTTTCGTACAGGTTGTAGTGCCGGGCAATGGCCTTGCTGTGTTCGAGAATCTCGGGGGCGTACGAGTACTTCTCCCTGGGGATGTAGCCGAGTTCCTCGCAAAGCGGCAGGTAGACGTAGGATTCCACATCGCACTGGGCGCCGGGGTAGCGGTTCCAGTACCAGGTACCGCCGAAATCCCCTCCCTTCTCGATGATGCGGATGTCGTGGATGCCAGCCTCGCGTAACCGGGCTCCCGCCAGCAGGCCGCCGAAGCCGCCGCCGACGATGACGACTTCCACCGCATCGCTGAGGGGTGCTCGTTCAATGGACGCCTCAATGTATGGATCATCGATATATTTTGAGAAATCTCCGGTAACTTCTTGATATTGTGATGATCCTTCGGGGCGAATCCGCTTATCCCGCTCTTCGCGGTACTTGGCGCGCAGTGCATCGGGGTCGAAATCGAGTTCCGCAAGATTGATGGAGGGATGTGTGCTGTTGCGCATTTGAAGGCTCCGGAGGTGAATGCCGATGATCAGGAATGCTGGAGTGTCCGGGGCAGCCGGGCACCCGGTGGAAATGGTCAACGGGATTATAGCGATAGGGATTGGTCAGGCATTGGGCCGGAGCAGGCCCGGCGGCAGCTGGCCCGGCGGCAGCTAGCTCCGCGACCGCAAACCGGTCATCATCGGGACTCTCCACGGGACAGCGGTCATCGACCCTCCTCACCAATGGCAGCGCCTCATCTCGAACTTCTGCAAAGCGACGATCATCGACGCTATGTGCTCGATTCACCGCCTGAAATCGCCCGATACCTGGGCCAATTGCGCGACCGGGGAACCTTCCTGTCCCTGCATGCCGGCGGCCAGACGCTGGAACGCCCAGCAGTGCTGATGGAAGTCGGCAACCAGGAAATCATCCTCGACTGCGATTCCGCAGCGATCGATCGACTCACCGGACGCACCGATATCGCCGTCAGCACCTCGCTCGACCAGGTGCGGATCCAGTTCGATGCCGCGCGACCGCGCCGCACCATGCGCGGTGGCAGCCCGGCACTCGCCACCGATCTCCCGCGCTCGATGCTGCGTCTGCAACGGCGGAGCTTCTTTCGCCTGACCACACCCCGGCAGCCGGCACTGCTGTGCCAGCTGGCACTCGATCGGGAGCGCAATCACTGGGTGGAGACACAGATCCTGGATATCTCCGTCGGCGGCCTTGCCATCGTGGCGCCGCCACTGGAGCTGCCGTTTCAGGCCAACCTGCTGTTCCCGAGCTGCCGGTTCGCCCTGCCGGACGACCGGATCGACGCTGCGCTGCGGGTTCGCAACCTGTTCCAGGTCACCATGCCCGGTTCGGGCAAGGTGCTGCGCGCGGGCTGTCAGTTCGAGGCCCTGAGCGAGCCGATGGGCAATGCATTGCAGCGCTACATCCTGAACGTCGAACGCTCGCGCCGGGCCCGCTGAAGCGGGCCGGCCATCAGCCGTTGGCCGCGGCGATTTCGATCAGGGTTTCGTCGGGATTGACGGCATCACCCTTGCGCACCAGCACCTTGGTAACGGTGCCGGCGATCGGAGCACGAATCTCGGTTTCCATCTTCATGGCCTCGGTCACCAGCACGGGCTGACCGGCGCTGACCTGGGCACCCTCCTCCACCAGCACGGCGACGATATTGCCCGGCATCGCGGTGGCCACGTGGCCGGGTGCCGAGGGGCGTGGGCGGCGACCACTGATGGCGGAGGGGATGGCCCCTTCGGCACCACCGCTCAGCATCAGTTCATCGAGGGTTTCCACCGCAACCTCGACCGGCATCCCGTCCAGATCCATGTAGAAATGGCGCTCGGGCTGGCCCTTGTGACCGCTGCCGGTGATGCGCACGTGATAACTCTCGCCGTGCAGGGTGATGTTGAATTCGGTGGGTGCGCGATTCTGGGTATCGGCCACCACGGCGCCTGCCGCCGGCAATGGCGCCAGGGGTTCCGGCTGCAAGGTACCCGCGCGCCGCGCCTGCAGGAACTGCCGGCCGATTTCCGGAAACATCGCGTAGCTGAGCACGTCTTCCGGGCTCGCGGCCAATTCACCGATGTCCACCCGCAACCGCTCCAGCTCCGCTTCGAGTTGATCCGCCGGCCGGCCCTCGATGAATTCGGCATTGCCCACTGCGCGCATCCGCACTTCGGCATCGATCGCGGCGGGCGGCTGCCCGTAACCGCCCTGCAGGTAGCGCTTCACCTCGTTGCTGACACTCTGGTAACGCTCGCCGGTGAGCACGTTGAGCACCGCCTGGGTGCCGACGATCTGCGAGGTCGGGGTGACCAGCGGCGGATAGCCGAGGTCGGCGCGGACCCGCGGGATCTCGTTCAGCACCGCGTCCATGCGGCCCAGCGCGTTCTGTTCGCGCAGCTGGTTGGCAAGGTTGGAGATCATCCCTCCCGGCACCTGATTCACCTGGACCCGGGTATCGACGCCGGTGTAGTCGCTCTCGAAGGCGTGGTATTTCTTGCGCACCTCGCGGAAATAGGCGGCGATGTCTTGCAGGCGCACCAGATCCAGCCCGGTTGCCCAGGGCGTGTCGCGCAGCGCCACCACCATGCTCTCGGTCGGCGGATGGCTGGTGCCACCGGCAAAGCTGGAAATCGCGGTGTCGATGTGCCGGCAGCCCGCTTCGATGGCCTTGAGCTGGCACATCTCGGCGAGCCCGGAAGTGGCGTGGGAATGCAGGTGTACCGGCAGGCCGATGCTGTCGAGCAGCCCCTTCACCAAGGCTTCTGTCGCTGCCGGGGTGAGCAACCCGGCCATGTCCTTGATGGCGATGCTGTCGCAACCCATGGCGGCCAGTTCGCGCCCCTGGGCCACGAAGGCAGCGGTATCGTGGACCGGACTGGTGGTGTAGCAGATGGTGCCCTGGGCGTGCTTGCCGGCTGCCTTGGTGGCCTCGATGGCGGTGCGCAGGTTGCGCAGGTCGTTGAGGGCATCGAAGATGCGGAACACGTCCATGCCGAGGGCGGCGGCGCGCTGCACGAAGGCGCGCACCACGTCATCGGCGTAGTGGCGGTAACCGAGCAGGTTCTGCCCCCGCAACAGCATCTGCAAGCGGGTGTTGGGCAGTGCCGCGCGCAGTTGGCGCAGCCGCTCCCAGGGATCCTCCTTCAGAAACCGCAGGCAGGCGTCGAAGGTGGCACCCCCCCAAGCTTCCAGTGACCAATAGCCGATGGCATCCAGTTCGGCGCAGATGGGCAGCATGTCTTCGGTGCGCATGCGGGTCGCGATCAGCGACTGATGGCCATCGCGCAGTACGGTGTCGGTGATGTGCACTCGGTTCATCGGAATCCCTGAAATCAGTGGCCGGTGTGGGCGGCGATGGCGACGGCGAGCACGGTGGCGAGTTCCTCCGGGCGCCGCTTCTCGGAATAGTTGACCAGCTGCGGGTTGGCATCGACGAAACCGGTGTTGAAATGGCCGCTGCGAAACACCTGGGATTCGAGAATCTGCTGGTAGTACGGGATGGTGGTCTTGATGCCGAATACCGCCATGTCGTTGAGCGCGCGCCTGGAACGGGCGATGGCGTCCTCCCAGGTCAAGGCCCAGACGATCACCTTGGCGAGCATGGAATCGTAGTACGGCGGCACCTTGTAGCCGGTGTAGATGGCGGCATCGGTGCGCACGCCCGGACCACCCGGCGCGTAATACCGGGTGATGCGGCCGAAACTGGGTAGAAAACCGTTCTTGGGATCCTCGGCATTGATGCGAAACTGCAAGGCAAAGCCGCGGCGGCCGATCTCGTGCTGGGCGTAACGCAGCGGCAACCCGGCGGCAATGCGGATCTGCTCCTCGACGATGTCCACGCCGGTGATGCTCTCGGTGATGGTGTGCTCGACCTGGATCCGGGTATTCATCTCCATGAAATAGAAATCGCCGGACGCGTCGAGCAGAAACTCCACGGTGCCGGCGTTTTCGTAGCCCACCGCCTCGGCGGCGCGCACAGCCAGACGCCCCACCTCGGCGCGCTGCGCCTCGCTGAGCTGCGGCGACGGCGCGATCTCGATCAACTTCTGATTGCGACGCTGGATCGAGCAGTCGCGCTCGAACAAATGGATCGTGTTGCCGTGACCATCGGCAAGAATCTGCACCTCGATATGCCGTGGATCGATGATGCACTTTTCCAGAAACACCTCGGCGCTACCGAAGGCCTTGGTAGCTTCCGAAATCACCCGCTCATAGTTCTTGGTCAGATCTGCTGGATTTTCGCAACGCCGGATCCCCCGGCCACCACCACCCGAGGTTGCCTTCAGCATCACTGGATAGCCGATCTTGTCGGCCACCTCGAGCGCGTGTTCGAGGCCGTCCAAGTTGCCGTCGCTACCGGGCGTCACCGGAATCCCGGCCGCCTGCATCGCCAGACGTGCCTCGGTCTTGTCGCCCATGCTGCGGATAACCGCGGCACTGGGACCGATGAAACACAGTCCCCGCGCACGGCAGGCAGCTGCGAACTCCGCGTTTTCGGACAGGAACCCATAGCCGGGATGGATGGCGTCGCAACCCGTCTCCGCGGCCAGATTCACGATGCGATGAATGTCGAGGTAGCCGGAGACCGGATCCGTTCCGATGGAGTGCGCCTCGTCCGCCTTTTTCACGTGCAGGGCATGACGGTCGGCGTCGGAATGGATCGCCACCGAGCGAATGCCCATCTCGGCGCAGGCGCGCACGATGCGCACGGCTATTTCGCCGCGATTGGCGATCAGAATCTTGCGCAGCATTGTGGCTCTCCGCGATCCCCGGCGACGTGCCGGGCCGGCCATTTTATAGGAGCAAGGGCGCCGGTGGGGCGCCCCGGACTAGAGCAGCGCCGGATCCTGTACGGCGTAGAGCTGGGTCTGCCAGCGGCCCTCCCGGCAGCGGCTGCGCAACCACCACAACGCCCCCTTGCGCAGACTCCAGTCGGCCTCCGTTCCACCAAGCAGCAGCGCCGCCAGCTGCCCCAGGGTCGGCTGGTGCCCCACCAGCAGCCAGGCGGCAGCGGCATCCGGCCAGGGCGTGACCGCGAGCAGCGCCGCGGCGGCGGCGCCCGGCGCGAGCGCCTCCAGAATGTGGCAGGGCCGATCCAATGCCGCCGCGGTCTGGCGGGTCCGCAGCGCCGGACTGGTGTAGACCACCAGTTCCCGGGGGCCGTGCGCCACCAGCCAGCGCGCCATGCGCTGCGCCTGCGTGCGCCCCTTGGCGGTGAGCTCGCGGGCCAGGTCCGGCGCGCCGGCCTCGGCTTCCGCGTGACGCCACAACAACAGATCCACAGGTCTTCTCCCGTCAGCGACCGGCCTGCAGTCACCGCTTCCAGGGCGACCGTTCGGCCAACAGTTTCCGCGATTGCCGCAACGCGTTGCGGCGCCAGGCCGCCGCGCACTGGGCATGGTGTCCCACCAGCCGCTCCGCGGCTGCCAGATACTGCGGATCGGCCACCGACCACTCGCGCAGGCGTTGCACGGCGATGTCGAGGTCCTGGATGCTACCCAGATCGGCCTGGATGCGCGCCAATCGCCGGCGATAGTTCGCAACCTCCTTCCGGGGCCACAGCGGCGCAAGGAAATCGACTCCGTAGCGGAGTTGCTTGGCGGCTATGCGCAGCGCGTGCCAAGGCTCGGCCGCCGCCGTCGGAAGTTTGTCGAATCGGCGCCGGAAGCGCCGGCGCAACCGGGCCATGCTCACGGCGGCAAAGTCGCCCAGCCCGGGCGATCCCGGCGCCACCGCCTCGGTCGCCAGGTAGACCGCCGCCAGGAACTCCAGCATCACTCGTCCCTGGCGCGGGGCGACCAGGAGCTCCCGGGCTGCCGCGCGGGCAGCCGCGCGCTCCCGTTCGAGCCGCTGGCGCGGGGCCGCCAACCACGCCGCGTCGCCGTACTCGGCAGGCGCCAGGAGCTCATCGCACAGCACGTCGAGCGCCCGGGCAGCGCTCAGTTCACGCGCCTGATCACCCAGCCGGCCGCGCTACAGCCTGCCGAATCCGTCCGGCAGCAGCGGCGCGAACAGACGCAACAGCGAGCGCAACCGCCGCAACGCGACGCGAACCTGATGCACGCCCTCTTTCGCCTCGCCTTCCACCCGACGAACGCCGGCCTGCCAGTTGGCCACTTCCGCCACGATCAGCTCGCGAAATCCGGCAATGGCGGGCTGCGCGGCGCTCAGCCTGGGCGCGCCCGCGGCAGGCTCGATACCCGCCCCACACAACCAATAGCCACGCTCGGTCTTGCTGCGCGCCTCCGGCCACAGCGGCAGGGTATCGCTAAGCCGCAGTGCTAGCGCGTACAGATCGGCGTAGCTGCCGGCATCGAGTTCCAGCTCCAGTTCGCACAGCGGCTCGGAACTGGCTCCGCAATGCACGCTGCCGACGTCGAGCATCGCGCGAATTGCCACTCCGGATTCGCAGAAGCGGTGGGTTTGGCGCATGAAATCGGTGACGAACACCGGCTCCAGACGCGCTGCGCAGGCGCGCAACACGCCGGCCGCAGCGGCATCGTCGAGGTGCGAAAAATCGAACGCGCCGCACCAGGGCTGCTCCCATTCGGGGCGATCGGCCAGACCG
>DASUDS010000091.1:0-17310 GCA_036275455.1 Porticoccaceae bacterium
TTCGGCGATCCCGCCGCCTACGCGATGAATCCCCGCGTCGCGGCCAGCGGCCAGGAGGTGACGCTGGCGTGGCAGGAATTCCGCGACCGCCGCATCCGCATCCTGGTGCGCCAATCACTGGATGGCGGCGCCAATTGGGGCACGGCGCGGGAGCTCGCCAGCACTGCGGGGGCGGCCGATCGCGCCGAACTGCTGGTGGGGCCGATGGGCAGTTTCGTGTCCTGGAACACCGCCGCCGAGGGTTACCGGTTGCTTCCCATCACCGGTTACTAGCCATCACCGGTTACTAGCCATCACCGGCGACTGACTGCACCCGCGACTGACTGCACCCGCGACTGACTGCACCGGCGACTGACCGCACCCACGCTGGCTATACTCGCTCCTTCCGCATCGACCGAGGCCGGCATCCGCCGCGAACCACCATGGATCTGGGTCTGCACGGCAAGGTCGCGCTGGTCACCGGCAGCCACCGGGGCACCGGCGCGGTGATCGCCACGCGGCTGGCCGCCGAGGGCGCCACCGTGATCGGCCACGGCTTCGAAGCAGGCAGCGCCGATGCGCTGCTCGCCCAGGGCGTGGCCCAGGTGGTGAACGGCGATCTCTGTACCGATGAAGGCTGCGCGCAAGTCGCCCGCGCCGCGCTCGCCTGCGCCGGGCGGGTGGACATCCTGGTCAACAACTACGGCACCGCCGACGAGGGCCGCTGGGACGCCGCCGACACCCCCGCCTGGCTCGACATGTACCAGAAGAACCTGCTCTCCGCGGTGCGCCTGATCCGCCTGCTGACCCCGCAGATGCGCGCGCTCGGCTGGGGCCGGGTGATCCAGCTCGGCACCATCGGCTCCACCCAGCCCAATGCGCTGCGCCCGGCCTATTACGCCGCCAAGAGCGCGCTGGCGAGCATCGCGGTGACGCTGTCGCAGGAACTGGCCGGCACCGGCATCACCGTGAACACAGTATCGCCGGGGCTGATCCGCACCCCGGAGGTGGAAGCGGCGTTCCGCGCCAAGGCGCGCCGCGAGGGCTGGGAGGACGACTGGGAGACGATCGAAGCGCGCATCGTCGCCAAGCGCTTTCCCAATCCGCTGAACCGCATCGCCACCCGCGAGGAGGTCGCCGATCTGGTGTGCTTCGTGGCCAGCGCCCGCGCCGGCTTCATCAACGGCCAGAATCTGCGCATCGACGGCGGCGCGCTCGGCATCGTCCAGTAACGGCGCGCCCAGTAGCGGCGCATTCCGTCTGCGGCGCATGCCGTCTGCCGAGGGCTGGCGCTCCGGGCTACAATGCCGGCCCATTCCCATCCTGATCGTTCCGGCCCATGGCTCAATACGTCTACACCATGAACCGGGTGGGCAAGATCGTCCCGCCCAAGCGCGAAATCCTCAAGGACATCTCGCTGTCGTTCTTCCCCGGCGCCAAGATCGGCGTGCTGGGTCTGAACGGCGCGGGCAAATCCACCCTGCTGCGGATCATGGCCGGGGTGGACACCGACATCATCGGCGAGGCCCGGCCGATGCCGGGGATCAAGATCGGCTATCTGCCCCAGGAACCCCAGCTCGACCCCGCCAAGGACGTGCGCGGCAACGTCGAGGACGGCGTGCGCGAGGCGGTCGATGCATTGCGTGAACTGGACCAGGTGTTCGCCGCCTACGCCGAGCCCGATGCCGATTTCGATGCTCTCGCCAAGCGCCAGAGCGAGCTGGAAGACATCATCCAGGCCTGGGATGCGCACAATCTCAACCACACCCTGGACGTGGCCGCCGACGCCCTGCGCCTGCCGCCCTGGGACGCCGACGTCAGCAAGCTCTCCGGGGGCGAAAAACGCCGCGTGGCGCTGTGCAAGCTGCTGCTGTCGCGACCGGACATGCTGCTGCTCGACGAACCCACCAACCACCTCGACGCCGAATCCGTGTTCTGGCTGGAGCAGTTCCTGCACAACTTCGCGGGCACCGTGGTGGCGGTGACCCACGACCGCTACTTCCTCGACAACGTCGCCGGCTGGATCCTGGAGTTGGACCGCGGCCGCGGCATTCCCTACGAAGGCAACTACAGCGCCTGGCTGGAAACCAAGGAAAAGCGCCTCGCCCAGGAGCAGCGCGCCGAGGAGACCCACCGCAAGGCGATGCAGGAAGAGCTGGAGTGGGTGCGCAAGAATCCCAAGGCGCGGCAGGCCAAGAACAAGGCCCGGTTGCAGCGCTTCGAGGAACTCAGCAGCCAGGAATTCCAGACCCGCAACGAAACCAACGAAATCTACATTCCGCCCGGGCCGCGCCTGGGCGACAAGGTCATCGAGCTGCAAGGCGTGCGCAAGGGCTTCGGCGACCACCTGCTGATCGATGGCCTCAGCCTGAGCATTCCCAAGGGTGCTGTGGTCGGGGTGATCGGTGGCAACGGGGCGGGCAAATCGACCCTGTTCCGGATGATCTCGGGCGGCGAACAGCCCGACGCCGGCAGCGTCACCCTGGGTGAAACGGTGAAGCTCGCCTTCGTCGAGCAGAGCCGCGCGACCCTGGAGGACGGCAAGACCGTGTGGGAGGCGATCTCCGATGGCCAGGACATCCTGCGCATCGGCGCCTATGAAGTGAATTCGCGCTCCTATATCGGGCGTTTCAACTTCAAGGGCGGCGACCAGCAGAAGCGGGTCGGGGATCTCTCCGGCGGGGAGCGCGGACGCCTGCATCTGGCCAACACGCTCAAGCAGGGCGCCAACGTGCTGCTGCTCGACGAGCCGTCCAACGACCTCGACGTGGAAACCCTGCGCGCGCTGGAGGAGGCCATCCTCGCCTTCCCCGGCTGCGTGCTGGTGATCTCCCACGACCGCTGGTTCCTCGACCGCATCGCCACCCACATCCTCGCCTTCGAGGGCAACAGCGAGGTGGTATTCCACGAGGGCAACTTCAGCGACTACCATGAGGATCTGCTGGCGCGCAAAGGCAACGCCGCGCAGCCGCAGCGGATGCGCTACAAGCCCCTCAAGACCTGAGTCCAGCCGCCGCGAGGCACTGTGGCGGCTGGCCACGGCGATGGAGACACGTCATGCAAATCGACACCAGCTTCCTCGCCATGGGCGCGCTGATGCTGCTCGCCGGCTACGGCGTCACCATCTACAACAGCCTGGTGCGGCTCAAGCACCAGGTGGCGCAGGCCTGGGCCAACATCGACGTGCTGCTCAAGCAGCGCCACGACGAGCTGCCCAAGCTGGTCGATACCTGCCGTCAGTACATGGACTATGAGCGCAACACCCTGGAGCGGGTGATCGCCGCCCGCTCCCGCGTCGCCACTGCCCGCGAACAGCAGGATGTCGGCGCGCTGGGCACGGCCGAGACCGAGCTGCGCGCGGGACTCGGTCGACTGTTCGCGCTGGCCGAGAACTATCCCCAATTGAAGGCCAACGAGTCGTTCCAGCACCTGCAAGGACGCATCAGCGATCTGGAGAGCGGCATCGCCGACCGCCGCGAGCTCTACAACGCCGCGGTCAACCTCAACAACGTGCGCATCGAGCAGTTTCCCGATCTGCTGCTCGCCCGGCCGCTGGGCTTCAAGCCCTTCGAGCTGCTGGAGTTCAGCGCTGCGGAGCTGGCGGATGTGAACGTCGGCGCGCTGTTCAAATCCTGACCCGTTGGCGGCGTGATCTTCTCGACGGACCTGGCCGAGCTGTTCTGCCGGGACTGCATCGCCCAGCAGCCGGCGCTGAAATTTGCGTTATGGAGCGGTCTGGCGCTGGCCGCGACCCTGTTCTGCCTGTGGCGCACGCGCAGCACCTGGTTGCGCGCGCGGCTGATCGCGGATCTGCCCACCTCCCGGGTACGCTCGGCCAGCCAGGGCTTCACCGAGCTGGCCGGCATCGCCCGCGGCACCGGTGACACGGCGCTCGCCGGTCCCCTGACCGGGCAACCCTGCCTGTGGTGGCGCTATCGCATCGAGCGCCATCAATCGAATGGCCGCAGCAGTTCCTGGACCACGGTGGAAAAGGGCGCGAGCGAGGCACCCCTGGTGCTCGACGACGGCAGCGGCCGCTGCCTGATCTGGCCGGCCGGCGGCGAGCTGCACAGCCACCGGGTAAAGCGCTGGACCGGGCACCAGCGGCACCCCCTTTCAGGCGGCAGTTCCAGTGGGCTTCTGGGCGGGATATTCGGCGCGCGCTATCGCTACACCGAGGAGCTCATCGTCGAGGGCGACCCGCTGTATGTGCTCGGCCACTTCGAAACCGACGACCGGGGCCGGCTGGCGGACCCCAGGAGGTTGCAGGCCGAGATTCTGCGCCAGTGGAAGCGGGACTATCCCGCCCTGCTCGCTCGCCACGACCGCGACGCCGACGGCAGGCTCGATGGCGCAGAATGGGATGCCGTGCGCGCCACGGCGGCGAGCGCCGCTCAGGCAGAGCAGCGCCAGCTCGGCAGCGCGCCACCCCAGCACCAGCTGCGCAAGCCCGCGGAGCTGCCGCTGTTGATCAGCACCCTGCCCGAAAACCGCCTGGGCACCCGCCTGCGCTGGCAGGCACTGGGCTTCGCACTCGGCTTTCTGGCGGCGGGCAGCATGGCCACCTGGCTGTTCAGCAGTCGCCTGTCGAATTGATAACCACGTTGCTCTATCCGCAGCTGTTACCTGCCACATCCACTGGCAAGCATTGTAAAATTCGCGGTTGCAACCCCCGCTTCAGCAATTTTTCCGCTACGGATTCAATCATGCCCCGTCCATTGCTCGCCGCCATCCTGGTCTGCTGCGCGCTGCTGCCCGGCCTCGCCGACGCACGCACCTTCATCCTCACGCCCCAGAGCGGCGACGTGATCGGCGAATTGCGCTATATCACTGCGCGCCACGAGGACACGCTAGTCGATCTGGCGCGGGTGCTGGACCTGGGCTACAACGAGATCCGCGGCGCCAACCCCAGCGTGGATGCCTGGCTGCCCGGTGACGGCACCAAGATCACCATCCCCTCGGTCTATCTGCTGCCGCAGGGGCCGCGCGAAGGCATCATCGTGAATCTCGCCGAGATGCGACTCTATTACTATCCCAAGCCCGGCCTGGGGATCCCGCCGTCGGTGGTCACCCATCCCGTGGGGGTCGGCCGCGACGACTGGCCGTCGCCCACCGGCCCCTCGCGCATCATTCAGAAGATCGCCCACCCGGCCTGGTATCCGCCGGAGTCGATTCGCCGCGAGCACGCCGCCAACGGCGATCCGCTGCCCAAGGTGGTTCCGGCTGGCCCCGACAACCCGCTCGGCGAATACGCGCTGCGCCTCGATTTCGGCGACTACCTGCTGCACGGCACCAACAAGACCTACGGCGTCGGCATGCAGGTATCCCATGGCTGCATCCGGCTATATCCAGCGGCAATCGAATCGCTGTTCTCCCAGGTGCCGAACGGCACCCGGGTGGAACTGATCAACCAGCCCTACAAGGCCGGGGTCCACCAGGGCCGCCTCTATGTCGAGGTCCATCCGCCCCTGGGAGAAAACGACACCAAGTCGGGCGATTTCCTCGCCTTGCTGGATGTGGTTCAGAACGCCCTGGCAACACAGAGCCATCTGTTGACCGAGCAGCCCGACCTGCAATTGCTGCCCAAGATTTTTGCTGCCGCCAGCGGGGTGCCCACACCGCTGTATCCCGACAGCAGGCTCGCCAGCAACTGATCCGGCGCCGGCTGGAGGCTACTGGCCCCAGCCAGCGCCATCGCTTCATGCCGGCGGCAAGATCCAGGCATGAAAATCCCAGACAAAAAATCCCGGACAAAAAATCCCGGACATAAAAAAACCGACCGGGTTGCCACGGTCGGTTTTTAGTCACTCTCTACGGACCTACGACAAAGGCCCCGCAGGGATCACTTGCGCTGCGAGCGCTCGAACACGCGATCCAGTTTGCTCTGCACGTCGTTGCAGCAAGCTTGTGCGGCATCGGCCTTGGCAGACGCTGCATCGGCAGAAGATTTTGCTGCCTGAGCGGCTGACTGAGCGGCTTGCGCAGTGCGCAGTGCTTCATCGGCGGTGCTTTGAGCTTTCTTGACGCTGGCGTTGGAAGCACAGCCTGCTGCCAGTGCGACAACGGCGGCCAGTGCCAGTGCTTTGGTTCCCTTGCTGAAGTGGACCATGATCAGTTCCCCTATAGAACGATAACGATATAGAACGAATAACCTGGACGATTGATTCGGCACAACACAGTGGCTTCTAGTCGCCCTGGCCACCTCAACGCGTACGTCAAGCGCCGTGGCACCAAACCCACAGGCGGCAACATTAACAAATTCCACAAAAAAATACAGAGGGTTGTAGGAGTTTTCGCCGGTTATTGTTAACACTCGTCGGTTTCGCTCTCAGACGGGATCACAGTACCCGGCATTTGTTTTCCACTCTACTTTTCCCGCCGCCGCACCCAATGCTCGAGTTCCCGCCCCCCTGCCACCTCCTGCCAGGCAGCTTCGGCCTCGCGGACAGAGCGGAAGGCGCCGAAGACCACGGTCTGATACTGTTTCCCGCCACGCACCACGGCGTCCAGCGCAACTGGCAATCCAGCCAGATCCTGGCGCACGATGAAGGCGCGTGCGCGGTCCACGGAATCAAAGGCGCCAAGCTGTACGGTGTAACGCTCCCCAGGGTCTCCCGCCTCCGCGCCAGCGGCAGCATCACCCCCGGGCTGCGCGCCGGTCACCGGCGCCTTGCCCGGAGACGTTGCCTGCGCTTCCCGCGATTCGGCCACATCCTGCGGTTCGATCACATCCTGCGGTTCGACCACATCCTGGCCTTGAGGGAGAGTCGCTGCCGAGGTTGCCGGCTGGCTGCCGCGCCCGGGCACAGCCGAGATCCGCGTCTGCTGGTGCTGGTCCTGACCCTCCCAGCGCGCCATGGCTGGCTCTGGCGCCGGCGGTGCTGCCGGAGGCTCGGTGCGCAGAGGCGGCGCTGCCACCGGCAGCGCCTCGATGCCCGCAACCGCTTCCTGCAAGCCCGGCAACTCCTGGCTGCGGGCGACCCTGGCCTCCGGGGGTGTGACGGGAGGGGTGCGGACGGGAGTTTGACCCGCCGGCTGCCCGGCGACGGCCGGCGACGTCGTGGCGACCGCGGTCGGCGCGGCGATCGCCGCTGGCGGCATAGCTGCATGCGGAGCGGTTGCGGGCCCCACGGGGACACCGCCGCGCACCCGCTGCTGCGCGCAATCCCAGTTGCTGCCGTCGGTGGTGCGCACGCAGTTCCAGGTCACATTCTCTTCGTCCGGGCTTCCGGCACACCCGGCCAGACCGAGCAGAAACCAACTGCACAGGAGCCAACCGCACAGGAGCAGCCGCCGCAGCCCTGGGGGCCTCAACATCGTCGCCGCGCCACCACGCCGGCGCCCAGCGGCCTGGTGACGGTCATCGGCAGCGGTGCGCGAGCCAGCCATGGCGGCGACCAATCGATCACACGCCGAGATCGGCGAGGGCCCTGATCAGCGAGCGCACCGCGCTGGCGAGACGGGGATGCCCGGTCTCAAACAGCGCCGCCTGATCTTCGAGCCGCTCCCGCAAGGTCTCCGGCTGGTCGGCGGCCCGTTCATCGGTCAGAGTGGTGACGTCCTCCACGACCCGCCCCAAGACTGCCAGCAGGTCGGGATCGGCCGCGTTGGCCAACTGCAATTCGGCACGCACGGCCTCGAGTTCTTCGACAAGTTTTTGCTGCATGTCCCGCCTCCATCCCCGGCACGGGCGGTTACCCGTGAGGCGCCGGATTGTAAGCAGAGCGCCAAGGCAACGAAAGCCGCGCGACGAAGCCGTCGGGAAAGCCCGTGCCATTCTGGACGGCCCCGGCGGCATTGCACCATTTCGGCACATCGTTTGCTTTGCCTCTGCCGCAGAGCCTTCCAGGCTCCGAAAAGCACCTTTTTGGTGCCGAATTAACGGACGGAAAATAAGAGAGCACCATAATGAATCACCACCCTCCCGTCGCACAGACATCCAGACCGCACCGGGCCAACTCGTTCCGCTGGACAACTCCTGTGCTGACCTCGTTGCTGCTGTTGCCTGCGCCGGCGCTGGCCGATACCGCGGATGGCGCCAATACGGCCTGGATACTCACTGCCTCGGCACTGGTACTGTTCATGACGGTCCCCGGGCTCGCGCTGTTCTATGGCGGGTTGGTGCGCACCAAAAACGTGCTCTCGGTGCTGATGCAATGCTTCGCCATCACCTGCGGGGCCTCGCTGCTGTGGTTCTTCGCCGGCTATAGCCTGGCCTTTACCGATGGCGGAATCGCCAATGCCTGGCTCGGCGGTCTCGACCGCGTGCTGCTGGCGGGCATGACCAGGGACAGCCTGAGTGGCAGCATTCCGGAAACCCTGTTCGCGCTGTTCCAGATGACCTTCGCCATCATCACCCCGGCCCTAGTCATCGGCGGCTTTGCCGAGCGCATGAAGTTCTCCGCCATGCTGCTGTTCAGCATGCTCTGGCTGCTGGTGGTCTACGTCCCGGTCGCCCACTGGGTATGGGGCGGCGGCTGGCTGATGCAGCGCGGCGTACTCGACTTCGCCGGCGGCATCGTGGTCCACATCACCGCCGGGGTCGGCGCGCTGGTGGCCGCGCTGGTCGTCGGCCCGCGCCGGGGCTTTGGCACCCAGGCGCTACCGCCCCACAGCCTGCCGCTGACGGTGGCCGGCGCCGGGATGCTCTGGGTCGGCTGGTATGGCTTCAACGGCGGCTCCGCGCTGGCCGCCAATGGCAGCGCCAGCATGGCCATCCTGGTCACCCACCTGTCCGCCGCCGCCGGGGCTTTCGCCTGGATGATCATGGAGTGGGTGCGCCACGGCAAACCCTCGGTGCTCGGCATCGTCACCGGCATGGTGGCCGGGCTCGGCACCATTACCCCGGCGTCGGGTTTCGTGGGCCCGGGCGCGGCCGTGTTGATCGGCCTGCTGGCCGGGGTAATCTGCTACTTCGCCACCCAATGGATCAAGCAGCGCCTGCGCATCGACGACTCCCTGGACGTGTTCCCGGTCCACGGCGTCGGCGGCATGCTCGGCACCCTGCTTGCCGGCGTCTTCGCCAGCAGCGAACTGGGCATCCTCAGCGGCCACGGCTATGCCGAAGGCATGACCATGAGCCGGCAGGTTGGCGTTCAGGCTGTCGGTATCCTGTCGGTCGCAGTCTTCACCGGGCTCGCCACCTGGGCCCTGCTCAAGTTGACCGGCGCCCTGCTCGGACTACGGGTGACCACTGACCAGGAAACCGAGGGCCTGGATCTCAGCCAGCATGACGAGCGCGGCTACGATCTCTGACCGCGCTGCCGGATGGGGCGCCGGCGCAAGCTCAGACCGGACGCGCCGCGCCGCGTCCCCGGGCGGCGAGCCAGTACTCGCCGCCAAACAGCACCGCGCCCCACAGTAGCGTCGCCACCAGCGTGTTGGTGAAAAACGGCAGCGCGGCCACATAGCAGGCGGCGAGGCCGGCCGCGCTGTGCGGATACAGCTCCTGGGTCAGCCACACGCCAAAATTGCTGACCAGGAAGAACAGCACCGCGCCCAGGGTGCCGGCGCCGAGCAGCAGCAGCGGCCGGCGCCGGGTTTCCAGCCAGCCGCCAACCGCTACCGCCAACGCCATGCCCAGATACACGAACGCCAAAGTAGCGTGCAGCCCGAGCCACAGATCGGCGAGCAGCATGGCGGCGAGCGGAACCAGCAGCGCCAGCCACCAATCGCGACAGATGGCGCCACTGAACAGCGCCGCCGCCACCAGCGGCGTGAAGTTCGGCGGATGCGGCACCAGGCGGCTCAATGCCAGTACGGCGATGGCGGCCACGAGCATCCGGGCGGCAGGGGAAAGCATGGCGTTACTCCTTTTGCTGTTCTCTGACCAGTTTACAGCTCGCGGATCACGGTGAGCAGGACGTTGCGCTCCGGCGCCGGATACAGGGCCCGGGTGCCGAAGAAGGTCGCGAACTCGCTGTACTCCTTGTCGGCAATATTGTTGAGCCGCGCCTGCAATGTCCAGCCGCCACGCGACCAGCTCGCCGCCAGGTTGGCGACGGTGTAGCCGCCCAGTTCCGCACTGCCGGCCAGATCCAGCGTCTGGCCGCCGGTATGGACCAGCTCGCCGAACAGCTGCACCTGCTCGGTGACCTGGTAGCCCGCATGCAGCTTGGCCAGCTGCCGCGCCACGTCGGGCACGCGATTGCCGTCATAGGCGCCGTCGACGAAGCGGGCATCGGTGTAGGTATAGAGGCCGCCGAGCTGCATCCGCTCGTCCACGCGGTAGCGCAGCTCGGCGGTGGCACCGCGGCGCCTCGTGTCGTCGAAATTGACGTTGGCGCCGAACACGCCCCGCGCCGGATCGAACCCGATCTCGTCGCTCAGCCGGTGCTCGAACAGCGCCAGTTGCACATCCAGCGCCGCCCAGGTCCATTCCCCACCCAGCTCCCAGGCAACCCCGCGCTGCACGTCGAGCGGCGCGAAGGTGCCTAGAAAATCGACGTTTTCATCGGCCAGCGCAAAGCGGAAGGTCTCGTCGCGGCTGAGGTAATAGCGGCCGCGCGCGCCACGCCAGTTGATCCCGAGCGTCTGTACCGTGGCGCCCTGATCGTAATCGACGCCGAACGGAGCGACGGACACGTCCTGTGTAGCGTGGCGCAACCCGGCCTGGAGGTCCAGGCGCTCCAGCGGCGTGAACACCAGATGCAGATACTCGCTGCGCTTGCGCTGCCGCTGTTCGGTGCCGCTCGGGCCGAAGCCGAAATCGAGCGCGAAATCGTAGTCGACACGCTCGACATCCATGCCGAGCGTCGCGCGCAGCCAATCGGTGCCATACACCAGCCGGGGATCGAAGGTCTTGACGCGCCGATCCTGTCCGCTGAGCGCGGTGCCGAACCCGGACACCGAGTCGATGACGACTTCGTCGTTGCGATCGCCATAACTCGCCAGCAATTGCAGGTTTTCGGCCAGCTGCTGTTCGATACCGAAACGGGTGAGGCGGTTGTCGGCCGCATAGTCGTTGAAGCTGGCGCCGGCCTGGCGGCGATCCGCCGCCACCTGGGCCGCGCTCAGTGCGCCGGTAAGCAGGAATTCGTCGTCGCTCTGCCGCGTCTCGACGAACATCTCGCCATCCTCATGGCGCCAACCCGCGCGACCGCTGTAGTTCTCGTAGTTCGCCGCGCCGGCGTCGCGGTAGGCATCGCTGCGGTCCAGCTCGGTACCGACCCGGTAGTAGAGCCCATTGGCGAAGGTGTCCCGATACCAGGCGCCATAGCGCTCGGCGTCGTAGCTGCCGCGGCCGACGCGCAGCTCGCCGCCACGCGGCCCGGCGCCCTGGGTGATGATGTTGATGACGCCCCCCACCGCCTGATCGCCGTAGAGGGTGCCGGCACCGCCTTCGAGCACTTCGATGCGCTCGATATCGGCGAGCGCCACCGAGGTCAGATCCGGCCCGCCCAGATCGCCGTTGTTGAGCGCCCGCCCATCCACCAGCACCAGCACGTTTTGCGCGGTCGAAAAGCCGCGCAGACCAAGGCGGCTGTCGCGGCCCAGGCCTGAACTGTCGCGCACCTGCACCGGGCCCAGATTGCGCAGCACTTCGGACAGATTGTGCGCGCCGCTGGCGCGGATCTGCGCGGCGTCGATCACCCGCACCGTGGTCGCGACGCGATCCAGGCTATGGGGCGAGCGCGTCGCGGTCACCACCACCTCATCGGCAAGGGGGGCGGCAACGGTCGGAATGGTCAGGGCAAACAACAGCGTGCCCGCCGCACAGCGCGGCCGGGAAAAGGAATAACGCATCGAGAAAAATCTCCGCAGCAGGATCAGCCAGGCACGACTGCGGCCGCGAAACTTCCGCTACGGCACTGGGAACCAGTGCTGCGGGAGATCGCCGCGGCAACCATGCAACCCTTGCGCTGCACAGCACGCCACGGCGTGACGCCCCACCCGGTGAACCCGCCGGGGGAATCGCAACGCGGTTGTGGCAGGTCTCCTGGCTTCCGGGTCTGCGCACCGCCCGCCTTCCCGACCTGAGTCAGTGGCATCCGGGCGGCGCTCGCCGGGTACAGTTGCGGGCACAGCTTCGATGGCGCGGATCAGCTCCGCGCGCCGAATTCCCTCGGGGCCCTCGCGGGCACCACAACGGCGGGGATTCTACCAGCGTTCAGCCATCCAAGGCCGCAAGCGCCTCGGCGAGGTGGCGCACGGCGACTACTTCCATCCCCGGCGGGGCCTGGCGGGGCGCGTTGGCGGCGGGCACGATGGCGCGGGTGAAGCCGTGCTTGGCGGCCTCGCGCAGGCGCTCCTGACCGCCCGGCACCGGGCGGATCTCACCGGCCAGGCCGACCTCGCCGAAGGCAACCAGTTCGCGCGACAGCGGGCGGTCGCGAAAGCTCGACACCACCGCGAGCAGCACCGGCAGATCGGCGCCGGTCTCGGCCACGCGTACGCCGCCGACGACATTGGCGAACACGTCCTGATCGCCCATCATCAACCCGCCGTGGCGGTGCAGCACGGCGAGCAGCATCGCCATCCGGTTGCCCTCGAGCCCCACCGCCACCCGGCGCGGGTTGCCCAGTGAGCTGGCATCGACCAGCGCCTGCACCTCGACCAGCAGCGGCCGGGTGCCCTCCCAGACCACCATCACAACGCTGCCGGCGGCGGTGTCCTCGCCGCGCTGGAGGAAGATGGCGGAGGGGTTGGCGACCTCGCGCAGGCCACGGTCGGTCATCGCGAAGACGCCCAGTTCGTTGACGGCGCCGAAGCGGTTCTTGTGGCTGCGCAGGGTGCGGAAGCGGTTGTCGTGGGAGGATTCCAGCATCAGCGAACAGTCGATCATGTGTTCGAGCACCTTGGGACCGGCGAGCGCGCCCTCCTTGGTGACGTGGCCCACCAGAAACAGCGCCGTGCCGGTCTGCTTGGCGAGCCGCACCAGGCGCGCGGCGCTCTCGCGCACCTGGGAGACGGTACCCGGCGCGGCGCCGAGCTCGGCGCAATGCAGCACCTGCACCGAGTCCACCACCAGCACCCGCGGCGCGCGGCGCAGGGCGGTGGCGCAGATGGTCTCGACCGCGGTCTCGGCCATGATTTCGAGATCGCCGAGCGGCAGGTCGAGGCGACGGGCGCGCAATGCCACCTGCTGGGGGGATTCCTCGCCCGTGACGTAGAGCACGGGCTCGCTGGCGCCGAGCTGGGTAAGCACCTGGAGCAGCAGGGTGCTCTTGCCGGCGCCCGGCTCGCCGCCGATGAGCACGCAGGAACCCAACACCAGGCCGCCGCCGAGGACCAGATCCAGCTCCTGAAAGCCGGTCGCGAGACGCGGCTGGGCGGCGACCTCGACCTCGGCGAGCCGGGTCACCTGGCCGTCGGCGGCCCCGGCGAAGCCGCGCTCGCCGCCGCCCGTCGCCGCGACGCGGAATTCGCTCAGCGTGTTCCAGGCACCACAGTCGGCGCACTGGCCCTGCCACTTGCCGTGCTCGGCGCCGCAGTCGCTGCACACATAGGCGTTGGCCGGTCGTTTCGCCACGTCGCGTCCCTCTGCTGTCGGTCGTCGCGCCAGATCGGCGGCCATGCTAGCAGCTTGGCGAAAGGCTGCCGCGGCGGACCATCTGCTACAGTGGCGCCCATGTCGCTGATCCCCGAAAAGCCCCTGCTGTTCTTCCCCCACGTGGCGATCGCCCTGGGTCTGCACGAAGCGATCCTGCTGCAAATCCTGAAGGAAATCACGGCGCACCACCCGGGCGAGGAGCGCAATGGCTTCGTCTGGCACGAGATCGCCGGCGCCAGCCTGCTCGGGCTGCTGCCGTTCTGGGGCGAGGCCGAGCTGCGCACCCTGGCGGCGAAGCTGCGCGACCAGGGCGTGCTGCTGATCGGCAGCGGGCCACTGAGCGCCACCGGGCGCTGGCGGTTCGCCTTCAACGAGCGCTCGAACGCCACCGCCCGACCCGCGCCAGCGGCTGGCGTGCTGCCGATCCGCGCCGACTGGCAGCCGGAGCGGGATCTGCTGTTGCAGCTCGGCCAGTACGGCATCCCCGCCGAATTCGCGCTGCAACAGGTGCCTGAGTTCGTCACCTACTGGAGCGAACGCGGCGAGCCCCGCCACAGCTGGGGAGCGAAATTTCTCAAGCAGGTGCTGCGCTGCTGGCGCGAGGAGGAAGCGCGCCAGGTGCGCGGCGAACAGCAGCCGATGAGCGCCGCCTGGCGCCCCGGCGCGGACGCAGTGGAGATCCTGGTGCGCGCCGGTATCAACCGCCACTTCGTGGACGACGCAGTGCCCGAGTTCATTCTCTATTGGCGCGACCGCGGCACCCTGTCGAGCACCTGGAACTCCCAGTTCGTCCAGCACGTGCGCCGCCAGTGGGCGCGCTACACTGCGACACTCGCCAAGGACAGCACGCCGCGGGCGATGACCGCGGACTGGCGGCCCGACGCCGACGTCTACGACGTGCTCGCCCTGGCCGGCATCGGCCGCGGTTTTGCCGAACCGCTGGTGCCCGAGTTCGCACTCTACTGGGCGGAGACCGGCGCGGTGCTCAACACCTGGAACACCAAGTTCCTGCAGTACGTCAAACGCCAGTGGGCATTCAGCAACCAAGTGACGGAAGCGCAGCATGGAAACCGGCGAACGCCTGGCCAACCAGGCAGCACGCGATCTCGCGACCTCCTCGAAGAACTCGGCGACCGCAGCTGGGCCAGCTGACCGCAGCCCGCCGCCCGCGGAGCTGATCGACACCATCAATCAGCTGTTCGCGCTGTTCCGGATCAATTACCACAACCAGTTCTACAGCGCCTTCGCCGATACCAGCCTGCTCGATCAGGCCAAGCGGCTGTGGCTGGAGAGCCTGCGCCACTTGCCGTCGGGGGTGCTGCTCGCCGCGGCGCGGGAGCTGATCCAGCACAGCGAGTACCTGCCTACGCTGAGCCGGGTGCTCGCCGCCTGCGACGAACAGCTCACCGCCCTGGGGCTGCCCACGCCGCGCGCGGCCTACCGTGAGGCCTGCAATGCGCCGAGCCCGAAAGAAGCGCACACCTGGTCGCATCCGGCGGTCTACCACGCCGGCCGCGCCCTGGGCTGGGATCGGCTGCGCAACAGCACCGAGCGCCAATCCTGGCCGGAATTCCAGCAGGTCTATCGCGACTGCTGCCGGCGCGCACTCTGCGGCGAAGTGCTCGCCCTGCCCTCGGCACCCGCAGCCGAACCCGCAAACCCGCTCGATCGCGCCGAGGGCCACCGCCGTCTCCAGGCGCTGCGCCGGGAGCTGGGCCAGTGACACCGGCTGCCAACCCTCCCACCTTGTCCACCCCGCCCACCTCGGCGACCTCGAAGACCTCGCCCACCGCACCCGGCGCGCAGCACAACGGCAGTCCCCACGGCGCGCTACCGGGTAGTCAGTACAGCACTCAACACGGCAGCCCGTACAACAGCACCGCGCGGCGCATGGCGAAAACCATCTACAACGGCTTTCACAGTTATTTCGCCGATTTCCAGAATCTCACCCTGGGCGCCAAGGCGCGCTTCGAGAAGGCCCACTGGCACGCGGTGCAGAACGCCAACCAGGAGCGCATCGAACTCTACAAGAGCAAGGTGCGGATGGCGGCGGAACTGCTGGGCACCGTGACCAACCGCGATCTCACCGAGCTGGAGCTGTGGCGCCAGGCCAAGGGCATCTACACCCAGCTGGTCGCGGGCGCACCGAATTTCGAGATCGCCGAAACCTTCTTCAATTCGGTGTTTGCCGCGATCAACGATCACGACAAGATCGACGACGCGCTGATCTATGTGTTCTCGTCCCAGCATCAGGCGAGCAGCGGCGAATACCGCATTTACGTGCGCTACGAAAACCAGCCTTCGGCGGAAATGCTGTTTCGGCGGATTCTTTCCGATGCCGAATTTTCGGTGCCCTGGGAAGATCTGGAGCGCGACGCCGCGCGCGTCGCCGCCGCCTTCGCCGCGGAGGCCGCGCCCGAGATCGGCAGCCGCTTTCACGAACTGAAATTCGATCTGCTGGAAGCGGTGTTCTACCGCGGCAAGGCCGCCTATCTGGTGGGCCGCATCCTCGATGGCTATCGCAGCCTGCCGCTGGTGCTCGCGGTACTCAACAACGAAGCCGGCGGCCTGGTGGTTGACACGGCGATCTTCAACCGCGCCGAGATGAGCGTGATCTTCAGCTTCACCCGCGCTCACTTCATGGTCGATGCGGCGGTGCCACACCAGTACTTGCAGTTTCTCAAGCAATTGCTGCCGAACAAGGGCGACTACGAGATCTACACCAGTCTGGGCCTGACCAAGCACGCCAAGACCGAGTTCTATCGCGAATTCGTCCAGCACCTGGCGCGCTCGCACGACCAGTTCGTCACCGCACCGGGCATCAAGGGCATGGTGATGACAGTATTCACCCTGCCCTCCTACGACATCGTGTTCAAGGTCATCCGCGACCGCTTCGACTACCCCAAGGAAGTCACCCACGACATCGTCCGCGACAAGTACCGGCTGGTATCGCGCCACGACCGCATAGGGCGCATGGCCGACACCCAGGAATTCCACAATCTGGTGTTTCCGCTGCACCGCTTTGCGCCGGAACTGCTCGACGAACTGCGCCGCATGGTGCCGTCGCAGCTGCATTTCGACGGCGACCGGCTGATCATCCGCCATCTCTACACCGAGCGGCGCATGACCCCGCTCAACCTGTATCTCAAGGAGGCCAGCGCGGAGGAAACCCGCAGTGCCATCGACGAATACGGCAACGCCATCCGCCAGCTGGCGGCGGCCAACATCTTCCCCGGCGACATGCTGCTCAAGAATTTCGGCATCACCCGCCATGGCCGCGTGGTGTTCTACGACTACGACGAGATCTGCTACCTGACCGACTGTAATTTCCGCCGCCTGCCCGCAGCCCACACCGAGGAGGAGGCGCTGTCCGCCGCGCCTTGGTACACGGTCGGCCCCAACGACGTCTTCCCGGAGGAGTTCCGGCTGTTCTTCTCCGGCAACCCCGGCGCCCGCCAGGCGTTCGAGGAATTGCACGGCGACATCTACACGCCCGAGTTCTGGTGGGGCATCCAGGACGAGATCCGCGCCGGCAAGATCGTCGATGTCTTTCCCTACCGCCGCGCGCGGCGCTTTGACGAGCGGATTCGATCTGTCTGAAACCGGACAAGAGAAGGGGGCTTCGCAGCCCCCTGTACCCAGACCGGAAACGGCGGGAGATCAGAGCACCTCGAACAGCCCCGCCGCGCCCATGCCGCCGCCCACGCACATGGTGATGACCACATACTTCTCGCCGCGGCGCTTGCCCTCGCGCAGGGCGTGGCCGACCATCCGCGCGCCGCTCATGCCGTAGGGGTGGCCGATGGCGATGGCGCCGCCGTTGATGTTGAGGCGCTCGT
>DASUDS010000092.1:0-25891 GCA_036275455.1 Porticoccaceae bacterium
TGGCCCATGCGCTTGCCGGCCGGCGCAGTGACCCCGGCGATGTAGGACACCACAGGCTTGGTGACATTGGCCTTGATATAAGCGGCTGCCTCCTCCTCGGCGCTGCCACCGATCTCGCCAATCATCACGATGGCCTCGGTCTTCGGATCCTGCTGGAACAGCTTCAGGATATCGATGAAGCTGGAGCCGGGGATGGGATCGCCGCCGATACCCACACAGGTGGACTGGCCGAAGCCGTAGTCGGTGGTCTGCTTGACCGCTTCGTAGGTCAGGGTACCCGAGCGCGACACCACGCCCACCCGGCCGGGCAGGTGGATGTGGCCGGGCATGATGCCGATCTTGCACTCGCCGGGGGTGATGACGCCCGGGCAATTGGGGCCGATCAGGCGCACGCCCAGCTCGTCGCATTTGACCTTGCACTGGAGCATGTCGAGGGTGGGGATGCCCTCGGTGATGCAGACCACCAGCTTGACGCCGCTGTTGGCGGCTTCGAGGATCGAGTCCTTGCAGAATGCCGCCGGCACATAGATCACCGAGGCGTCGGCGCCGGTCGCCGCCACCGCGTCCGCCACGGTGTCGAACACCGGCAGGCCGAGGTGCTGCTGGCCGCCCTTGCCGGGAGTGACACCACCCACCAGCTTGGTGCCATAGGCCAGCGCCTGTTCGGAGTGCAGGGTGCCCTGAGCGCCGGTGAAGCCCTGGCAGATCACCTTGGTGTTGCTGTCGATCAAAATGCTCATGCGCGCTGCTCCGCCGCTGCCACTACCCGCTGCGCCGCGTCCGTCAGGCTGGTCGCGGCGATGATGTTGAGTCCGCTCTTGGCGAGCAGGGCGCCGCCCAGGTCGGCGTTGTTGCCCTCCAGGCGCACCACCACCGGTACCTTGACGCCGACCTCCTGCACCGCGCCGATGATGCCCTCGGCGATCAGGTCGCAGCGCACGATGCCGCCGAAGATGTTCACCAGCACCGCCTTCACGTTGCGGTCGGAGAGAATGATCTTGAACGCCTCAGTGACCCGCTCCTTGGTGGCACCACCGCCCACGTCGAGGAAGTTGGCGGGCTTGCCGCCGTGGTGCTGCACGATGTCCATGGTGCCCATCGCAAGACCGGCGCCATTGACCATGCAGCCGATGCTGCCGTCCAGCGCCACGTAGTTGAGATCCCACTGGGCGGCGTGCGCCTCGCGGGAGTCTTCCTGCGAAGGGTCGTGCATGGCCTTGATCGCCGGCTGCCGGTAGAGGGCGTTGCCATCGACGTTGATCTTGGCATCCAGGCAGTGCAGATCGCCGGCGGCTGTGACCACCAGCGGGTTGACCTCGATCAGCGCCAGATCCTTGTCCTGGAACAATTGCGCCAGGCCGAGGAAGATCTTGGTGAACTGGCCGATCTGCGGACCGGAGAGGCCAAGCTTGAAGGCCAGCTCGCGCGCCTGGTAGGGCTGGGCGCCGGTGAGCGGATCGATGGTGGCCTTGAGGATCTTCTCGGGCGTCTCGTGGGCGACCTTCTCGATCTCGACCCCGCCCTCGGTGGAGGCCATGAACACGATGCGCCGGCTGGCGCGATCCACCACCGCACCCAGGTACAGCTCGCGGGCAATGTCGGTGCAGGACTCGACCAGGATCCGGCTGACCGGCTGGCCGTCGGCATCGGTCTGGTAGGTGACCAGGCGCTGGCCGAGCCACTGCTGGGCGAAGGCGCGGATGCCATCGGCCGAATCGACCAGTTTGACGCCGCCGGCCTTGCCGCGACCGCCGGCGTGCACCTGGGCCTTGACCACCCAGCGGTTGCCGCCGATGGTGGCAGCGGCAGCGACCGCCTCGGCCACGGTTTCGGCCGCCACGCCCTTCGACACCGGCAGGCCATATTCGGCAAACAGCTGTTTGCCTTGGTACTCATGCAAATTCATAGCAACTTTCCGTTGGTTGACACGTTGGTGAATGGATTGGTGGATGCATTGGTGGATGGATTGGTGGATGCATTGGTGGATGCATTGGTGGATGGATCGGTAAATGGATTGGTGGATGCATTGGTCAATGGATCGGTAAATGGATTGTGATTGCGCTCGATACAGGAACTGCCGGTGGCATTATTTGTTGCGCCCGCGCCGGCTCGCGGTGTGGATGGCATGGCCATTGACCGCCAGGGCGGCCTCGTGCAACGCCTCGGAAAAGGTCGGATGAGCAAACACCATCATGCCCAGATCCTCGGCACTGGTGCCGAATTCCATGGCGATCGCCGCCTGCTGCACCAGTTCGGCGGCCGCCGGCCCGATCACGTGGCAGCCGAGCACCCGGTCGGTTTCCGCGTGGGCGAGCACCTTGACCATGCCGGCTCCGGCTGCGGCCGCCAGCGCCCGCGCATTGGCGGCAAACGGAAAGGCGCCGACCTTGTAGGGTTCGCCGGACTGCTTGAGCTGCTCCTCGGTGGCGCCCACCGCGGCGATCTCCGGATCGGTATAGATCACATTGGGAATGATCGCGTAATTCATCTGGGTCTTCTGCCCGGCAATGCGTTCGGCGACCATCACACCCTCCTCCGAGCCCTTGTGGGCCAGCATCGGGCCGCGCACCACGTCGCCGATGGCCCATACGCCGGGGGCATTGGTGGCACAGGTATCGTCGACGAACACCAGGCCGCGCTCGTCGAGATTGACCCCGCTGTCGGGCGCCAGCAGGTTGTCGGTGACCGGGCGCCGACCGACGCAGACGATCAACCTGTCGAAGACCTCCTTCTGCTCGGCGCCATCGGCGGCCAGATAGGTGACCGTCACCTTGCCGCGACGCACCTCGGTGGCGGTGACTCGGCAGCCCATGCGGATGTCCAGACCCTGCTTGGTCAGCGTCTTGCGCGCCTCGCGGGCGATCTGCTGGTCCAGGATCGGCAGGAAGACGTCCATGGCTTCCATCAGCACGACTTCGGCACCCAGGCGCCGCCAGACGCTTCCCAGCTCCAGGCCGATGACGCCGGCGCCGATCACGCCCAAGCGCTTGGGTACGCTGTCCAGTTCCAGCGCCCCGGTGGAATTGACGATGGTCTTGCCATCGACCGGCGCCACCGGGATATCGATGGATCGCGAGCCGGTGGCGAGTACCACGTGTCCGGCTTCGAGGATTTCGCTGTTGCCTTCGTGGTCCGTGAATTCCACCTTGCGCCCGGCGAGCAGGTGCCCGGTGCCAAACAGGGCGGTGACGCCATTGGCCTTGAACAGCATGGCGATGCCGCCGGTGAGCTGCTTGACGATGCCATTCTTGCGTTCGATCAGTGCCGGCACGTCGAGCTTGACGCCGCTGACCGCGATGCCGTGCTGAGCCAGCCCGTCGGTCACCTCGGCGAACTTGTGGGAGCTGTCGAGCAGGGCCTTGGAGGGCACGCAGCCGACGTTGAGGCAGGTTCCACCCAGGACACCCTTGCCCTCGGCGTTGCGGTAGCGCTCGATGCAGGCCACCGACAGACCCAGTTGCGCGGCACGGATGGCACAGACGTATCCCGCCGGACCGCCGCCGATCACGATGACATCAAAGGTCTTGGACATAAGCGACTCACATCCTGTAGTGGCCAGCGCTGATGGCTAGCGGTAATGGCTAGATTTGCAGGAGGATCTTGGCGGGATATTCGATCATCTCCTTGATCGCCACCAGAAACCGCACCGCGTCGCGCCCGTCGATCAACCGGTGATCATAGGACAGGGCCAGATACATCATGGGGCGGATCACGATCGCCCCGTTCTCGACCACCGGACGATCCTTGATGGTGTGCATGCCGAGGATCGCCGCCTGCGGTGGATTGAGGATCGGTGTGGACACCAGGGAGCCGAACACTCCGCCATTGGTGATGGTGAAGGTTCCCCCGGTCATCTCTTCCATGGACAGCTTGCCGATTCGCGCGCGCTCGCCGTAGTCGGCGATCCTGCTCTCGATTTCGGCCATGCTCAGGTGATCGGCGTCGCGCAGGATCGGCACCACCAGACCGCGCTCGGTGGACACCGCCACGCCGATGTCCTGGTAACCGTGATAAATGATGTCGTTGCCATCGATCGAAGCGTTCACCTGCGGAAAGCGCTTGAGTGCCTCAACGGCCGCCTTCACGAAGAAACTCATCAGCCCCAGGCGCACGCCGTTGTGGACGCGGGCGAACTCGTCCTTGTACTGGGCGCGGACGTCCATCACCCGATGCATGTCCACCTCGTTGAAGGTGGTGAGCATCGCGGTGGTCTGGGTGACTTCGAGCAGGCGTTCGGCGATGCGCGCCCGCATCCGGCTCATCGGCACCCGGCGCTCCAGGCGCGTACCGGACTGCGGCACCCCGCCTGCAACCGGCGCCGGTTCGGGCGCCGCAGCGGATGGGATCGCAGCGGATGGGATCGCAGCGGATGGGGCGACAGTGGATGGGGCGACAGTCGACGGCACCGTCACGGCACGCGGTGCTTCCGCGGGCGCTTGATAATTGAGCACGTCTTCCTTGGTGATGCGTCCATCGCGACCACTGCCAGACACCCGGGCGAGATCGACACCGCGCTCGGCCGCGAGTCTGCGCGCCGCGGGTCCGGCGACTCCTCCACCACCTGTGCCACCACTCACCCCACCCGCTGCCGGCGGCTCGGCAACGGATGCCGTCGTCGCGCCCTGACCGGCGCTGGCCGCGCCCTCGACAAATTTCGCCAGCACTTCGCCGGTGTGGACCACCGCCTGCTCGCCCTTGAGAATCTCGAGCAGACTGCCATCGGCCGGCGCGACCACTTCGATCACCACCTTGTCGGTCTCGACATCGACGAGCACCTGGTCGCGGGCCACCGCCTCGCCGGGCAGCTTGTGCCATTTCGCGATCGTGCCCTCCTGAATCGACTCGGGAAACGTGGGCGTGACAATATCGATAGCCATCAGTCGTGATTCCTTGGACGTGAGGTTCTGATTACGACGCGATATCCAGCGCCTTGTCGATGAAACGCTGTTGTTCTTCGAGGTGGGTGGAAAGATACCCGGTGGCCGGGGACGCCGATGCCTCACGTCCCACGTAGCCCAGATACAGCTTGCTGTCAATCCGCCCGATCACCGCCCGCATATGGTGTTGCAGGCAATACCAGACGCCCTGGTTCATGGGCTCTTCCTGGCACCAGCGCACATCGCGACAGCGGCTGTACTGGCGCAGCACCGCTTCGAGCCGGGCTTCGTCAAAGGGATAGAGTTGCTCGATGCGCACCAGGGCAATGTGGCCCAGACCGCGCCGCTCGCGCTCCTCATAGAGATGGTAGTAAACCTTGCCCGAGCACAGCACCACGCGCCTGACTTGATCGGCCTTGACTTCGTGGTCGGCAATCACCGTGGCGAAAGCGCCGGCAGCGAGATCTTCCAGCGATGAAGTCGCCAACCGGTGGCGCAGGATCCACTTCGGGCTCATCACCACCAGGGGGCGGCGCAGCGGGCGAATCGCCTGCCGGCGGAGCATGTGAAAGAGTTGGGCCGGCGTGGTGGGAATACAGACCTGCATGTTGCCTTCGGCGCAGAGTTGGAGAAAACGCTCCAGCCGCGCCGATGAGTGCTCCGGCCCCTGCCCTTCGTAGCCATGCGGCAACAGCAGGGTGAGCCCGCTCAACCGGCCCCACTTGTGTTCACCGGCAGCGATGAACTGATCGATCACCACCTGGGCGCCGTTGGCGAAATCGCCAAACTGTGCCTCCCACACCACCAGGGCATTGGGCGTCGCGGTCGAATAGCCGTACTCGAAGCCCAGCACCGCCTCCTCGGAAAGAAAGGAGTCGTAGATGTCGCAACGCGGCTGATCGTCACGCAGATGCTGCAACGGCAGATGGGTAGTGGCGTCCTTCTGGTTCACCACGACGGCGTGGCGGTGGGAGAAGGTGCCGCGCCCGCTGTCCTGGCCGGTAAGGCGGATCTGATAGCCCTGCTCCAGCAGCGTGGCGTAGGCCAGCAATTCGGCCATGCCCCAATTCAGCGGCAGCGCACCGCCGGCCATCTTGCGGCGGTCGTCGTAGATCTTCTCCACCTGGCGCTGGAGCACGATGCCTTCGGGAACATGACAGATGCGCTGAGCGACCTCCTGCAGCTTCTGCAGGTCGTACCCGGTAGCCGCCGGCGTGGTCCAGTCGTGGCCAAGGTAGGGCTGCCAGTCGACGAACAAGGCCGTGTCCGGCTCGGATACCAGGTTGTAGGCCACGTACTCGCCGCGATCGAGACTCTCGCGATAGGAATCGAGCATCGCGCGCGACTCTTCCTCGCTGAGGATGCCCTCGCTGATCAGCGTCTCGGCAAACAGGGTGCGGGTGGTCTTCTGCTGGCGAATGCGCTCGTACATCAACGGCTGGGTGGCCGAGGGCTCATCGGTCTCGTTGTGTCCGCGGCGCCGGTAGCAGACCAGATCGATCACCACGTCCTTGTGAAACTGATAGCGGTAGTCCATGGCGACCAGCGAGGCAAACAGCACCGCATCCGGATCATCGCCGTTGACGTGAAAGATGGGCGCCTGGACCATCTTGGCGATGTCGGTGCAGTATTCGGTCGAGCGCACGTCATCGCGCCGGCTGGTGGTGAAGCCGACCTGGTTGTTGACCACGATGTGCACCGTGCCGCCGGTACGAAAGGCACGGGTCTGCGACATCTGGAAGGTTTCCATCACCACGCCCTGCCCCGCGAACGCCGCGTCGCCATGCACGATGATGGGCACCACCCGCTTGCCCGAGGGATCGCTGCGGCGATCCTGGCGCGCGCGGGTGGAGCCTTCCACCACCGGCGAGACGATCTCCAGGTGCGAAGGATTGAAATTCAGCGCGAGATGGACCTCACCGCCCGGCGTCATCACATTGGACGAAAAACCCTGGTGATACTTGACGTCACCGGAGGTATGCAGTGCCTTCTTGCCCTCGAACTCCTCGAACAGCTCCGCTGGATTCTTGCCCAGGACATTGACCAGCACATTGAGTCGCCCGCGGTGGGCCATGCCCATGACGATTTCCTTGGCGCCGTATTCACCGGCCCGGGTGATCAGGGCATCGACAGCCGGGATGAAGGATTCGCTGCCCTCGAGGCCGAAGCGCTTGGTGCCGGGGTACTTGGAATCGAGATGCCTTTCGAGCCCCTCCGCCGCCGTCAACCGCCGGAGGATGCGCACGCGCAATTCGGGCTCATAGTTGGGCCGCGAACGCTGGCGCTCGAAGCGCTGCTGGAGCCACTGCTTTTCTTCAAGTGAAGTGATGTGCATGAATTCCGGGCCGAGCGTCCCGCAATAGGTCGCCTCCAGCACCGCAATGATTTCGCGCAGCGTCGCTTCATCCTTGCCGATGAACAGCGGGCCACTCTGAAAAGTGGTGTCGAGATCCGCGGGCGTCAGCCCGTGAAAGCCCAGCTCGAGATCGGGAACCTGCTCGCGCTCCATCAGCCCCAGCGGATCGAGGCGCGCCTTCTGGTGACCGCGCTCGCGGTAGGAGCTGATCAGCTCGAGCACGCGGACCTGCTTGCGCTCGTGTTCGACATTGACGCCACCGGATCCGGGCGCGGGGATCGGGCGTGCCTGGCGCCTGCCGATCAGCTCAAAGTGCGCCCGCACCGTGTCGTGGGAAACATCCGGCGTCACTACCCCGTCGATGCGCGGCAGGGCGTCGAAATAGGCCCGCCATTGCTCGGGAACGCCACTGGGGTCGTGCAGATAGGTTTCGTAGAGGCCCTCGACGTAGGCGGCGTTGCCCCCCGAGAGATATGAGGTGCGTCGAAATCTATCGACGGCGCTTTCTGACTTCCTGGCTTCAGACCTATGAGCTTCAGACTTATGAGCTTCAGACTTCTGCGCTTCAGACTTCGGAACTCCAGACATCGGACCTCCAGATATCGGCTCTCCCGATTTGGACCTCGCCTTCGACCGGCGGCCCGCCCGGTCCACAGTGTAACAGCCCGGCGACGAGGAATTCGCCGCCGAGCGCTATCTTCAGGTACCGCTGCGCAGCAGCATGAAACGGATGTGCCCGATCGCCCGGGTTGGATTCAGCTCCTTGGGACAGACCGCCACACAGTTCTGGATACCATGGCAGCGAAACACGCTGAACGGGTCGTCCAATTCCGCAAGGCGCTCCTCGGTGGCCGTGTCGCGGCTGTCGGCGAGAAAGCGATAGGCTTGCAGCAGACCTGACGGGCCGATGAACTTGTCCGGGTTCCACCAGAACGACGGGCAGGCGGTCGAACAGCAGGCGCACAGGATGCACTCGTAGAGTCCGTCGAGCTTGGCGCGGTCCTCCGGCGACTGCAGGCGCTCGATGGCCGGCGCCGGCGTCTCGTTGATCAGCCAGGGACGGATCTTCTCGTACTGTGCGTAAAACTGGCTCATGTCGATGACCAGATCGCGGATCACCGGGAGACCGGGCAGCGGGCGCAGGACCAGGCGACCATTCTTCACGCACTCGGACAGCGGCGTGATGCAGGCCAGGCCATTCTTGCCATTGATGTTGACGCCATCGGAACCGCAGACGCCTTCGCGGCAGGAGCGGCGGAAGGTCAGGCTCGGATCCTGCGCCTTGAGCAGTTCCATCACGTCCAGCACCATCAAGTCCTTGCCACCGGTGTCGACCTGATAGTCCTGCATGCGCGGCACGCTGTCGGTGTCCGGGTTGTAGCGATAAATGCTCACATTCAGCATGGTGACGGACCCCTCAGTAAGTGCGCGTCTTGGGCGCGAAAGCAGGACGCGTCCTGGGCGTGAAATTCACCGCCCGCTTGGCGACCTCCCGCGTCTGCGGCAAGTACAGCGAATGACACAGCCAGTTGTCGTCGTCGCGCTCCGGGAAGTCCTCGCGCGCATGCGCGCCGCGGCTTTCGGTGCGAACCTCGGCGGCGATGGCGGTGGCCTCGGCGACTTCAAGCAGGTTCTGCAACTCCAAGGCTTCGATGCGCGCGGTGTTGAATGCCTTGCTGTGATCCTCGAGCCGCACTTCGGCGATGCGCTCGCGCAGGGCAGCCAGCTTCTGCACGCCTTCACGCATGTAGTCGCCACGGCGGAATACGCCGAAATGGTTCTGCATCACGGTTTGCAACTCGCGACGCAGGTCGGCAGTGCGTTCGCCAGCATTGGTTTCCAGTCGCCGGAGCCGTGTCATCGCCGCATCGACGTCGTCCTCGCCGGCATCGCGGAATTCGATGCCCTCGCGCAGGGCGCGCTCGATGAACAGTCCGGAGGCGCGGCCGAACACCACCAGATCGAGCAGCGAGTTGCCACCCAGGCGGTTGGCGCCATGCACGGAGACGCAGGCCACCTCGCCACAGGCATAGAGGCCGGGCACCACCTGATCCTGGCCATCCGGGCCGCGGGTCAGCGCCTGGCCATGAATGTTGGTGGGAATGCCGCCCATCATGTAATGACAAGTCGGCACCACTGGCACCGGCTCGCGCACCGGGTCGGCGTGGGCGAAGGTCTTGGAAAGTTCGCAGATGCCGGGCAGGCGGCTGTGCAGCACTTCTTCGCCCAGATGATCGAGCTTGAGCAGGACGTGATCGCCATCCGGGCCGCAACCGCGGCCGGCGATGATCTCCAGGATCATGGAGCGTGCGACCACGTCGCGGCCGGCGAGATCCTTCGCATTGGGGGCGTAGCGCTCCATGAAACGCTCGCCATCCTTGTTGATCAGATAACCGCCCTCGCCACGGCAACCCTCGGTCACCAGCACCCCGGCGCCGGCGATGCCGGTGGGGTGGAATTGCCACATCTCGATGTCCTGCACCGGGAAGCCCGCGCGCAGCGCCATCGCCACGCCGTCACCGGTGTTGATGTGGGCATTGGTGGTGGACGCATAGATACGGCCGGCACCGCCGGTGGCAAACACGGTGGCGCGGGATTTCACATGCACTACTTCGCCATTCTCGATGTTGATGGCGATGACGCCGACCACCGCACCGTCCTGATTCTTCACCAGATCGACCGCGAACCACTCATTGAGAAAGACGGTGCGATTCTTGAGATTGCTTTGATAAAGGGTGTGCAGCAGCGCGTGCCCGGTGCGATCCGCCGCGGCACAGGTGCGCGCCGCCTGGCCGCCCTCGCCGAAATTCTTCGACTGTCCCCCGAACGGGCGCTGGTAGATCCGGCCCTCCTCGGTGCGTGAAAACGGCAGGCCCATGTGTTCGAGCTCGAACACCGCCTCGGGGCCGACCGAACACATGTATTCGATGGCCTCCTGGTCGCCGATGTAGTCGGAGCCCTTGACGGTATCGTACATGTGCCACTGCCATTGATCCTGGGGATCGGCGCTGGCGATGGCGCAGGTGATGCCGCCCTGGGCGGACACGGTATGCGACCGGGTCGGGAATACCTTTGAAATCACCGCCGTCTTGTACCCCGACTGGGCGAGTTGCAGCGCCGCGCGCATGCCCGCACCGCCGCCGCCGACGATGACGCCATCAAAGGAAATCGTGTGCACTTTCGCCATCGCCTCAGACTCCCCAGAGAATGTCGATCGCCCACACCACGTAGGCGAGAATGAGCGCGATTGCACCCAGCACCAGTGTCAATCGCAGCGGCGTGGCGATCGGCCCCATCAGGCGCACGGTCACATAGTCGGTGAGCACGGCCCAGATGCCGATCCAGGCGTGTGCGGCGAGCGCGAGCACGGTGAGCAATGTGAGCAGACGTACCCAGAACTGCTGATGCAGCGCCGCCCACTGCGCGTAACCGAGATCGGCGTGGGTAATCAGATAGCCCACCATGACCAGGGTATAGAGCGCGATGATCACCGCGCTGATGCGCTGCACCAGCCAGTCGGAAAGCCCGCTCCGGCCAAACGTGGTTACCGGTTTCACCGCCACAGCCAAACCCCCATGAGCGCCACCAGCGCCACACTGATCGCCAACACCAGACGCGCACCGAGCACGCCGCCACGCAGGCTTTCGCCGACGCCCATGTCCATCACCAGATGGCGAATGCCCGCCACCAGGTGATAGGCCAGCGCGGCGAGCAGCGCCCACAGCACCAGCTTGATCCAGCCACTGGCGAGCACGGCCTTGAGCGCGTTGAATTCGGCTTCCGAGCCGAGGCTGGCATCGAGCATCCACAAACCCACGCCGGCCAGAGCGAGCAACACCACGCCGGAAACACGGTGCAGGATCGAAACATAGGCGGTTATCGGCAAGCTCATGCTGCCAATATCCAGATTTACGGGTCTCTTGTCGGTCACGGCGGCACTGCCTTAGGAATGAGAGGAAGGGAGGTGCGGAACCGGGGCACAGCCAAGGTCGCGCAATGGTGCGCGGCTGAAGCGGTCCGACGGCGGCGGCGAATTATAGAAATATCTTTTCACCAATTACAACGCGACGACGGGCGTCAAATTGACAATGCCGTCACCGCAAGGTTAGGCTCCCAACCCGCCCGCGAGCCCGATCTTTGCCCGGTTTTCAGCGACCGGCCGTTGTGATGTGGAGACCTGACCCATGACCGAACCCAAAGCCCTGCTAACCATCCCCGGACGGACTCCCATCGAACTGCCGATCCGCAAGGGCAACCTGGGACAGGACGTCATCGACATCGCGCCGCTGGGCCAGCACGATCATTTCTCCTTCGACCCTGGCTTTACCGCCACCGCTTCCTGCGAATCCGGCATCACCTATATCGACGGCGATCAGGGCATCCTGCTCCATCGCGGTTATCCGATCGAGGAACTGGCGGAAAAATCCGATTACCTGGAAACCTGCTATCTGCTGCTCAACGGCGAACTACCCACCGCCAGCCAGCGCACCGAGTTCGAGCACATCATCACCACCCACACCATGGTGAACCGCTCGGTGGAGCAGTTTCTGTCCGGTTTCCGCTATGACGCCCATCCCATGGCAATGATGTGCGGCGTGGTCGGCGCGCTGTCGTCCTTCTATCACGATTCGCTCGACATCAACGATGCGCAGCACCGGATGATCACCGCACACCGGCTGATCGCCAAGATGCCGACGCTCGCAGCGATGTGCTACAAGCACTACGCCGGCCAGCCGTACATGTACCCGCGCAACGATCTCAAGTACGCGGAGAATTTTCTCAACATGATGTTCGGCACACCCTGCGAAGACCGCCCGGTGAGCCCGGTGCTGGCCAAGGCCATGGATCTGCTGTTCCTGCTGCACGCCGATCACGAGCAAAACGCCTCCACCTCCACCGTGCGTCTGGCCGGATCCTCGGGTGCCAACCCGTTCTCCTGCATCGCCGCGGGCATCGCCGCGCTGTGGGGACCGTCCCATGGCGGCGCCAATCAGGCGGTGCTGGAAATGCTGGCGGAGATCGGCGATGAAAATCGCATCGGCGAATTCGTCAAGCGCGCCAAGGACAAGAACGATTCCTTCCGCCTGATGGGCTTTGGCCACCGCGTCTACAAGAATTTCGATCCGCGCGCCAAGGTGATGAAAAAAGCCTGTGACGACGTACTCGCGGAACTCGGTATCAACAATGATCCGCTGCTCAAGATCGCCAAGAAACTCGAACAGATCGCTCTGGAAGACGACTATTTCGTGGACAAGAAGCTGTACCCGAATGTCGACTTCTATTCCGGCATTATCATGAAGGCGATCGGCATTCCCACCGAGATGTTCACGGTGATCTTCGCCACCGGCCGTACCGTGGGCTGGATCGCACACTGGAACGAAATGATCAGCAACAGCTACAAGATCGGCCGCCCGCGCCAGCTCTACACCGGTGCCCAGCGCCGCGCCATCGTACCGCTCAAGGACCGCAGGTAATCCCCCACCGCCGCCTCAGGCCGAGGCCTGCGGCGGCTCCGCTGCGGGCAGCGCCTGCCCGCGCAGCAACTCGGCGACGCGCGGATCCAAGCTGCGCAGATGCAGATCGCGCTGCGGGAAGGCGATTTCGATTCCGCACCGGCGAAAAGCCGCATCGATCGCCTCGTGCAGTTCATGGGTGGCGGGCAGGATTTCAGGCAGGCCCATCACGAACACGCGCACCTCGAAATTCAGGCTGCTGTCCCCAAAGCCCATGAACCATACCTGAGGAGCCGGGTCCCTGAGCACCCGCGGGTTGGCCTCGGCTATCTCCATGAGCTGCTGGCGGGCAAGCGCTGTATCCGAACCGTAGGCAATGCCTACCGGCACGATGACGCGCAGCACCGGATCGTTCAGCGTCCAGTTGACCAATTGATCGGTGATGAAGGTCTTGTTGGGTACGATCAGCTCCTTGCGATCCCAGTCGGTGATGGTGGTGGCGCGAATCTGGATGCGCGTCACGGTGCCGCTCACCGAACCGATGGTGACCGTGTCGCCGATCCGAAACGGCCGTTCGAACAGGATGATGAGTCCGGACACGAAATTGCCCACCACCTCCTGCAAGCCGAAGCCCAGACCCACGCCGAGGGCGGCCACCAGCCATTGCAACTTGCTCCACTCCAGGCCGAGCATGTTCACCACCACCAGCACACCGACCAGGATGATCAGATAGCGGCTGATCGCATTGGCCGCATAGCGGGCTCCGGCATCGACCTCGAGGCGCTGCAACACGGCGACCTCCAGCAGTCCGGGCAGGTTCCGCGCCGCCAGATAGCTGATCGCGGATACCAGCAATGCGAGGCCTACGCCGGCGGCCGTGACCGCGATCAGGGCAGGATTTTCCGCGGTACCGGAGGCGTACTCCCACAACACGACTCCGCGCAGCGCCCCCAGCGCCGGCAACAGATCGACCCAGATCCACCACCACCCTGCGCCCAGCGTCAGCACCAGGGCAATGCGCAGGAAAACGCGAACCTGTTCATTGACCGAACCGACATCCACTCCCGGGGCGTCGGAGATATCCACCGTCGCCTCTCCAGCCATCTCGGCTTCTGACTCCTCGCGGCGCCGCTCGCTGTCGCGACGCGCCAAGGCCTGTTCGCGGGCCAGACGTTGCTCGAACAGCCCCAAGCCCCGCAACGCAATCTGCCGGCCGAGTATCACCGCGGCCACCAGCAGTCCGCTCGCGCAAAACCGCAACAGCAATTGCTGGGCGGTGAAGTAGTACCCGGCCAGCGCCAGCAGGGCGAAGGCCAGGGGCAGCAGCGCCAGGCCACCAAACCACAGACGCCGCAGATTCCACTGCCAGCCATGGCGCCGCGCCGCAACGAAATGGGCCGAGAGCAGCCCGCGCTCCGGATTCAGCGTCCGCCAGATGAATCGCGCCAGGGCTGCGGCACCAACCGCGAAAGCGGCTCGGCCCAGAGTATCCATGTGCTGTGCGGAAACATTGGTGCCGCCCACCAGGGCCGCGCAGACGACCAGTATCGGCAACAACCAGTAGAGGCCCTGTACCAGCAGGCGGCGCAACTCGGGGCGCAAACCGAGGTGGCGATCGAGCAGGCCGCGCTCGCGGCCCAGTACTCTGACCAGCTCCAGCACCAGCGCGACGACCGCGGCATCCTGCAAACCATGCGACAATGCCGCGACAAAGGCGAACCCCTCCCCGCCCACACGCAGCAGCAGGCCCACGAAGGCCAGCGCCAACGGCGCCGGCAATGCCAACCCCAGGCTTGCGAGCAAGGCACCCAGGGTTGGGGCAAACCGATCGCGATCCGGATCGCCCACCAGCGTGCCGCATTCCTCCAGCCAGACCCGCAACCGACGGCGGTAGTAGAAAGCGGCAATCACCGCAAGCGAACCCAGGGCGAGTGCCAGCGGCTTGCGTTCCCAGCCAGCGCTCAAGGCACTTAGCAACTGGCGCCACAGATCGCCATCGACAACTGCCAGCAGCGGCACCACCACCGCCACTGGCCAGGTCCACGACGGTCTTGGCGCGTCGGCGATCCATACCAGGTCGCGGTTCAGCAGGGCGGCATAATCACCGGCGAGCGCGCTGAGTTCCCGCTCCAGTTGATCGAGCGCCGTCATGTCGGCAATGTAGGCCGCGTAGGCCCGATCCAGGCGCCCGAGGAGACCCGCGCCCAGCGCCCACTGTTCGCGCAGCAGTTTTTCCTGCAGCAGCCGCTCTTCTTCCGGCAGCGCCAGTATGGATTCGTCGAATCGCTGTCCGGTGCGCTCTCGCGCCTTGATGTCCGCGCGCAACTCCAGTTGCTCGAAGCGCGCCAGGGCGAGCGCTTCGCCGCGTTCGCGCAACTCCCGTGGATCGGGAATCAGGCTGGGCAACTGCTGCCGCTGCTGATGCAGCACCCGTCCCAGGGCGCCACCCAGTTGCGCGATTTCCAGCTGATCCGCGGCAGTGGCGCGCAATTCGCGCAACTCATCGAGCCGGTCGTGCAGCATTCGCTGCGCGTTGGCGATCTCCCCGGAATTGGCGATCAAGGCTGCAAGCCGCTCGGCCAGCAGCGCGTTGGCGCGCGTCTCCCGGGCCACGGGTTCCGGCTGCGACTCGGCCAGCGCCCTGAGCTGCAAGGCCTCACCACGCACTCGATCGACCACATCGCCGCGCCGCCCGCCGAGCAGATCCTGGAGTCGCACCACCCGCGCGCTGCCCCATTCGACTTCCGCATCGGCCAGGCGGCGCTTGGCGATCGCCAGCTCAAGCCGCTGTGGCGCCGTTTCCAGCTCCACATTGAGCGCGTCCAACTGTGCTTCCCGGGCCGCGATCTCGGCACGCAACGCCAGTTGCCCGGCCAGCTGTTCCGGGGATTTTTCGCGGGCCGAATTCAAGCCGGTCAGCTGCCTGTCTGCCGTTTCGCGCTCTCCGCGCACGGCATTTATCTCGCCCTGCAACTCCACGGGCGCGGCTTCGAGCTGTTCGACCTCGCGCTGCGCATTGGCGGCTCGGGTACGCGCGGAATTCAGTTCGGCTTGCGCCTCGGCAAACAGGCGATCGAGCACCTCATAGGTAGCCCCGTCGTCAAGCACCGGTGCCCCTGCACCGCGCTGCAGGCGCCGCTCGATATCCCGCAACTGCGTCGGTACCGCGGCCGCCTCGCGCCGCAGCTCACGAACCCGCTCCGGATAACCCGCAAGCGCACGGATCGATTCAAGCGCGGCGCGATGCTCGGCAATGATCTTGTCCCGCTGCGATTCGGACAGGGAATCATCATTCTGTACCGCAGCAATGCGCGCTTCGATCTCGGCCTGGGTGGGCAAGCCATCGCCGGCTGCGGCCCAGCCCGGCACCCCACCAGCGCCGATCAGCACTACGAACAGAACGACAATCGGGGACAGCGAGGCGCGCCGAATGGCGGAGGTGCGCATGAGGGAAGCTTCCTTAATTGACGACGGGCCCGGCCACGGCAAATTTCCCGACCGGTGCCCGACCATGATAGCCCGCCGGCACGGATGCGGCCGGAGTCGCCTGGGAAGCTGGGGTCGTGTGGAGAGCGTTGTGTGGAGAGCCTCGTGTAGAGAGAGTTGGGTGGAGAGAGTTGTCCGGGATCAGTCGCCACCCGCTGCGGCGATGAAATTCCGCGCGCTTTGGGCAACAATGATCCGGCGTCGACGGCGCGGCCATCGCCACTCCAGCAGGTGATGGCGAAAGCCCGGGGTGGCGCCAAGAATAACTGGCTCAACGCACGGAGGTTGCCGAATGAATTCGCGCTCGCCCAAGGCCCCCGACGATCGGGTAGTGTTTCTGCAACAGTTCCTCAAGCACCCCCGCCAGGTCGGCTCCATCATTCCCAGCTCCAGGTACATGGAACGCCGCGTGGTCGCACTGGCCGACATCGCCAGTGCCAGGACCATCGTGGAGCTGGGCACGGGGACCGGAGGGATCACGCGCGCCATCCTGCGTGCCATGGCGCCGGACGCCAGGCTGGTCGGCATCGAGATCAATCCGCGCTTTCAGGAACTGCTGACCAACATCGGGGATACGCGCCTGATCCCCCACTTCGGCAGCGCCGAGCAGCTGGCCGATATCCTGCGCCAGCACCATCTGCCAGCACCGGACGCCGTCGTCTCGGGGATTCCCTTTTCCACCATGGATCCCGGGCTTGGCAGCCGTATCCTCACCGCCGTCGCCGCTGCGCTGGCTCCCGGGGGACGCTTCGTCGCCTACCAGGTCAGCGCGCAGGTGGCAAGGCTCGCGCGGCCAGTGATGGGTGAGCCGCGCCGGCAAGTGGAGTTTCTCAATATCCCGCCGATGCGGCTCTATCGCTGGGATCGCGCGGCCGCCGCGCCCCGACAGCGCGCGGCGGGCAACTGATGGCTTCGCGACGGCCCCGAGGCATCGGGGCCGTCATCGCTCAGGCCGGCTGGTCGTGGTTCAGACCGGCCGCAAGTAGCGATCGAGCGCGTCGTTCAATTCGCGTTCGATGGTGCCGCGCAGGAACCCCGCCAGCGGGCCCAGGGTAACCACGATGCGCAACTCCTCGACGCCGCAATGGATTTCAGCATCGACCCCACCGGGCCGCCGATAGCGCACCACCTGCTCTCCCTGCCGCTGCCCCCCCTGCGGCTGGCGGTCCTGCCACTGGCTGCCCTGCCACTGATAAGCGCCACCGTAGCGCGCCACCAGCTTCGCCGCCAGTTGTTCGACACGCTCGCGCAACGCCGCGGGCGCCAGGCCATGGGCCCGATTGATCCGCAACACCGCCATACCGCCGCCGGCCCGCCCGCTCAGCCGGACTGGCGATTGCGCACCAGCTCGTCCACCACGCTCGGGTCCGCCAGCGTCGAAGTATCGCCAAGGTTGTCGAGTTCGCTGGCCGCGACCTTGCGCAGGATGCGGCGCATGATCTTGCCGGAGCGGGTCTTGGGCAGGCCCGGTGCCCACTGGATCAGATCGGGCTTGGCGATGGCGCCGATTTCTCGGGTACAGAGGTCGATCAGTTCCTTGCGCAGCGGCTCGGACGGCTCGGCCCCGGCCATGAGCGTCACATAGGCGTAGATCCCCTGCCCCTTGATGTCGTGGGGGAAACCCACCACCGCCGCTTCGGCAACCAGTGGATGCAGGACCAGCGCGCTTTCGATCTCCGCGGTGCCCATGCGATGGCCGGAGACATTGAGCACGTCGTCCACCCGGCCGGTGATCCAGTAATAGCCGTCGGCGTCACGACGCGCGCCATCGCCAGTGAAGTAGTAGCCGGGATAGGTACTGAAATAGGTGTCCAGCATGCGCTGGTGATCACCAAACACCGTGCGGATCTGCCCCGGCCAGGATGCCTTGATCACCAGGCTGCCCTCGCCGGCTCCGGCGATCTCCCGGCCCTCGGCATCCAGCAGCGCGGGTTGCACGCCAAAAAACGGCAGCGTGGCGGAGCCAGGCTTGAGATCCGTGGCGCCGGGCAGCGGCGTGAGCATGTGGCCGCCGGTCTCGGTCTGCCACCAGGTATCGACGATGGGACAGCGCGACTCGCCCACCACCCGGTGATACCAGTTCCAGGCCTCGGGGTTGATGGGCTCGCCCACGGTACCCAGCAGTTTCAGGCTCTGGCGCGAAGTGCGGGTGACGAAGTCATCCCCGGCTCCCATCAGCGCGCGCAGCGCGGTCGGCGCGGTGTAGAACTGGTTCACCCCGTGCTTGTCGATCACCTGCCAGAAGCGGGCAGCGTCGGGCCAGGTGGGTACACCCTCGAACACCAGCGTGGTGGCGCCATTGCACAGCGGGCCGTAGACGATGTAGCTGTGCCCGGTGACCCAGCCGACATCGGCGGTACACCAGAAGATGTCGCCGTCGCGATAATCGAACACATATTTGTGCGTCATCGCCGCCTGGAGCAGGTAGCCGCCGGTGGTGTGCAGTACACCCTTGGGCTTGCCCGTGGAGCCCGAGGTATAGAGGATGAACAGCGGATCCTCGGCATCCATCGGCTCCGGCGCGCAGACCGCCGTCGCCTCCGCCACGACTTCGTGATACCAGAGGTCACGCGCGGGATGCCAGGCGATATCGCCGCCGGTGCGGCGCAGCACCACACAGCTGTGTACCTGGGGACAGTGCGCCAGCGCGGCATCGGCGTTGGCCTTGAGTGGCACGCGCCGGCCACCGCGCAGGCCCTCGTCGGCGGTGATCAGCAGGCGGCAGTCGGCATCGAGAATGCGGTCCTTGAGAGCCTCCGGCGAGAAGCCGCCGAACACCACGGAATGGATGGCGCCGATGCGCGCACAGGCCAGCATCGCGTACACCGCTTCGGGCACCATCGGCATGTAGATGCACACCCGGTCGCCCTTGGCGACGCCGCGCGCGCGCAGCACATTGGCCAGGCGGCAGACCTGCTCGTGCAGCTCGCGGTAGGAAATGGCGCGGCTGTCGGCGGGATCGTCGCCCTCCCAGAGGAGGGCCGTCTGCGCGCCGCGCGTGGACAGGTGGCGGTCGATGCAATTGGTGGTGACATTGAGTTTGCCGCCGGCAAACCAGGTCGCGGTCCCGGCGCCGAAATCACCGCTGCGCACACTCGTCCAGGGCTGCTCCCAGTGCAGGAATTCGCGCGCCTGTTCGGCCCAGAACTGATCTGGCTCGCTTACCGACCGGCGGTACATTTCCCGATAGCGGGCGCTATCGATGTAGGCTGTCCGCTGCCACGCAGTGGGTACCGGGTAGACGGGAAATTCGGACATCGGCTGCCCCCGGGCTGTCGAATGAGCTATCGAGTAATACTTCTCTGGCGAAGCCGATCTGGCGAAGCCGATCTGGCGAAACCAGACCTGGCTAAACCGGGCTACGGCAAACCGCGCCCGGTCCGACTCTCCCGGATCGCCTTCGCGGGATCGCGTCGGCGCCGCTCAGGAGGCGATCTGCACCGGGATCGTGTTCGCGGTGCGGTTCACGCTGTTGTCGGGATTGAGGTAGACCAGCTTGGGCTTGTGGCGCGCCATCTCGTCCTCGCTGTAGTGACCGTAGGTGGCAATGATCACCCGGTCGCCCACCTGCACCCGGCGCGCCGCGGCGCCGTTCATGGAAATGGTCCGCGAGCCGGCCTCGGCGCGGATGATGTAGGTCGTGAACCGCTCGCCATTGTTGACGTTGTAGATGTCGATCTGCTCGAACTCGCGCAACCCGGCGAGATCCAGGAGATCGCTGTCGATCGCGCACGAACCGTCATACCAGAGTTCGGCCTGGGTGACGGTAGCCAGATGCAGCTTGGCCTTCAGCATGGTGCTCAGCACGTCTTCAACCCCCTACCCCAAAGTCAGGGTGACATTGTCGATCAGGCGGGCGCCCGCAGTGTACATGGCCCCCAGCACTACCATATCTCGGTCATCGTGCGCCGCCGGGTCCAGTGTCCGGGCGTTGCAGATGCTCACATAATCGGACCGGAACCCGGCCCCTTCGATACGTTGCAGAGCCTCCTGCTCCAGTGCCGCAAAATCGCGCCGGCCGTGGGCGGCGATCTGATCACGGCACCAACACAGCGCCTGATACAGTACGGTCACCCGCGGCCGCTCGTCGGCACTGAGGTAACTATTGCGGGAACTCATCGCCAACCCGTCGTCCTCACGGGCTATGGGTGCGGGCACGATGGCGATGGGCATGCACAGATCTTCCACCATCCGCCGAATCACCGCGAGCTGCTGAAAGTCCTTGATCCCGAATACTGCCTGGTCCGGCTGCACGATGTTGAACAGCTTCGAAACCACCGTGGTCACGCCTTCGAAATGGCCCGGCCGGCTGGCGCCGCAGAGTATATCAGTCATAGTTGGAACGACAACACGGGTCTGGTCCGCCATTCCGTTCGGATATATCTCTTTTTCCGAAGGGTGAAAAAGATAATCGCAGCTTTCCGTCTCCAGGCGAGCGATGTCGGCCTCCAGGGTCCGCGGGTAGCGCTCCCAGTCTTCGTTGAGCCCGAACTGCAGGGGATTCACGAAGATGCTCACCGCCACCCGATCGCAGTGCTGGCGCGCCAGCCGCACCAGCTGCATGTGGCCCTCGTGGAGATTGCCCATGGTCGGCACCAATGCCAGGGTGTGCCCCTGGGCACGCTCCTCGGCCAGCGCCTGGCGCAGGCTTTCAACGCGGTTGTAGATTTGCATGACGCCGCTTGCCTCAGTTGTCGCTCGGGTCAGTGGATGCACAAGGATCATCGTTCACGCACAGCGCGGCGCTCCCGTGCACTTCGGGGCTCCCGTCCAATCCAGGACTCCTGTGCAATTCAGGACTCCTGTGCAATTCGGGACTCCTGCGCAATTCAGGACTCCTGCGCAAAATAGTCGCGTGCAAGGTTCTCGAACCGGGTGTTTTTGCCGATGAAGGCCAGCCGCGCGGTGCCGATCGGTCCATTGCGCTGCTTGCCGATGATGATTTCCGCCACGCCCTTGTCCTGGGAATCCTCGTGGTAAACCTCGTCCCGATAGATGAACAGGATGACGTCGGCATCCTGTTCGATGGCGCCGGATTCGCGCAAGTCGGAATTGATCGGCCGCTTGTTGGGCCGCTGTTCGACATTCCGGCTCAGCTGCGACAGCGCCACCAGCGGACAACGAAATTCGCGGGCGATGGTTTTCAACTCGCGGGAAATCTGCGAGATCTCCTGCACCCGTCCCTCGGCCGGCATGGCGGAAGACATCAATTGCAGATAATCGACCAGAATGAGTGCCGGCCGCGCGTCCTGATCCAGCTGCTCGGCGGTCACTTCCGGGTGCCTGGCCTTGAGTTGATCGCGGCGCTCGCGCACCTGACGCCGGACCCGATTGCGCAGTTCCATCGGATTCAGGCCGGGCGTGTCGTCGATGAACAGCGGCCGATTCTTGAGTCGCGCCGCGGCACCCGCCAGCTTGTTGAAATCGTCGGGTTCGAGGCGGCCGGTACGCATGCGCGTCTGGTCGATCCGGCCCATCGACGAGAGCATGCGCATGACCAGCTGACTGGCCGGCATTTCCAGGCTGAACACCAGCACCGGCCGCTCCTGATGGAGCATGGCATGCTCGGCCATGTTGAGCGCAAAGGCGGTCTTGCCCATCGAGGGCCGCCCGGCGACGATCACCAGATCGGAGTCCTGCCAGCCCGCGGTCATGCCATCGAGATCGGCAAAACCGCTGGCCAGACCCGTGATCGGCGAATCCGCCTGGTACAGCTCGTCGATGCGCGCGACGACTTCGCGCAGCACTTCGGTAGCACTGCGAAAACCGCCCTCCTTCGGGCGATGTTCCATGACTTCGAGCAGGCGCCGCTCCGCCTCGGCAAGCAGCTTGCTGCTGTCCCAGCCCAGTGGGTTGTAGCCCTTGCGCAGGATGTCGGTGGCGGCCTCGATCAACCGCCGCACCACCGATCGCTCCAGGACGATCTGGGCATAGACCCGCAGGTTGGCCGTGCCCGGCGCGTTGTTGACCAGATCGACCAGATAGGCATCGCCGCCGGCTTCGGCAAGCCGGTCGCTGTTTTTCAGCGCCTCGGAGAGCGTGAGGGCGTCGAGCGGCTGGCCGGCTTCGGCGAGTGCGGCCATGGCCGCATAGATGACGCGGTGATCGCGCAGAAAGAAATCGGGTTCGGAGAGAACCCCGGCAACTTCGTCGAAAGCCTGATTGGCGAGCATCAGCCCGCCGAGTACCGCCTGCTCCGCCTCCAGCGAGTGCGGCAGTTGCGGATCGCCGAGATCGTCCGGCAGCCACTGCGCCATGGGGTCAACTCACGCGTCTGGTGTCACTCCGCAGCGGGTCGGACGACCGCTGCGAAGCTGGCAGACCCGGCGCGGGATCCAAGCGCGCACCGGTTGATTGCGCCGATTGCCATTCGCCGTGCAGCTGGCATCTCGACATCCTCGCGATTCGGCATTTCAGCGTTGGGCCACCGCCGGGCGGCGCCAACGCCTCGGAGAAGACTTACTCCTCGACCACCCGGACGCTGAGCTCCTGGGTCACGTCGGAGTGCAGCTGGATGTCGATCTGGAATTCGCCCAGCTCGCGGATCACCCCAACCGGCAGCCGCACTGCGGTGCGCGGGATCTCGACCCCCGCAGCGGTGAGGGCATCGGCAATGTCGCGCGCGCCGATCGAACCGAACAGCTTGCCACCTTCGCCGGCAACCGCGCTCAGGGTGAGCGCGCCGACTGCGGCAATGCGCGCGGCCAGGGCCTCGGCCGCCGCCAGCCGCTCGGCTGCGGCTTTCTCCAGCTCGGCGCGGCGCGCCTCGAAGCGAGCCACGTTTTCGTGGGTGGCGAAGACCGCCTTGCCCTGCGGAATGAGATAGTTGCGGCCATAGCCGGCCTTCACCTTGACCCGATCGCCGATATTGCCGAGGCGCCCGGTTTTTTCCAGCAGAATCACTTCCATTGCCAATAACCTCGCTGATTGTTCAGCTGCTCAACGGTCTCTGTGTGGACGGTCCAGATCGCCACCGCGACGCCCGAAGCGCGCACGCAGGTCGATCAGACTGTCGATGAAACCCAACCCGGTCAACAACAGGCCCAAGGGGCCCAACAAAAGCACCAGACAAACGTAGAACACCGCCAGCCAGTGTGCTCCAACCCGCGGAGAGGCCGCGACCAGATGGTGCACCAGGGCCAATCCACTCATGAACAACGGCAGACCCGACAAATTGCCCCAGGCCGCGTAACTCACCGGCCCCAGCTGGCTGCCCACCAGGCCGGCCATCAAGACCAGCGCCAGGGAGGGCTGCAAGCGCAGGCCGCGGAACTCCCGGCCCAACCCCCCCGGGTTGTACAACAGTGCCTGCCACCAGCGTCCGAGCAGTAGCCCGCCCAAGGCGCTCACTGCCATCACCCAGGCCAGCAGCCCCAGCACCAGCGTGGCATCTGGATCCCAACGCTGGCCGCGCGCCGCCAGCATCTGGACGAACATCGCCTTCAGTTCGAGGCCCAGGGCAGACACTTCCGTGGTCAGTACCTGCCCCATGCCCAGTGCCGCCGCAGCGCTCGCCGCAACCAGGGCAAGCAGCGCCAACTGCCAGGAGGACGTGCTGCGCAGCGCGGTTGCGGCGACCATCACCACGGCCACCGTGAGCAGCGAAGCCCACACCAGCGCCGGGGCGACCCCTCCGGTATAGAGCATTACCACCAGCGGCAACACGGACCACAAGGCCACCAGGGCCCCTTCGCGCCCGCCATGGCGCAGCGCCACCAGGGCAACCGTCGCCGGACTCAGCAATGGCAGCAGATTGCCGGCGCAAGCCACCAACGCGGCTCGCGCCCTGCTGGCCAGGATGAACCGCGCCAGAGCCAGCACCGCTGGCGTTCCCCGTTACTTGTGGCTGTCGCTGTAGGGCAGCAACGCCAGAAACCGTGCGCGCTTGATCGCGGTGGCCAACTGCCGCTGGTAGCGGGCGTTGGTGCCGGTGATGCGGCTGGGCACGATCTTGCCGGTCTCGGACACATAGGGCCGCAGCAATTCGAGATCCTTGTAATCGATCTCGGTGATGCCTTCGGCCGTAAAGCGGCAGAATTTGCGCCGACGATTGAATCTGGACATGGTCAACCCTCCTCCGCCTGGTCTGCTTCTGCGGGCGCTTCGTCCGTGGCGGCCTCCTCGGCCGCGGCCCGTGCGGCGCGCTCGGCTTCACGGCGCTCGCGCGCGTCCTTCTCGGCACGATCGGCGCGCTCTTCCTTCAGAAACTGGGTTTCCTCGGTCATCGCGCGATCACGCTTGATGATCAGGCTGCGCAGCACTGCGTCGTTGAAGCGGAACGCCGTGTCGATCTCGTCGATCGTGGGCTGATCGCACTCGACATTGAGCAGTGCGTAGTGGGCTTTGTGGACTTTTTGGATCGGATAGGCCAGCGGGCGCCGGCCCCAGTCTTCGCGACGATGAACCGTACCAGCACTGCTCTCGACGATACTTACGTAGCGATCAAGCATGGCGCCGACCAGCTCGCTCTGATCCGGATGGACCAGAAACACGACCTCATAATGACGCATTGTCTCTCCTCACGGGTATCAGCCGCCCGCGGTGGCGGTGCGGCAAGGAGCCACCGGCACTGCCGGCGGGGGCGCCATTCTAGGGGCGCGGGTTGGAAATGGCAAACTGGCGGCGGATCTCCTCACGGCGCGCGGCCAGCCGCTGCGCGGACACCGGGGCCAGGGTGCGCAACTGCTGGGCATACAGCGAAATGCGGTATTCCTCGATGCGGAAGCGGAAATCGGCGAGCGCCGCGGCAATCTCGCCCACATCGCCGTGATCCGCGCTCGCCGCTTGCCACCAACCGAGAAAATCGGCGATCAACCGCTCCTGAGCGCAGTCGCGCTCGAGCTGCCCCGGCAGACGCTCGAAGCGCACCAGCGCTGCCTTGAAGTAACGCGGATACTGCTCCAGCCAGCGCGGCTCGGTATCGCGGAGGAACCAGGGGCGCAGCAGAAAATCGAGCTGAGCGCGCCCCTCGGCGACTGCTGCGGGAAAACGCTCGGCGCGCTCGGCAAGCAACTGGCGCAATACCTGCAACTCGTCGCACCAGCCCAGCACCCGTACCGCCAGTTCCTGCGCCAGACCAACCACTTCGCCACGCCGGGCGAGGCAGCCGGCAAATGCTTCGGCATCTCGCGGCAGTGGCCGGCCGGCGAACAACGCCCGCTCCAGCGCGGCCTGGATGGCATCCTCGGCCAGCACCTCCCGCGCCGGCAGCCCGGCCGCCGCCAAGCGCAGCACCGCGCCCTTGAACAATTCCTTGCGCAGGTACTTCAGGGTATCGGCAAGCGCGACCGCCGCGAGCCGCAACAGTCCCAACCGGGTGCACTGCGCAGCGGCGGCCGGGGTATCGAACAGGCGCAGCGCGGCGCTCTCACCCTCGTCCACCAGGCCGGGGTAGGCGCGCACCTGGAGACCGCCGCGCGCAACGTCGATGGCCTCCGGCAGTTCGGCAAAGTCCCAGCCCCGCAGCCCGGCCAGCTCGCGACTGGAGCCTTCGGGCGCGCGCAGCGTGGCGCGCACCCGCTCGCGGTACTTGCGCTTGAGCTCGCCCAGATCGCGGCTCTCCTCCAGCACCGTGCCGACCTCGTCGAGCAGGCGATAATTCATCCGATAGAAGGCATCGAGCCGCGCGGGCTGCCAGGCATCGCCAGGCGGTTCGTGGCCGGTGAGCCGGCGGATGCGTTCGGCCAGCACCGCGGTCAACGGCCGATCCTCGGGCTGTA
>DASUDS010000093.1:0-29677 GCA_036275455.1 Porticoccaceae bacterium
GACCGAGGCCATCGTGATGATTGGCGAGATCGGTGGCAGCGCCGAGGAGGAGGCAGCCGCTTATATCAAGGCCAATGTCACCAAGCCTGTGGTGTCCTACATCGCCGGGGTCACTGCGCCGGCCGGCAAGCGCATGGGCCATGCCGGGGCCATCATCGCCGGTGGCAAGGGCACTGCGGCGGAGAAGTTTGCCGCGCTGGAAGATGCCGGCGTGAAGACGGTGCGAAGCCTGGCAGACATCGGCAGTGCATTGAAGGAAGTCACCGGCTGGTGACCCGAACGGGCGGCCGCCATGGCCGCCCTGATCACCTGATTGCCCGATCCCCCAGCGAATGGGCGTGGCCCATTCGCTGGGGCGTCGTGCGTGCTCTTCGCGGCGATCCGACCGCGATTCCACCCCGTCCCGAGTGTCAGGCTGCCTCGGGGTTCAGATTGGCGCGGATGCGGTACAGGGACGCGACTGCCTGGGCGGCAGCGTCATTATCCAGCCCGCTCATCGCGTCGCAGCGGATCTCTTCCACAACCGTCTCGATGGATTCGAGCACCGGCTGTGCCGTGGGCACCAGGAACAGGAGCTTGGCGCGGCGGTCGCGGGTATCCGTGGTGCGCTTGACCAGCTTGCGGGCCTCGAGTTGATCGATGATGTGCACCAGCGTTATGGGCTGGATTTCGAGCAGCTCCGCCAGCTGGTTCTGGCGCACACCCTCGTGGCGGGAGATGTAGACCAGCGCCCGGGCTTGCAGGAAGGTCAGATTGCCGGTGCCCAGGCGGCGCTGGAAGGCATTGCGCAGCAGCCGGGACACATCGGCTACCAGAAATCCCAGACTGTCTTTGTCGATACCCATGGCGGTTAATCCATATGTCAGGCTTATGATTAAGTATCCGCAGTGCGGACCCGGGTCGCAACCCTGCGGTGCAGACGATTGCGACCCGGACGATGGGCGGAGGTTTTCCGGGCGCGATTGGGCACCGCTCAGGAAGGAAGCGGAAAAAATGGAGGAGAAATGGAATGGAGGAGAAATGGAAGAGTTGAAGGAGCGTTGAAAGAGAACGGGAAGGACTGCGTTGCGAAGAACGGTTGGGCGCAGCAACGCTAGCGTCGGAATGACTGGTTAGCAGCCTGTTGGTGGGAGAGAGTCTTGCACTTGGATTATGGTGCCCAGGAGAGGACTTGAACCTCCACGACCGTAAGGCCACTAGCACCTGAAGCTAGCGTGTCTACCAATTTCACCACCTGGGCAGCAATGAAATCCGCGGTCGGCGCCGCGGGAGCCGCACTCTACTGATGCAGCCCTCGCCTTGTCAATCCGTCATACTGCGCCGGCCGCGCATCAGGACAGCACGAGGGCGATTCATGGGCAACAGGCATCTCAAGGCGGACCCCCAGGCGGAGCGGGAGGCGGCGCGTTACGCGGCCCCGATTCCGAGCCGCGAATACATCCTGCAATCGCTGTCGGCGAGCGCCGGGCCGCTGACTTACGACGAGCTGTGCGCGACGCTGGAACTGCGCGACCCCGAAGGCCGCGAAGCGCTGCGGCGGCGGCTGCGGGCGATGGTGCGCGATGGCCAGCTGATCGAGAACCGCTCCGGCGGCTACGGCGTGCTCGGCAAGATGAATCTGCTCAAGGGTCGTGTCTCCGGGCATCCCGAGGGCTACGGCTTCGTGATCACCGGCGGCGGCGAGCCGGACATCTTCCTGTCCAGTCGCCAGATGCGCCGCGTGCTGAGCGGCGATCTGGTGGTGGTGCGGATCGCCGGGTTCGATCGCCGCGGCCGTCCCGAAGGCTCCATCGTCGAGGTGCTGGAGCACGGCACCCAGGAGCTGGTGGGGCGTTATTTCACCGAATCCGGCATTCATTTCGTGCGCCCCGACAACCCCGCCATCAGCCAGGACGTGCTGATCGCGCCCGAGGATACCGGCGGCGCTAACGCCGGTCAGATCGTGCTGGTCGAAATCACCCGCCAGCCGTCGCGCTACGGCCAGGCCGCAGGGCGGATCGCGCGGGTGCTGGGCGAACATCTGGCGCCGGGGATGGAGATCGAGGTTGCCATCCACAATTTCGGGTTGCCCCACGTCTGGCCCGAGGCGGTCGGCGTCCAGGTCAAGAAGTTGCCGGCGCGGGTGCGTCCCGGCGATTGCCAGGGGCGCTTCGACCTGCGCGAGACGCCGCTGGTGACCATCGATGGTGAGGACGCGCGCGATTTCGACGATGCCGTGTACTGCGAGCGCCTGCGCGGCGGCGGTTGGCGGCTGCTGGTGGCCATCGCCGATGTAGCCCACTACGTTGCCCCGGGTTCGGCGCTCGACCAGGAGGCCTGGCAGCGCGGCAACTCCGTGTACTTTCCGGGCCATGTGGTGCCGATGCTGCCGGAGGCGCTGTCCAACGGCCTGTGTTCGCTCAACCCCGAAGTCGATCGCCTGTGCCTGGTCTGCGAGCTGCGCGTCGACCGTCAGGGCGGCGTCAAGAGCTTCGAGTTCTTCGAGGCGGTGATGCACTCGCGGGCGCGGCTCACCTACACCCAGGTGGCGACGCTGATGGCGCAGCGCGGGCAAGCCGACAGCCCGGTGCGCGCGCAGTTCCGGAATCTGGTTGGCCATATCGACGCGCTCCAGGATCTCTATCTGGCCTTGCGCGGCGCCCGCGAGGCGCGTGGGGCCATCGATTTCGAGACCGGCGAAACCCGCATCCTGTTCGATGCCGGGCGCAAGATCGAGCGCATCGTGCCCAGCGAGCGCACCGATGCCCATCGCCTGATCGAGGAATGCATGCTGGCCGCGAACGTTTGCGCGGCCCAGTTGCTCGAACGCAGCAAGCAGCCAGTGCTCTACCGGGTGCACGAAGGTCCGCAGCTGGAGAAACTCGCCAACCTGCGCGAATTTCTCGGCGAACTGGGGCTGGGCCTGCCGGGCGGCGACGAGCCGGCCCCGGAGGATTTTCAGGCGGTGCTCAAGGAGATCGCGGGCCGTCCCGATGCCGCCATCATCCAGTCGGTGATGCTGCGGTCGATGAGTCAGGCGCGCTATCAGCCCGACAACCTCGGCCATTTCGGACTCAACTATCCCGCTTACGCCCATTTCACCTCGCCGATCCGCCGCTATCCGGATCTGCTCGTGCATCGCGCCATTCGCGCCCTGCTGCGCGGCAACGGGCGCAATCGCCACCTGCGGCGCCACCCGGAGGCCCAGCAAGGCGAACTGCGCCAGTTCTATCCCTATGACGCCGGTGCCATGGACAGCGCGGGCATCCAGTGTTCGATGACCGAACGCCGCGCCGACGAGGCCACCCGCAGCGTGGTCCACTGGCTCAAGTGCGAATACCTGCTCGAACACGTCGGTGATCGATTCCTGGGCGTGGTGGTCGGCGTGACGTCATTCGGCCTGTTCGTGGAGCTGGAGGAGCTGTACGTGGAAGGTCTGGTGCATATCACCAACCTGCCCAAGGACTACTACCATCACGAGCCGGCGCATCACCGCCTGATCGGCGAGCGCACCCGCCGCGCCTTTCGGCTCGGCGATCGGCTCGAGGTCCAGGTGGCGCGGGTCGATCTCGACGAGCGCAAGGTGGATTTCGAGCTGATCGACAGCCTCGGCGGAGTTCGCCGCAAGCGTGGGGACGAGGCTCCGGGCGCCGAACGGTCGGCGCCGCGCAAGACCGCAGGGCGTGGCAAGGCGCGTGGCGCCAGTACAGAAGACAAGGGCGCGGCAGGCAAGGGTGCGGAAGGTAAGGGTGCAGCAGGCAAGGCCCGTGGTACCGGAACCGCGCGCAAGGGGCGCGGGCGACGACGCTGAGGGTCGGCAGTGACGGTAGAATCCGGATTGACCACGGCAGACCGTAACGGCAGATGAGCAGCGCAAGCGACAGCGAATGGATGTATGGGATGCACGCGGTGATGGGGCTGCTGAAGTCCGATCCGGGCCGGGTGCAGGAAATCCGCCTGCTGGCGCAACGCCGCGATCAACGCGTCGACAAGCTTCGGGCGCTGGCCGAGTTGCAGGGCGTCCCCTGGCAGTGGGCGAATCGCACCGAGCTGGACCGACTCGCGCCCGGCCGTCACCAGGGCGTGGCCGCCCTGTGTCGCGCGGGACCGCTGCGCGACGAGAACTACCTGCTCGAATTGGTGGCCAAGCGGCGCGATCCGCTGTTTCTCGTGCTCGACGGGATCACCGATCCGCACAATCTCGGCGCCTGTCTGCGGGTTGCCGATGCCGCCGGGGTGGCGGCGGTGATCGCTCCGCGCGATCGCGCGGTGGGCATCACCGCCAGCGTGCAGAAGGTGGCCAGCGGTGCCGCCGCCACCGTGCCCTATGTGGTGGTCACCAATCTGGCGCGCCTGTTGCGCAAGCTGCGCGATGCCGGGGTCTGGGTCGTGGGCACCAGCGGCGATGCCGAGACCTGTCTCTACGCTGCCGATCTGCGTGGACCTCTGGCGCTGGTGATGGGCGCCGAGGAGACCGGCATGCGCCGGCTCACGCGGGAATCCTGCGATCTGGCGGTGCAGTTGCCCATGCAGGGCGCGGTCGAGAGCCTCAACGTATCCGTCGCCGCCGGAATCTGCCTGTTCGAAGCGCAGCGCCAGCGGCGCGCCGCGGCCGCGCCGGCGGTGGGAGGAGAGTGTGGCGCGGCAGCTCGCTGACGCGGTCGGCAATCTCAATCTGCCCAATGCACTGAGTGCCCTGCGCCTGCTGCTGGCGCCCTGGCTGCTGTGGTGCGCCCATGCCGGCTGGCAGGAGCAATTCCTCGGCTGGCTGGCGCTGACGCTGTTCACCGATCTGCTCGACGGCCATCTGGCGCGGCGCTGGGGCCAGACCACGGCGCTTGGCGTCAAGCTCGACAGCTGGGGCGATCTGACCACCTACGCGGTGATGGTGCTGGGATTGATGTGGCTGTGGCCCCAGCGCTTCGCGCGCGAGGCCTGGTTTCTCTACCTCGCCATGGGCTTCTATCTGATCCCGGTGGTGACCAATCTGCTGAAGTTCGGCGAACTGCCGCGCTATCACACCTGGGCGGCCAAGGCGTCGGCGGTGCTGATGGCGCCGGGCTATTATCTGCTGGCGCTGTGGGACAGCGCCTGGCTGTTCCGGCTGGTGGTGCTGTTCCACATCTGGGTCGCGCTGGAGGAGGTGATCATCATCGTGATCCTCACCCGCCGCCAGCACGATGTTCCGACGCTGTTTCATGCCCGGGAGATCGTGCGCCGCCAGCGCCTGGCGCTGTGGGATCGAGTCGAGCGCCGCCGTCGCGGCAGGGCGGGAGCGACGGCTAAGAAGGAGCGGACGAAGAACGCGGACCCGCTGCCGTAGCGGGTGGTACCAGAGGCCGGACTCGAACCGGCACGGGTTTTACCCCAACGGATTTTGAATCCGTCGTGTCTACCAATTTCACCACTCTGGCGTGGGCGGTGATTATAACAGCAAGGGGATCATTCCCCAGGGGGAAGAGCGTATGAAAATAGGGGTTTTTTCCATTTTGCCGAATCGCGATGCCGATCCGGCGATCGTGGCCCGAAAGGCCGAGGAGTTGGGTTTCGATTCCTACTGGGTGCCGGACCACACCATCCTGCCGGTGCACTTCAGCGATGCCTATCCGGGGGTGAGGCCGGGAGCGCCGCCGCCGGATTACCTGTGGCAGATGCCCGATCCGCTGATCGCATTGGCCCGCGCCGCGGCTGCCACCAGCACCATCGAACTGGGCACTGGCATCCTGCTGGTTCCCGAGCGCAATCCGCTGCTCGCCGCCAACATGATTGCGTCCCTGGACCACTTTGCCGATGGCCGCTTTCTGCTTGGCATCGGCGCCGGCTGGAATCGCCCCGAGTGCGAGATCCTGGGCGGCGATTTCGACCACCGCTGGGGCCAGACCAAGGATTACATCCTGGCGATGAAGGCGTTGTGGACGCAGGACGAGTCCGAATATCACGGCAAGTACGCCGACTTCCCGCCTGTGCGCTGCTTTCCCAAGCCGGCGCGGCGCCCGCACCCGCCGGTGCTGCTCGGCGGATTCACCGCGGAGCGCGTCTACCAGCGCATCGCCGAATGGGGCGATGGCTGGCTGCCGGTGCTCACCTCGGTGGACCAGTTTCGCATCGGTGCCGACAAGCTCCAGCGGGCTGCCGAGGCGGTCGGGCGCGATTACGGCGCGCTGACCAAGACCGTGTTCGGCATCAAGGACCAATGGCATGACCCCGAGGATATCCGCGCCTTCGAGGCTGCGGGCGCCGACCGGGTGACGCTCTGGCTGCCCGAGGATCTGCACCTGGAGGAGCTGCTGCGCGAGATGGAACGCATGGCCGCGCGGCTGCTGTAGCCGGCCGTCCGCTGCCTGGGTGGCGGGTGGACGAATGGATTCGGTAGCTTGGGTAGCTTGGGTAGCTTGGGTAGCTTGGGTAGCGGGCCAGTTTTCGGCTACCCTTGCGCGCCTTTTTCGCGTGGGGTGTCGATGCGACGCGGACTGTTCCACTATGAACTGCCCCCGGAGCTGATCGCGACCCATCCGCCCGTCCGGCGCGGCGACAGCCGGCTGCTGGTCCTCGATGGGTCGAGTGGCGATATCGCCCACCGGCACTTTCCGGAACTCCTGGATTACGTGCGCCGCGACGATCTGCTGGTGTTCAACGACACCCGGGTCATCCGCGCGCGGCTGCACGGCCACAAGGACAGTGGCGGGCGCATCGAGCTGTTGATCGAGCGACTGCTCGACGACCCGCAATGCGCGCTGGCGCACATCCGCGCCAGCAAGGCGCCCAGGCCGGGCGCGATGCTGCGCTTTGCCGACGACATTTCCGCGACGGTGACCGAGCGCGTCGCCGATCTGTACGCCCTGCGCTTTGCTGGCGCGCCTGACGTTGCGGAGGTGTTGGAGCGGATCGGGGAGATGCCGCTGCCACCCTATCTCGAACGCGCCGCCGCGGCGCTCGACGACGAGCGCTACCAGACCGTCTATGCCCGCGCACCGGGTGCCGTGGCCGCGCCCACCGCCGGCCTGCATTTCACGCCGGAGCTGCTGGCCGAGCTGGATGCCCGCGGCGTGGCGGCCGGCTTCGTTACCCTGCATGTGGGCGCGGGCACCTTTCGCCCGGTGCGCAGCGAAGACATCCGCGATCACCGCATGCACGCCGAGCGCGTGCAGGTGGGCGCTGCACTCTGCGCACAGATCGCGGCCACCCGGGCCGCCGGCGGCCGGGTGATCGCGGTGGGGACCACGGCGGTGCGCAGCCTGGAGACTGCTGCTGTGGATAGCAGCTTGGAGACTGCTGCTGTGGATAAAGGCGCGACGGATGGCGGAGAGGTCTCGCCCTACGCCGGCGAAAGCGCGCTGTTCATCTATCCCGGCTACCAGTTCCGGGTGGTGGATGCCCTGGTCACCAACTTTCATCTGCCCGAATCCAGCTTGCTGATGCTGGTCAGCGCCTTCGCGGGCTACGGCGCGACGCGCGCTGCCTACGCGGCGGCGATCGCCGAGCGCTACCGGTTTTTCAGTTACGGAGACGCCATGTTCATCACCCGCAATCCTGCTGCACCGCAGGAGCTGCCGGCATGAGCCGTCGTTGCCACATGCAGTTCGAAGTGTTGGCGAGTGACGGTGCGGCGCGGCGCGGGCGGCTGCATTTTCCGCGTGGTGTGGTGGACACTCCGGCATTCATGCCGGTCGGCACCTATGGCACCGTGAAGGCGATGCTGCCGCGCGACCTGGCCGCGGTCGGCGCCCAGATGGTGCTCGGCAACACCTTTCACCTGATGCTGCGGCCGGGCACCGAGGTGATTCGCGCCCATGGCGATCTGCACGATTTCATGCAGTGGCCAGGGCCGATCCTCACCGACTCGGGTGGCTTCCAGGTGTTCAGCCTGGGCGCGCGGCGCAGGATCAGCGAGGCCGGGGTGCGCTTCCAGTCGCCCATCGACGGCAGCGCCGTGGAGCTGGACCCCGAGCGTTCGATCGCGGTACAGCGCGAACTCGGCGCCGACGTGGTGATGGCCTTCGACGAGTGCACGCCGTACCCGGCCGATGAAGCCGTCGCGCGCACCTCCATGGAGCTTTCGATGCGCTGGGCGCGGCGCAGCCGGGTCGCCCACGGCGACAGTCCGGCGGCCCTGTTCGGGATCGTGCAGGGCGGCATGTATCCGCAGTTGCGCGCCGCCTCGCTGGCCATGCTCACCGAGATCGGCTTCGACGGCTACGCCATCGGCGGTCTCTCGGTGGGCGAGCCCAAGGCTGAGATGCTGAAGGTGCTCGATGCCCTGGCGCCCCTGCTGCCGGTGGCCACCCCGCGCTATCTGATGGGTGTCGGCACGCCTGCCGACCTGGTCGCCGCGGTGCGCCGCGGCATCGATATGTTCGACTGCGTGATGCCCACGCGCAATGCCCGCAACGGTCACCTGTTCACGCGCGCCGGCGCGGTGCGCATCCGCAATGCCGTCCACAAGGCCGATACCCGGCCATTGGATGAAGCCTGCGACTGCTATACCTGCCGCAATTTCAGCCGCGCCTATCTGCACCATCTGGACCGCTGCGGGGAGATTCTCGGCAGCATGCTCAACACCATCCACAATCTGCGCCACTACCAGTGGCTGATGGCGAGCCTGCGCGACGCCATCGCCGAGCGCCGGCTGGACCAATTCGCACAGGATGCAGCCTTTGGCGATCCGGATGCCTGATCCGGTGATGCTGGTCTGCCTGGCCGCCGACCACCTTTGGAGGCGGCTGGCGCTTCCCCTATAATCGCCCGCTTTCGCCGGGACCGCGTAGCCGCGATGAATCGTTTTCCACTGTGGAAGTATCTGTTGCTGCTCGGCGTACTGGCGATCTCCGCAGTCTATGCCCTGCCCAATCTGTTCGCGCCCGATCCGGCGATCCAGGTCACGCCACAGAGCAGTGGCACGGGCCTGGGCCAGGCAGTGCTCGATGCCGCGGGCGCCGCGCTGGATCAGGCGGGCATCCCTCACTTCGGCAGCGAGTTATCCCGTAGCAGCGGCTTGTTGCGGCTGCGCGATCGGGAGCAGCAGCTCGCGGCCAAGCAGGTCGTGCAGCAGGCGCTGGGTTTTGATTACGTGGTGGCGCTGAATCTGGCACCGACGACCCCGGCCTGGCTCACCGGGGTCGGTGCCAAGCCGATGAAACTCGGCCTCGACCTCTCCGGCGGCGTGCATTTCCTGCTGGAAGTGGATACCGCCGATGTTCTGGGCGTCTACCTGAATACCAAGGCTGGCCAGCTGCGCGACGCGTTGCGCGCTACCGGCAACGAGGCTCGGTATCGCGCCTTGCGCGTGGACGGGGACTCCGTACTGGCTGCCTTCGATAGCGCCGAACGGCGCGAACGCGCGGCGGAAGTCGCCGGCGGCGCGGATTTCCGCGAATTGCTGCTCGAACGCGAGGATGTCGGTGGGCGTTATCTGCTGCGCTTGCGTGCGAGCCCCGCGTTGATTGCGGAGCGCGAGGATTACGCGGTGGACCAGAATCTGGCGACGCTGCGCAACCGGGTCAACGAGCTGGGTGTGTCCGAACCCATCGTCCAGCGCCAGGGCCGCAATCGCATCGTGGTCCAGCTTCCGGGCGTGCAGGATACCGCAGAGGCCAAACGCATCATCGGCAAGACCGCCAATCTGGAATTTCGTCTCGAAGCCAGCGCCGAGAGCGCGGGCCGGGAACAGTTCCCGTTTCGCAATGTCGATCGCGGCGCAACGAGCGCGGCGCTGGAGCGCAGTGTGGTGATCAGCGGCGATCGCGTGGTCAATGCAGCTTCGGGCTACGACGAAAATGGGCAGCCGCAGGTCAATATCACGCTCGACGGCGAGGGCGGTCGGGCGATGTCGAGGGCTACCCGCGACAACATCGGCCGGCGCCTGGGCGTGCTGTTCGTCGAGACGCGCCAGCGCACCGAAGAGAAGATCAACGAGGCTGGCGTAGTGGAGAAGGTGCCGGTCGCTTATCAGGAGAAGGGCATCATCAGCCTGGCGACCATTCAGAGTGCGCTGGGCGTGCAGTTTCGCATCACTGGCTTGCAGAGCCCGCAGGAGGCTTCCGAACTGGCGTTGCTGCTGCGCGCCGGGGCCTTGGCGGCGCCGATGAAATTCGTCGAGGAGAGCACCATTGGCCCGTCTTTGGGCGCGAAAAACATCGAGGCCGGCGTCCGCTCGGGCGTGATCGGATTGGCATTGGTGATGGCGTTCATGCTGATCTATTACCGGGTATTCGGGATCTTCGCCAACCTGGCCTTGATCGCCAACACGGTGATCCTGATTGCCCTGATGTCGATCATCGGCGCCACACTCACGCTGCCCGGTATTGCAGGGACCATCCTGACCATGGGCATGGCGGTGGACGCCAACGTGCTGATCTATTCTCGCATCCGCGAAGAGCTGCGCGCCGGTCAGAGTCCCCAGGGCGCGATCACCGCCGGCTACGACCGCGCCTACATGTCGATCGTGGATTCCAACCTCACCACGCTGCTGGTCGCCGTCATCCTCTACGTGATCGGCACCGGGCCGGTGCAGGGCTTCGCGGTGACGCTGTCGCTCGGCATCCTGACGTCGATGTTCACCGCCATCCTGGGGACGCGCGCCTTGACCAATCTGGTTTACGGCCGGCGCAATCCCAGCAAACTCTGGATCTGATCATGGCCAATCCAAGCGCGTCCGCAGCCCCTACGCCCAAGCCCCGCGTGATTCCCTTCATGGCCTGGCGGCGCCCGGCGCTGCTCTTCTCGGCAGCGCTGACGGCGCTGTGCATCGGCGCCATCGCCTTCAAGGGGCTGGTGTTGGGGCTCGATTTCAGCGGCGGCGCGCAGATCCAGCTGCATTTTCCGCAGCCAGTGGCCGCCGAGACCGTCCGCGACCGGCTCGGTGCCGCCGGCTTCGCCAATCCCGTGGTCGCCCAGTTCGGTAGCGAAAGCGATCTCATGATCCGTCTGCACGAGGGGGGCGAGGATCTGGCCACCCGGGTGGTCGCCGCCGCCGGGGCCGGCGATGCGGCGCCGGAGGTGAAGCGCGTGGATTTCGTCGGGCCCCAGGTGGGGGCAGAACTGCGCGATCAGGGGGGCATCGCGCTGTTGGTCTCCCTGCTCGGCATCCTGGTGTATGTGGCGATCCAGTTCCAGTACAAGCTCGCCTTGGGCGGGATCCTCGCCGTGGCCCACGACACCATCATCACGGTGGGCTTTTTCGCCCTCTTCGGTCTGGAGTTCGATCTCACGGTGCTGGCCGCGGTGCTCACCGTGATCGGCTATTCGATCAACGACACCATCGTCGTGTTCGACCGCCTGCGGGAAAACTTCCGCCTGGTGCGCAAGGGCACTCCCCAGGAGATCATGGATCTATCAATGACCCAGACCCTGGAGCGCACGCTCTTGACTTCGGTCTGTACGCTGCTGGTGGTGGTCGGCCTGTTTCTGCTCGGTGGCGACGTGCTCCACAACTTTTCCATCGCGCTCATGGTGGGCATCGTGTTTGGCACCTATTCTTCGGTGTACGTTGCCTCCGGGCTGGCGCTGGAGCTCGGCATCCGTCGCGAAGACCTGCTGCCGCCGGTCAAGGACGAACGCGAATTCGACGGCCAGCCCTGACGCCCGGTCACCAGATTTTCACGCGCTCCTGCGGCGGCAAGTACAGGCGTTCATCCGGCCCTACCTCGAAGGCGCGGTAGAACGCGTCGATATTGCGCACCACGCCATTGACCCGGAATTGCGGCGGTGAGTGGGGCGCGACCCGCAGCATGCGTTCGGCGAGTGCATCGCGCCGTTTCATGCGCCAGGCCTGCGCCCACCCCAGGAATACGCGCTGCTCCCCGGAAAAGCCGTCGATGACCGGGTCGTCCTTGCCGCCCAGCGACATCCGGTAGGCACTGAAGGCAATCCCCAGCCCGCCCAGATCGCCGATGTTTTCGCCCAGCGACAGGGCGCCGTTGACCTTGCGGCCGGGCAGCGCCTCGTACTGGTCGTATTGGGCGATCAGCGCACGGGTGCGCTGCTCGAAGCGCTCCCGATCGCGCTCGGTCCACCAGTTGTGCAGGTTGCCGTCGCCGCTGTACTTGCTGCCCTGGTCGTCGAAGCCGTGGCCGATCTCGTGGCCGATGACGGCGCCGATGGCGCCATAGTTGACCGCCTCGTCGGCGTTGAGGTTGAAAAACGGCGGTTGCAGGATGCCGGCGGGAAACACGATTTCGTTGAGGCCGGCGTTGTAGTAGGCGTTGATCTGTTGCGGGGGCATGAACCATTCATCGCGATCGACCGGCCGCCCCAACTTGCCGATTTCGTAGTCGTGATTGAATGCCTGGATGGCGAAGAGGTTGCCGATCAGATCGTCGCCGGCGAGTCGCAGACCGGCGTAATCGCGCCAGCGCCGGGGATAGCCGATCTTGGCGGTGAAGCGTTCGAGCTTCTCCAGCGCGCGGGCGCGGGTCTTGGGCCCCATCCAATCGAGCTGGCTGATGGAGATCCGGTAGGCTTCGAGGAGGTTGCCGACCAGGGTTTCCATGCGCGCCTTCGCGGCCGGCGGGAAATGCTTTTCCACATAGAGCTTGCCGAGCAGCTCCCCGGCCTGGGCGTTGAGGACTTCGATGGCGCGCTTCCAGCGCTCGCGCGGCTCGGCCTGGCCGTTCAGCGTGCGCTGGTAGAAATCGAAATGCAGTTGTTCGAAGGCCGGCGGCAGGTAGGGCGCGTAGGCGCTGAGCAGGCGCAGTTGCAGGTAATCGCGCCACCAGTCGGGCGAGACCTCGCGGAACAGCCGAGCGACGGCCGCGGCGAAGCTGGGTTGACGGACGATGACCGCATCGGGCGTGGCGATACGCTGGGCGCTCAGCAAGCCGTCGAGGGGGAAATTGCCGAGCAGTTGACGCAGCTGGGCGGTGTCGTGGCGGTTGTAGGTCTTCTCGGCGTCGCGATTGTCGAGCCGGGTCCAGTGCGCTCCGGCCAGCCGAGTTTCCAGGGCGACGATGCGGTCGGCGGCCGTGGCCGGATCGGGATGTTTCGCCAGCGCCAGCAGCTGGACGATGAACTCCCGGTACTTGGCCAGAATGGCGCGGCCGTTCTCGCTGGTGTCGAAGTAGTAGTCGCGGTCGGGCAGGCCCAACCCGCCCTGCTCTACGTGGAGGATGTAGCGGGTGGCGTCGCGCGCGTCCTGATCCACCCAGAGTCCGAGTGGCGAACCTACGCCGATCAGGCTGGCGTGGCCGAAGTAGGCGGCGATGGCGTCGTGATCGCCCAAGGCGGCGATTGCCGCCAGTTCTGTCGCCAGCGGATCGAGGCCACGCGTGGCGATGCGCTGCTCATCCATGAACGCCGCATAGAGCGCCCCGACCCGCGCCCGATCGCCGCTGCGCGCGCCTTTGGCCTGCTCCGCAATCGCGTGCAGGCGTTCGAGATTCTGATCCTGAAGGATGGTGAACGAACCCCAGGCGGCCTGATCGGCGGGGATCTCCGTGGTCTTGAGCCAGGTGCCGTTGGCGTAGGCGAAGAAGTCGTCGCCGGGCCTGACCGCGAGATCCATGCCGCTGCGGTCGATGCCGGATTGGCGGCCTCCCTGCGGGGCGGCATCGCAGCCGCTCAGGGCCAGACTCATGACCAGGATCAGACTTGGGATACGCACGGACTCGACTCCTTGGGGGTGGCCGCCGGGGCAAGGGCTTGAGCCCCGGCGGTTGGGTGGATTGGGTGCCCGTTGGAACGGGCCGGCCGGTAGACCGCTCAGGCGCGCGGAGGTTTCGCGCGGCCCAGGCTGAAGGGTCCGGGGCCGAAGGCGGCGACCATCAGCAGCCCGCCCGTGATGGCGACATTCTTCATGAACGCGCGCTGCTCGTTGAGACGCGCCGCGGCGTCCTCGACATTCCAGAAACCGTGAAAGATCACCGTCACCGGGATCATGAACAGAAACAGCGCCAGCGCGGCCTCGCGGGCGCGCCAGCCGAGCAGGAGCAACAGTCCGCCGCCGGCCTCGATGACGATGGTCAGCACCAGCAGCAGTGGCACCAGCGGCAGACCCTTCAGCGTCATGTAGGCTGCGGTGGCATCGAAGCCGGGGATCTTCATCAATCCGGCCGGAATGAACAGCGCGGCGATCAGCAGGCGCCCGAGCAGGGGGCCCGCGGTGGCGGTCAGGTCGAGCAGTGGGTTCAAGGGATTGGTCATGGCGTGCCTTCCGGTTGGTTATTGTGGTCCTGGGCGAAAGCCAAGGCGCTGGGACGGTAGCAGATCGCTCCCCGCAAGACTAACCCGGGTCTGGTTACCGTCCCGGTAGGGCTTCCGGGTGCGGCGGCACCGCGACATCCTGCTACGATGGCCGCCCGCAAGGCAGTGACAGACAGGGAGAACAGCGATGAACCCCAATCCGCTGCGTGAGCTGCGGCGCTGCGGCCAGAGCGTCTGGTTCGACTACATTCGTCGCGACCTGATCGCCGATGGCCGTCTGGCCGCCATGATCGCCGACGATGGGCTCGCCGGGATCACCTCGAACCCGGCCATCTTCGAGGATGCGATCGCCAGGCATGACGCGTACGACGCCGAGATCGCTGCCTTGCGCGCGCGTGGGGCGCATGCCGCGCAGGCGTATCAGGAGCTGACCACCGGCGACGTCCGGCTGGCCGCGGATGTGTTCCTGCCGCTGTGGCGGCAGAGTGGCGGCCGCGATGGTCTGGTCAGTCTGGAAGTGTCCCCGCATCTCGCCGCGGATACGGCGGCGACCGTGGCCGAGGCCATGCAGCTGTGGGCGGCGGTGGCACGGCCCAACCTGATGATCAAGGTGCCGGGTACGCCGGCCGGGCTCCCGGCGATCGAACAGCTGATCGCGGCGGGCATCAACGTCAATGTGACCCTGCTGTTTTCCCCCGCGCGCTACCGCGCGGTTGCCGAGGCCTTCGTGACCGGTCTGGAAGCGCGCCAGCGGCGTGGAGAGCCGGTCGCGGGGATCCAGTCGGTGGCGAGCTTCTTCATCAGTCGCATCGATACGCTGGTCGATCCGCGCATCGATGCCCTGGCTGCCACCAATCCGCCAGCGGCGGCGCTGCGTGGTGCCGCGGCCATCGCCAGCGCCGCGCTGGCGTATCGGCACTATCGGGAGTGGGTGGCCGGGGCAAGGTGGCAACGGCTGGCCGCCGCGGGGGCGAGTCCGCAGCGGTTGCTGTGGGCGTCCACCTCGACCAAGGATCCGGCCTATGCCGACGTGCGCTACGTCGAGGAGCTGATTGCACCGGATACGGTCAACACGCTGCCGCCGACGACCCTGGACGCCTATCGGGATCATGGCCAGCCTACGGCCCGACTGCTGGATGCTCTGGGTGGCGCCCCGGATCTGGTGGCGCAACTGGCCGGCCTCGGCATCGATCTCGAGCCGGTGGCGGAGCAACTGGAGGGGGAGGGGGTGGAGAAGTTCGCCGCCGCCCATGACTCCTTGTTGGCGACGCTGGCAGTGCGCCTCGCTGCGCACTGAGCAAAACTCCCGCCGGGGCCTTTGCCCCGGCGGGAAGCGGACTCAGCCGACGTTTTCTCCCGTGGACGCGGCTTCTCCCGTGGACGCGGCTTCTCCCGTGGACACGGCTTCCCCAATGGACACGGTTTCCCCGGCGGATGCTGACTCACTGGCAGCCCGACGGGCCAGGCGTGGATCATTGGCGGGCCGGGGCAGCTCCGGACGAGTGTTATCCACCGGTGCCGGCAGGCTGGTATCGAGAAAGCCGGATCCGGTGACCGTCTCCTGAGTCGAAAGTACCTCGACGACGGCAACCCGCCTGGGTGCCGCGCGCGGATCGTTGCTGGCGCGACCGCCAGCTGCCGGGGTTGGGGTTGCCGCTGCGCGAGTCTCGACGACAGCGGTTTCCGCGACAGCAGTTTCCGCGACAGTCGTTGCTCCGCCGACTGCTTCCGCAGCCCATGCTTCCGTAACGCCAGCTCCGGTAATGCCTGCTTCCGCAACTTCTGCTTCGCCAACCGCAGTTTCCGCGGCCGCAGTTTCCGCAAGAAAGGGCTCCGCAAGCGGGGATTCCAAGGCGGCACCTTCGGCAACGGCGGCTTCTTCGGTCACTGCTTCGGCAGCCGCGAATTCCGGTACGGCCGCGGGTTGCGCCGCGGTGGTGATTTCCTGCTCGATGGCAATGGGTTCCGGCGTCATCGTCGCCATCGTGGCCGACCAGGCCGGGGCTTGCGGCGCGCTGGGGACGGCTGCCGGCAGCTCGCTGCTGGCCAGGCTTGGTGCTGTCGCGCTTGTCGGGGCGTTGTCGTCGGCCAGCAACTCGGGCGCCACCTTCAGCGTCAGTGTCTCCGTCTCTGTCTCTGTCGCGGCGCTTGCCAGCGGCAGAGATCCCGGCCCGGCAGCGGACAGGGCCGGCAGTTCGATCTGCTCGGGCATCTCCTGGCGCTCCCGCCGCCGCCGGGGTTGGCGACGGGCGTTATCGGGTCGTGCTGCGGGGCGTTCACCGTCGGCGCGTTCCGTTGCCGTCGGTTCTTCTCCGGCAGCGGTGATCTCGCCGGTGGTCGAGACCTCGACGCCCGAGGCTTCGCGCGGCTGGCGTCGACGCCGACGATTGCGCGAGGGGCGTTCGGCCGTGGTGCCGTCCTCGATCTCTTCGACAGGCGCCGCCGCGGGTGCATCGGCTACCAGGGTCTCGGCTTCGAGGGGACGGTTGCGGCCACGGCCGCGCCCACCACGCCGGCGTCCGCCGCTACGGCCGGGCTCGGCAGCTTCGGAGCCAGATTCGGTGCCGGCGTCTGGTCGGGCTTCGGCTCGGGCTTCGGCGCCGCGGGATGATTGCCGCGGTGGGCGCTGGCGACGAGGTTCGCGCGGTGGTTCAGCCTTCTCTACCGCGGGTGAGGCTTCGGGTTCGGGGGCGCCGATCAGCGATTCGACCAGCCGCTTCAGCCAACCCTTGCGCGCACCGGTGGCAACGGTCATTGGGGTTGCGGCCACGGGGGCGGCTACCTCCGGGGGCTGTTGCACGGGTGCTTGGGGCTGGGGTGCCGGTGGGCGGCTGGGCGGCTGCACCGATTGCACCGCGGGCGCCGGGGCGGGCAGAGGGGCCTCGACATCGAGCAGATCCTGCGGGGTTTCGGCGGCAATCTGGCTGATGGCCTGATAGCTGTAGAGATCGGCGACATTGTCCTGCTCGCGGATGCGTTGCACCTCGAACTGGGGGGTCTCCATGGCTTCGTTGGGCAGAATCGCCACGCGGATGCCATGCCGGCTCTCGATTTCGGAGATCGCCCGACGCTTCTCGTTGAGCAGGAAGGTGGCCACCGAAATGGGTGTGATGACACGGATCTGGACGCTGTTTTCCTTCTGGGCCTCGTCCTCGACCAGGCGCAGGATCGACAGTGCCAGTGAGCGGGTACCGCGGATGGTGCCCTGGCCGTCACAGCGTGGACAGACCTTGAAGGTCATTTCCTCCAGGGACGGACGCAGGCGCTGGCGGGACATTTCCAGCAGGCCGAAGCGCGAGATGCGGCCGAGCTGGACGCGGGCGCGATCGATTTCCAGGGCCTGGCGCATGCGGTCCTCGACCATGCGCTGGTTCTTGGGCGCGAGCATGTCGATGAAATCGATCACGATCAGCCCGCCGACGTCGCGCAGGCGCAGCTGGCGGGCGATTTCGTCGGCCGCTTCGAGGTTGGTTTGCAGTGCGGTTTCCTCGATGTCGCTACCCTTGGTCGCCCGCGACGAGTTGATGTCGACGGCGACCAGCGCTTCGGTGATGTCGAGGACGATCGAACCGCCGGACGGCAGCTTCACTTCGCGCTGGAAGGCGCTCTCGATCTGCTGTTCGATCTGGTAGCGGTTGAACAGCGGCAGGGTGTCGTCGTAGAACTTGACGCGGCTGCTCTCGCCGGGCATCACCTGCTGGATGAAGGCGGAGGCCAGCTGGTAGGCCTCGCGGTTGTCGACGATCACCTCGCCGACGTCCGGGCGCAGGTAGTCGCGAATGGCGCGAATGATGACGTTGCTTTCCTGAAACAGGAACTTCGGTGCCTTGGCCTGCTTGGCCTCGGTTTCGATGGTCCGCCACAGCTGGAGCAGGTAGTCGAGGTCCCACTGGAGCTCTTCGGGGCTGCGGCCGATACCTGCGGTACGCACGATGACGCCGCAACCCTTGGGAATTTCCAGGCCCTTCAGGGCGTCGCGTAGCTGATCGCGCTCCTCACCCTCGATGCGCCGTGAGATGCCGCCCGCGCGCGGATTGTTGGGCATCAGCACCATGTAGCGCCCGGCGAGGCTGATGAAGGTGGTCAGTGCCGCGCCCTTGCTGCCTCGCTCCTCTTTCTCGACCTGGACGATGACCTCCTGGCCTTCCTGGAGCAGCTCCTTGATCTTGAGTCGCGATTGCGGGTCGTCGGGATTGCGCTTGAAGTATTCACGGCCGATTTCCTTCAGCGGCAGAAAACCGTGTTTATCCGCGCCATAGTTGACGAAGGCAGCTTCCAGGCTGGGTTCGACCCGGGTGATGACGCCCTTGTAGATGTTGGACTTGCGCTGTTCCCGCGCGCGGTTCTCGATGTCCAGATCGTAGAGACGCTGGCCATCGACCAGCGCCACGCGCAGCTCTTCGGGCTGGGTGGCATTGATGAGCATTCTTTTCATGTCTTTCCTGCGTAATGAATTACGCCGGAGGGGTGTCGGTAGCAACGGAGACGAAGTTGGCGCCAGCGGTGGCCGGGCGTACACAGGGCAGGCCGCACTGCAGTGCAGTCGCGCCTGGATTCCGTGGGGATGTGCAGTGGGCGTTACTGTCCGTCACTCGGCAGCCTGGGTGGCGAACAGTCCTTTCTGTTGGCCTTCCTGGGAGCTGGTGAGGGCGCGGAAACGGCGCCCGGTTGCCAGATTAGCGAACCGACTGCTCCAGTGCATCAATCCCGGAGTGAAACAATCCCAAAGTGAAACAATCCCAATCAATTTCGTCTCGGCGTTACCGCCACGCCAGCGGCGTGGGGTGTAACGAAAGCGGGCGCGGACAAGCGATAGCGGGCGCACGCGATGGCAACTGTGCCGAGAGGCCCGTCGGCGCATTCGCCTTCTGCGGGCCGGCGACGGCGCCTGTGGCGGCCGTTCGGCGCCGCGAGCATAACAATTATTGCTACCGGATTCAATCGATTACCGCTTCATGCCCGAGGGGAATGATGGCATGGCAAAATGCCTGCCGGGTGCCGGCGGCTGGCTGGGCAGCGCTAGGGAAAGTCTGAACAACCCGTCACCCCGGCGGAAGCCGGGGTCCAGCGGCTTGATTTAACTGGATTCCGGCTTTCGCCGGAATGACGAAAGTGGGCTTTTTCAGCGCTTCCCTAGCTATCGCAACGCTAGCTACGGCAACGATAGTTACCGCAACGATAGTTACCGCAACGATAGTTACCGCAACATATAGTTACCGCAACATATAGTTACCGCAACGGCACACCCGAACGGAACGCCAGCTCGGGAAATCAGGAGATAACACCGCATGAATGCCGAATCACTGTGGTTGGTGCTGGCGTTGGCCAGCGGGGCAGCCTTGGCCTGGATGCTTGCCCATGCCCGGAGTGGTGCGCTGCGCGCCCGCGCGGAAACCGCGGAGCAGCGGGCGGCGGGGCTTGCTGCCGAGCTGGATGCCCTGCGCAAGAACCAGGCCGAGCTGGCCGCCGACCATGCCCGCCTCGACGAGCGTCTGGCCGCCGAACAGCGCCTCGCCACCGAAAAACTGGCCTGGCTCGAACGCGCGAAACAGCAGCTCGGCGACAGCTTCAAGGCGCTCTCTGCCGAGGCGCTCAAGGCCAGCGGTGAATCCTTCCTGCGCCTTGCCGAGGAGAACCTGGGCAAGTTCCAGGAGGGTGCCAAGGCCGAGCTGCACGCCCGCGAGCAGGCGATCGACGCCCTGACCAAGCCGATCCGCGAGCGTCTGGAGAAGTTCGACGGCAAGCTCGACGATCTCGAAAAGTCCCGGATCGGTGCTTATCGGGCGCTGGATACCCAGCTGCGCGCCCTGGTCGATACCCATCTGCCGCAGTTGCACCGGGAGACCGCCGATCTGGTCAAGGCGCTGCGCCAGCCTCAGGCCCGCGGCCGCTGGGGCGAGGTACAGTTGCGTCGCGTGGTCGAGCTGGCCGGGATGCTCGAACACTGCGATTTCGACGAGCAGGTCTCGCGGACCACCGAGACTGGCCGCCAGCGCCCCGACCTGATCGTCCATCTGCCCGGCGGTCGCCAGGTGGTGGTCGATGCCAAGGTCTCCCTCGATGCCTACCTCCAGGCCGTGGAGGCGCAGGACGAAACCGCGCGCCAGAAGGCCTTGGCCGGTCACGCCCGCCAGGTTCGCGACCATATCGCCCAACTGGGCAAGAAGAGCTACTTCGAGCAGTTCGATCCCACGCCGGAGTTCGTGGTGCTGTTCGTGCCCGGCGAGGCGTTTTTTTCCGCCGCCCTGATGCAGGAGCCGGCGCTGATCGAATACGCCGCCGAGAACCGCGTGATTCCGGCCAGCCCCACCACGCTGATCGCGCTGCTCAAGGCGGTGTCCTACGGCTGGCGTCAGGAGGCCATGGCCGAGAACGCCCGCGAGGTGGCGCTGCTGGGCAAGGATCTCTACGACCGCATCGGCAAACTGGCCGAACACTGGGCCCGGGTTGGCGAGCGCCTCGACAACGCGGTCGATGCCTACAACAAGTCGGTGGGCACCCTGGAAACCCGGGTGCTGCCCGCGGCGCGGCGCTTTCGTGACCTGAAGATGGTGGGCGGCGATCGCGAGATCGAGTCCGTCGTGCCACTGACGCAGGAAACCCGGCCGCTCACTGCGCCTGAGCTGCGCGACGCGACGCTACCCGGTTCCGTTTCCGGAGCCGGAGCCGGAGCCGAGTAGCCAGTAGCCAGTAGCCAGTAGCCAGTAGCCAGTAGCGGCAACCAGGCGCTGTCGTGACCGCCGGCGCGGTGCCGCTCGCTTCGCGATTCAGCGTACCGGGATGCCCAACATGGCTCGGGCTTCCTCCGGAGTGGCGATCTCGCGGCCTTGGGCGCGGGCCATTGCCGCAATCCTGGCAATCACTTCGGCATTGGTGGGAGTGCCCAGTTCGGTGTAGGGCCAGTCGCCGAGACCTATGGAGATATGTCCGCCCAGCGCGATGACCTGGGGTGCCAGCGCCAGCAGATCGCCGCCATGGCAGCAGACCGTCCAGTGAATGGCGCGGTCGCTGGGGAGGAACGCCCGATGGGCTTCGAGGCCGGCCAGGGTGCCGGGATGCCCGGCCGGCAGGTCGTCTCCGGTGAGCACGAAGCAGAGGTAGGCCGGTTCGGCGATCGCGCCCATGTCCATGAACGCCAGCAGTTGCCGGGTGAAACCGACATTCCAGGACACCGCATAGGGTTTGATGCCGGCGCCGGCCAGCTGCTCGGCGAAATACAGCAGGGTGCCGGTGGTGTTGACGTACACCGCTTCGGTGCTGTGGAAGCGGTGGTTGGCGCGATCATAGCCATCGACATTCGCCGAGCCCATGTCGAGGGGCGCGAGATGCGGGCGGCTGGCCGGGTCGAGGGCTAGCTCCAGCACCGGCGCGAGACGCGTGCGGGCGTCACCACCGTGGGTGAAGGCGCCCAGCGTGGGGTGTACCAGAATGTCGCTGCCGGCCTTGATCCGGGTGATGATTTCGCGGTTGGCGGCGCTGCCGTGCTCGGCGCCGCCTTGCGCATCGCGAGCATGAAAATGCACCACCGCGGCGCCGGCTTCGCGGCACTGCGCGGCGGTTGCGGCGATTTCCGCGGGCGTCCAGGGCACATGAGGGTTGTGGCTGCGCCCGGCATATTCGTTGATGCGGGCCTCGATGATGAGTTTGTCCATGGTGTCGCCGCCGTTGTCGTTATGTGTTTGCGCCGAGCATAGCGGATGCCGCGACTGAAGCCAGCGGTTCGCCCGGCGTGATGGATCGGGCGAAACGACCGCTCGCGAAACGGACCGCTCGCGTGGACAGCCGCATGGTGCTGACCGACAATTCGCGCGCACCCTCGCGTGCTGCGGCCGTGTCCTGCGGCCGGTTCCGCCCGTCCGCGACCATCAGTGAGGAGTCGATCATGGCACTGCGCGATGCCCAGGCCCGTACTACCCGGCTCGGCGACTACCGCCCCCCGGAATTCCTGATCGACCGCACCGATCTGCATTTCGATCTGCGCCCCGGTCGCACCGAGGTGCGTGCCACCCTGAGCCTGCGCGCCAACCCGGCCCAGGCCCGGCCGGCCACCGAACTGCGCCTGCACGGCGAGGGTCTGGAACTGCTCGAGCTGGCGCTCGACGGTCGCGCCCTGGCGCCCGGCGAGTACCGCCTGGAGGAGGGCGCGCTGATCATCCCCGGTGTGCCGCAATCCTTCGAGTTGCACTCCCGGGTCGCCATCCATCCCGAGGACAACACCGCCCTCGAGGGGCTGTACCGCTCGCGGACCATGTATTGCACCCAGTGCGAGGCCGAAGGCTTTCGCAAGATCACCTTCTACCTCGACCGGCCCGACGTGCTGGCCGAGTTCACCACCACCATCGAGGCCGACGCCGGGCAGTACCCGGTGCTGCTGTCGAACGGCAACCCGGTCGCCGAGGGCAGCGCCGCGGACGGCCGCCACTGGGCGACCTGGCACGACCCCTTTCCCAAGCCGGCCTACCTGTTCGCGCTGGTGGCTGGCGACCTGGCGTTCATGGAGGATCGCTTCACCACCCAGAGCGGCCGTCCGGTGGCGCTGCGCATCTACGTCGAGCCCAAGGATCTCGACAAGTGCGATCACGCCATGGATTCGCTGCAACGCGCCATGGCCTGGGACGAGCAGGTCTACGGCCGCGAATACGACCTCGACATCTTCATGATCGTCGCGGTCGATGATTTCAACATGGGTGCCATGGAGAACAAGGGCCTCAACATCTTCAACACCTCCTGCGTGCTGGCGCGCCCGGAGACCACCACCGATCTCGGCTTCCAGCGGGTCGAGGCGGTGGTCGCGCACGAGTATTTCCACAACTGGTCCGGTAACCGCGTGACCTGCCGCGACTGGTTCCAGTTGAGCCTCAAGGAAGGTTTCACGGTATTTCGCGACAGCGAGTTCTCCGCCGACATGGGCTCGCGCACCATCAAGCGGGTGGAGGATGTGAACCTGCTGCGCACCGCCCAATTTGCCGAGGACGGCGGGCCCACCGCCCATCCGGTGCAGCCGGACGCCTATCAGGAGATCGCCAACTTCTACACCGTCACCATCTACGAGAAGGGTGCCGAGGTGGTGGGCATGCTCCACACCCTGCTCGGCGCCGAGACCTTCCGCCGCGGTTGCGATCTGTACTTTGACCGCCACGACGGTGAGGCGGTGACCATCGAGGATTTCGCCGCCGCCATGGCTGAAGTCAGCGGCCGCGACCTTGCCCAGTTCATGCGCTGGTACCGGCAGGCCGGAACGCCTCGGGTCGAGGTGCGCGGCAGCTACGATGCCAGCGCGCGGCGCTACCGGCTGGAGTTCGCGCAGCGCTGCCCGCCGACGCCGGAGTGTGCCGATAAACAGCCGTTTCTGATCCCGATCCGGCTGGGACTGGTCGGCGCCCGGGGTGACCTGCCCCTGCATTCGCCCGGCCTCGCCGAGGGCGCTACCGAGCTGGTGTTCGAACTGCGTGAAGCGGCCACGGCGATCGAGTTCGAGCACGTCGACGAGCCGCCGATCCCGTCGCTGCTGCGCGGCTTTTCGGCGCCGGTGAAGCTCGAGTTCCCGTACCGGCGCGAGGAGCTGCTGCATCTGCTGCGCCGCGACAGCGACGGCTTCAACCGCTGGGAGGCGGGCAACCGCCTCGCAGTGCAGGTACTGGAGGAGCTCGTCGCCGCGCACCGCGCCGGCCGGCCGCTGACCTTTGCCACCGAGCTCGCCGACGCCTACCGCGAGCTGCTGGAGCAGCCGGCGCTGGATGCCGCCATGGTCGCTCACATCCTCACCCTGCCCGGCGAGAGCTATCTCAGCGAGCTGGCCGAGGTGATCGCGGTGGAGGCGATCCACGAGGCGCGCCAGTTCGCGCGCCGCCAGCTCGCCGCGGCGCTGCGCCCGCAATGGCTTGCGGCCTACGCGCGCCACCAGGTCGCCGAGCCCTATCGCGCCGCAGCCGATCAGATCGCCCGCCGCAGCCTGCGCAATCTGGCGCTCGCCTACCTGCTCCAGCTCGACGATGCCGAGGTCATCGACCTGGCCTGGCATCAGTTCGAGACCGCCGACAACCTGACCGACCGCAATGCAGCACTCGTCTGCCTGCTCAACAATCCCGCCACGGCAGCCCGGGAGCGCGCCCGCGAGGGCCTGGAGCGCTACTACGATCAGGGCCGCGACGAGCCCCTGGTGGTCAACCAGTGGTTCCAGATGCAGGCCTGGTGCAGCCTCCCGGGCGGCCTGGAGCGGGTGCGGGCGCTGCTGGCGCATCCGACGTTCGAGCTGCGCAACCCCAACAAGGTGCGTGCGCTGATCGGCGCCTTCAGTGCCGGCAACGCGGTCAACTTCCACCGCGCCGACGGCGCCGGGTACGACTGGCTGGTGGAGCAGGTGCTGGCCCTGGATGGCCTCAATCCCCAGGTCGCGGCGCGGCTGCTGACGCCGCTCACCCGCTGGCGCAAGTATCCCGAGCCACGCGCAGCGCAGCTGCGCGCCGCCCTGGAGACGGTGCTGGCAAGACCGGGGCTGTCGAAGGACAGCCAGGAAATCGCCGCCAAAGGATTGCGCTGAGCGGGGATGCCTGCCGTCAGCGTCGTGTCAGAGCCCGTTACCGAGGAGTTCAGCAATGCGTTTCGAGACCGTCAGGGATATCGTGGAACAGTCGCGGCAGCTTCATCAGGCGCTGGCTGCGCAGTACACCGAGCTGGAACAGCTCACCACTTCCGAGCGGGCGCAGTTGCTGCTCGACTATCTGGCCCGCCACGAGGCGCGTCTCGCCGAAGCCATGGGCAACTATGAGCGGGATGCCGCGCCCGGAGTTCTCGAAAGCTGGTTGCAGTATGTGCCCGAGCTGGATGCCGCCGCGGTCGTTGCACGCTTGCGCGGCGTCGATCTCAACGACGTCGAAGCGGTGGTGGCCGCGGCGCTGGCGGTGGACGACCATCTGCTGGCGGTGTTTCGCGAGATGGAGCATCACGCCGCGACCGATGCCCTGCGCGATATCGCCCGCAGCCTGCAACAGATCGAGCGCAACGAAGAGCATCAACTCGCCCGCGCGGCATTTCGCCTGCACGATCTCTGAATCTGTGGCGACGGACTCCGTGCCGTCGGTGGTGCGGGCCGATGCAGGCGCTGGCTGTCCGGTCTGCACCGGGGCGACGATACGCTGCTTTGTTCGGGTCGAGGATCGCGATTACTGGCGCTGTGCCGATTGTCTCGCCACCTTTCTCGACCCCGCCCAGTTGCCTGACGCCGCCGCGGAGCTGGCCCACTACCGTTTGCACCGCAACGACCCGGACGATCCGGGCTACCGGGGCTTTCTCGGTCGCCTCGCCGAACCCCTGTTGGCACGGCTGCTGCCCGGCGCCCGCGGTCTGGACTATGGCTGCGGGCCGGGTCCGGCGCTGGCAGCGATGCTGCGCGACGCCGGCCATCCCGTGGCGGTCTACGACCCCTTCTTCGTTCCCGACGAGCGCGCCCTGCGCGGGCACTATGACTTCATCACCTGCACCGAAGCCATCGAGCACTTCCATCGGCCGGTGCGGGAGTTCGCGCGCCTCGACGCACTGCTCGCGCCCGGCGGCTGGCTGGGCCTGATGACCGAGTTCCAGACCGACGACGCGCGCTTTGCCGGTTGGCACTATCGCCGCGACCCCACCCACGTGGTGTTCTACCGCGAACAGACCCTGCGCCACCTGGCGGCGCGCTGGGGCTGGCACTGCGAAATTCCCCGGCCCAACGTCGCGTTGCTGCGCAAGCCGGGGTGATTCGGTGCCGGCGGGTGCTCCTCAGGCAGGCTTTCTGCAAGCCCTGACACACCTTATTCTCCCGGCATCGGGCAACCAGTTCTCCCGGCATCGGGTAACCAGGGTGAGGGCATGAGCACAGTAGCGACCGAAGCGGAATGCCTGGATGTGCTGATCGTCGGGGCGGGGATTTCCGGCATTGGCATGGCGGTTCATCTGCGGCGGGACTGCCCGCACAAGCGGTTTGTCATCGTCGATCGCCGTGACCGGCTGGGCGGTACCTGGGACTTGTTCCGCTATCCGGGAATTCGCTCGGATAGCGACATGCACACCCTGGGATTTGCCTTCGCACCCTGGCGGCACCAAAAATCGATTGCGGATGGCCCAGCGATTCTCGAGTACCTGGACGAGATTGCGGACCGCTACGCCTTGCGCGACCGAATGCGTTTCGGGCAGAAGGTGATTGCAGCGGCCTGGGAGAGCGCCAGTGCGCGCTGGATCGTGGACCTCCAAGACAGCGACGGTGCTCGCCAGTGCATCCACACCCGGTTCCTGTTCCTGGGCGCGGGTTATTACGATTACGACGAGCCCCATGACGCACAGTTTCCCGGGCGCGACAGTTTTCAGGGAACCGTCATCCACCCCCAATTCTGGCCGCGGGACTACGATTGCAGGGGCAAGAAGGTGGTGGTGATCGGGTCCGGAGCGACGGCGGTGACCATGGTTCCGGCCTTGGCTGATTCGGGCGCGGCCCACGTCACCATGCTGCAACGCACCCCTACCTGGATGATCAGCTATCCGGCCAGGGATGCCATCGCGAACAGTCTGCGCAAGGTTCTGCCCGAGCAAACCGCCTACGCAATCACCCGCGCGAAGAACATTTTCATGCAGGATCTGATGTTCAAGCGTGCGCGAAAAAATCCACGGAAAGTGAGCGCGTTCCTGACCAGAAGGCTCAAGGGTCTGCTGGGATCGAACTACCGGGAGGGGGATTTCCGGCCGCCCTACAACCCTTGGGAGCAGCGCCTGTGTCTGGTCCCGGACGCGGATTTTTTCCGCGCGATCAACCAGGGCAAGGCGGTGGTCGTCACCGACCGGATCAGCCGCTTCGATCCGAGTGGGATTTTGCTGGAGTCGGGCAGGCACCTGGACGCCGACTTGATCGTCACGGCGACGGGACTGAAGCTGGCGGTTGCCGGCAAGATCGCGGTCAGCGTCGATGGCCAGCCGGTCGATTTCGGCAAGCGCTTCTATTACCGGAACTGCATGTTGTCCAATGTGCCGAATCTGGCAATGGTTTTCGGTTACCTGAACGCGAGCTGGACCCTGCGGGTCGATATCGTCGCCGCCTACCTGACCCGGCTGTTCAACCAGATGGACGCCGATCGAATGCAGGTCGCGGTGCCGCTGCTCCCGGAAGGCCGGCAACTCGAGGAGGACGACATCTTCGATTTTTCCTCGGGCTACATCCAGCGCGGCAAGCATCTGATGCCCCGCAACGCCGCCAGTCTGCCGTGGCGGCTCAATCAGGATTACCGCAGAGACAGAGCCGACATGCGGCGGGCGCCCATCGCCGACGGAATTCTCCAATTCCGCAGCGCCGATCTGCCCCGCGGTTAGGGAAGTGCTGAAAAAGTCCACTTTCGTCATTCCGGCGAAAGCCGGAATCCAGTTAAATCAATCAGTTGGACCCCGGCTTTCGCCGGGGTGACAGCTTGTTCAGGGCGTCCTTAGCGCGAATCCGCACTGCCGCGGGACAGTGATTCACCCGGGACAGTGATTCACCCGGGACAGTGGTTCACGTGGGACAGTGGTTCACGTGGGACAGTGGCTCACGTGGGACAGTGGTTTACGTGGGACAGTGGTTCAGGAGCGGGTGTCGGCTCCAGGTGCCGCTGCCAGCGCGCGCAGGATCACCTTCCGGGTATCGCGCGGTTCGATCACTGCATCGATTTCGAGATGGGTGGCGGCTTCGGTGGCCTTGCCGCGCTGGTACATCGCCTTGAGCAGCTTGGCGAACAGGGCGTCGCGCTCGGCGTCGCTGGTTGTCGCTTCCAGTTCCTTCTTGAAGCCCAGTTGCACGGCGCCCTCGAGCCCCATGGCGCCGAACTCGCCGGTGGGCCAGGCCGCGGAGTACAGCGGCCGCGCAAAGCTGCCGCCGGTCATCGCGATGGCGCCCAGGCCATAGCCCTTGCGCAGGAAGATGGCGACCAGCGGCGGGCGCAGCCGCGCCCCGGCGATGAACAGGTCGGACATGATGCGCACCGCCCCTTCGGTCTCGCTGTCCGGTCCGACCATGAACCCCGGCGTGTCGATCAGCGAGATCACCGGCAGGCCGAAGTCGTCGCACAGCCGCAGAAAGCGCGCGGCGCTGGCCGAACCCTCGGTGTCGATGGCGCCGCCCAGCACCCGGCAGTCGTTGGCCAGCAGCCCGAACGGGCGGCCCTCGATGCGCAGCAGGCCGGTGACCAGGGTGCGGCCGAAGTCGGGGCGGATCTCGACGAAGGAATCGGTATCGGCGAGCGCGTGGATGATGCGGCGCACCTCGTAGCTGAAGCGCCGGTCGGCGGGCATCAGCTCCCACAGCAGGTCCTGGTCGGCGCAGCGCCAGGTGTCCACCGGACCCTGAAAGTAACCGAGCAGCTGGCGCGCCAGCCGGGTGGCGTGGCGCTCGTCGTCGGCCAGCACGTCGATCACCCCGGTGCGCGTCTGCACGTCCACCGGGCCGATGGCGGTGGGCGCCACCACGCCCAGGCCGCCGCCCTCGATCATCGCCGGGCCGGCCATGCCGATCCACGACTGGCGCGTGGCCACGGTGATGTCGGCGCAGCCGAACAGGGCGGCATTGCCGGCGAAACAGAAGCCGTTGTTGACCGCGATGCGCGGCACCCGGCCGGCGAGCCCGGCCCAGGCGGCGAAGGTGGTCACCTCCATGCCCACCTCCTGATCGGTGTCGCCGGGGCGGCCGCCGCCGCCCTCGGTGTACATCACCACCGGCAGCGCCAGTTCGGCGGCCAGGTGCAGGGCGCGGTCGAGCTTGCGGTGGTGGAAATAACCCTGGGTGCCGGCCAGCACCGTGTAGTCGTTGACGATCACCAGGGCGCGCGCCCGTTCGGGCGGAAACAGGTCGGCATTGATGGTGGCGGTGCCGGTGAGCACGCCGTCGGCGGCGGTGTTGACCGCCAGATCGGCGAACTCCCGGCGGCTGCGCTGGGCAGCGACCGCGAGCTGGCCGTACTCCTGGAAGGAGCCCGGGTCGCACAGATCGGCGAGGTTCTCGCGCGCGGTGCGCAGGCCGCGCTCGCGGCGTCGGGCCACCGCCTGCGGCCGGCCGGCATCCAGGGTCTGGGCGTGCCGCGCCCGCGCTTCTGCCTGCAATTGCTCCTTGGCGGCAAGCTGCGGCGTCGCCGGCGCGCGCGCGGGGCGTGCAGTGCGCGGCTCGCCGCCGATGCGGATGCTGCAGATGGGGCCGTGCTCGGCGACCGCATCGCCGGGCGCGACGTGCAGGCGTTCCACCACGCCGGCGACCGCCGAGTGCACCGGCAGCTCGCCCGCGGCGGTGTCCAGCAGGCCGATCAGGGCGCCGGGCGCCAGCCGGGCGCCGGCAGTGACCTCGAGGCGAACGATGGTGGCCGCGCCGGGCGCGGTGATGGAGATGGTGCGGCTCATGACGGCTTCCACGGGGCCGGCGCAAGCGCCCTGGGCGCGGGCCGGCGACCGCGGGATTGTAGCCGCACCGACCGGCGGACAAAAAAACGGCCGCACGCGGCGGAGAGTCCGCGCGCGGCCGCCAGGCGGGGTCAGGGAAGGGCGGTGATGCGGCCTTCGACGGCAGCGTCGAACGGCT
>DASUDS010000094.1:0-11571 GCA_036275455.1 Porticoccaceae bacterium
TTCACACCGATCATCAGTGTCGGCAAGATCGCCAGCGTAAGCGGCAGCCGAATACTCAACCTGGTACCAGCCCCGACCCTGGATTCGATGTCTATGGTGCCGTTCAGCCTGCCGATATGGGTCTTGACGACATCCATACCCACGCCGCGACCGGAGACGTCGGAGATCTCCGCGCGCGTGGAGAAGCCCGGAGCAAAGATGAGGTTGAATATCTCCTTTTCGCTCAATTGAGTGGCGAATTCCGGATCGATTACACCCTTCTCGATGGCTTTCCTGCGCAGGACATCGGCGTTCATGCCGGCACCGTCATCGGTGATCGACAACAGAATATGGTCGCCCTGCTGCTCGGCGCTGAGCACCACGGTGCCAGTTGCGGGCTTGCCGGATTGAACGCGAACCTCGGGTGCTTCAATGCCGTGATCCACCGCGTTGCGCACCAGATGGACCAGAGGGTCGGCCAATGCCTCGACCATGTTCTTGTCGAGATCCGTATCCTCGCCACGCAACTCGAGGTTGATTTCCTTGCCCAGTTGCCTGGCCAGATCCCTGACCACGCGGGGAAAGCGGCCAAAGATCTTCTTGATCGGCTGCATCCGGGTTGCCATCACCGCGGCCTGCAGATCGGTGGTGACGTGCTCGAGGTTGCCGACCGCCTTGGCCACCGCCTCGTTGTCGATGCTGGCTCGCAAATTGGCCAGCCGGTTGCGCACCAGCACCAACTCGCCAACCATGTTCATGATCTGATCCAGGCGACGGGTATCGACGCGCACCGTCGCCTCCGCGGGAGCTTTCTGCGCCGGAGGGCCAGCGTCCGGCGCGCCGGGAGCGGACACAGGCAAGGCGCGCGCCGCTTCCGGCATCGCGGTGGGCGCCGACGCAAGCGCCATGCTCGCTCCGGGGCCCTGTTCCTTGCCGTGGAGGGAATCGAGTAGCGCCTCGAATTCATCCTCGGTGATTTCCTCCGCGGACACGCCACTGGCCAGAGCAGCAGGTGCGGTGGGCGCAGTGGAAACGGCGGAAAAGATAGACGCAGTTGGCTGGAACTCGGGGCTCCCTACCACACCACTAACCCTGGCCGCCTCCTGCAATACCGCATATTCGGCAGCGCTCCAGTCGGCGCCCGGGACTCTGTCGGCCACTCCTTGAGCCAAACCTGAACCTAGGGAACCCTTCTCCTGCCGCTCGCCAGCGACAATGGCAGGACTCGCCGTGGACGCTGTCTCCGGCGCGGCCAGGACCGACGTTTCGAACCCACCGCTGGTATAGGACTCCAGCCGAGCGAGTAGCTCCTGCGTCGCCGCGATCGGCTCCCTTCCAGCGCTCAGCGCGCTGAACTGGTTCTTGACGACGTCGAGCGCCTGAAGGACTACATCCATCAGCCCGGGATCGACGATCCGTTCTCCACGACGGAGAATATTGAAAACATCCTCGGCACGATGGCAGACATCCACCAGAGAACCGAGATTCAGGAATCCGGCGCCGCCCTTGATGGTATGAAATCCGCGAAAGATTCCGTTAAGGAGGTCCATATCCCGCGGGGCTCTTTCCAGCGAAATCAGCTGTCCGCTGAGCTCCTCGATTATCTCTCCCGCCTCGATGAGAAAATCGCCAAGAATTTCGTCGTCGAAATCAATGCTCATCTCTTCATCCCATCAACCATTTATCAATCCTGCCTGGGAAACATCAAAATCCGAGCTTGGAAAGAAGCGAGTCCACCTCATCCTGCCCACTTACCGAATCTCCTGAATCGACTCCCGGGACCACAGGACCCATATCGCTCCTGGAGCTATTTCCACTTTTTTCTTCGCCGTATGCCACCGAAACGAAAGACGTTCCAGAAAGCCGAATCAAATTGACCAGGGATTGCTCGACGTCATTAACCAGATCGATTACCTTGCGAATCAGCTGCCCGGTAATATCCTGAAAACCTTGCGCCATGAGCACATCGGAAATAAGACCCTGAATCACACCTGATTTGGTTATAGTGGATTCGAAAAAATCGTCGATGTTATCCGCCATAACTGAAAAATCAGAAACCGACATTTCTCCTCTCCGAAACGATTTCCATCGCCCCGAGATATCGACGGAGATTACGGAAATTTCGTCGGCAATTGGAATTGCAGATTCCACCGCAGACAGGGTTTTATCCGCTGCTTGTTCGGTCAAGTTGATGACATGATTCAGCCTGGCTTTGGCATCAGGAAACTCCTGCGCTGCAAGATCGGCAAATCGCATGTCGTTTCTGAAAAGGTTCATGGAGTCATGGAGATCGCGGGTTAGTTTGCCAAGCTCACGGAACAGCGTCCATTCTCTCATGTTGCTCATATCATCAAGAATTGATCCAATATTCTCGTAATTCTTTTCCTGAATACTATCGATAATCGACTTTGCGCACTCCAGAATGCGATCTACGTCAAGCGGGATATTTCTATTTTCATCAGCCAATATCATCACGCACCGCCGGCAGCTGAACGTTCAAAGATCTTATCGATCTTTTCCTTTAGCGTCTGCGCAGTAAACGGCTTTACCACATAGCCGTTCACGCCGGATTGCGCTGCCTCGATGATCTGCTCTTTCTTGGCTTCGGCAGTGACCATCAGAACGGGGATTGACTTCAGCTTGTCATCCGCGCGGATGGCCCTCAGAAGGTCGATGCCAGGCATTCCCGGCATGTTCCAGTCTGTTATCAGAAAATCGAACGCGGAATTTTGCAGAGCGGTCAAGCCGGTCTTGCCATCGTCAGCCTCACTTACATTGTTGAAGCCAAGCTCGCGCAGCAGGTTCTTGATGATTCGACGCATGGTCGAAAAATCATCGACTACCAGTATCTTCATGTCTTTATTCAAATCAGCCTCCAGCCATCCAGTTCACTACATTGACCCCAGGAAAAGGGCTTGTCACTGCACGGTGTCCTTCCAGCTTTCCAACTTCGACCTGACTCTCACCAGTGCCTGGCCGTGTATCTGGCAGACGCGGGATTCGGAAACCCCCAGTACGGCGCCGATTTCCTTCAGGTTCAGCTCCTCGTCGTAGTAGAGCGACAGCACCATTTTTTCCCGCTCCGGAAGACTCTCGATCACCGCTGCCAGGGCATCCTGAAAGCGCCGTTTTTCGTCCTGCCCCTCCGGTCCTTCTTGGGCATGCTCTCCCGATTCCCAGTTGCCGTCCGACCACTCAGGGTCGTCATAGCTGAAGACCTTGCAGGTTGTCGCGTCCCGCAGCGCCGCGTGGTATTCCTCCATGCCTATCCCAAGTCGCTCGGCGACTTCCTGGCCGCGGGCGGAACGGCCCGTGGCGTTTTCCACTTCCCGCGTCGCCGTGGCCAACTCCCGCGCCCGACGGTGCACCGAGCGTGGCGTCCAGTCGGCCCTGCGCACCTCGTCGAGCATGGCGCCGCGGATGCGAATGCCGGCGTAGGTCGCAAAACTTGCTCCGCGCACTGCCTGGTACTGTCGGGCAGCCTCCAGAAGCCCGATCATCCCCGCCTGCATCAAATCCTCGACCTGCACACTCGGGGGCAAGCGCCCAGCCAGGTGGTGCGCAATCCGCTTCACCAGGATCAGGTGCTCGTTGACCAGCCGCTCGGTACCGGCATCGTGGCCGGTGGCCGATTCCCGGAGATACGCCGCACTTCCGTTCATGGCGTCAACTCCCCGCGAGCCGCAATGAGGCGCTCTACGAAGAACTCCAGACGGCCACTTGGCCCCTGGGCTCTGGGCCATTTATCGGCCAGTACCGCCAGATTCTTTAGCGCCCGCGCGGCCTTCGAAGAGGGATACGCGGACATTACCGGGCGCTGTGTCTGCACGGCCCGGAGCAGGTATTCGTCGTAGGGAATCGCGCCGAAATAGCTCAGCCGGGCAGTCAGATAGCGCTCGGTCGCCGCGACCAGCCGGGCAAAGAGCTGCCGCCCCACCAGGGGGCCCTGGGTCATGTTGGCCAGGATCCGGAAATCCGTCACGCCGTGGTCGCGGCTCAACACCTTGATCAGCGCATAGGCATCCGCCATCGAGGCCGGGTCGTCGCACACCACCACCACCACTTCATGGGCGGCGCGGCTGAACGACACCACGCTGTCGGAAATTCCCGCCGCGGTATCGACGATCAGCGTGTCCACCGGGATACTCAGCTCGCCAAAGGCGCGGATCAGTCCCGCGTGCTGCGCCGGGGACAGCTCGGCCATGGCCTTGATCCCGGATGCTGCCGGAATCACCTGGATTCCACCTGGACCCTGCACGATCACCTCTTCCAGGGTCCGTTCGCCGCTGATGACATCGGCCAGATTGAATGCCGGGCGCAGATCGAGCAGCACATCGACGTTCGCCAGCCCCAGGTCGGCATCCATCAACAGCACGGAACGCCCGCGTTCCACCAGCGCCAACGACAGGTTGGTACTGACATTGGTCTTGCCCACGCCCCCCTTGCCGCTGGCCACTGCGATCACCTGCACCGGGCCGGGAGCTGCCAGGCGCCGCAATCCCATGGCCTGATCCAATACCGGTTCGAGCTTAGACATGGGCCTGCTTCCTCTGCGTCGCCGCTGACTCCGGTGCCATCGTTCCAGCGCCAGGCGCCAGTGCGACCGCCCGCGCGACCAGCGCCGCCGAGCGCGCCGGATGGAGATCTTCGGGGACGCGCTGACCATCGCCGACGTAGGCTACCGGCAGCCCCTGTCCGGCCACGACGCTGAGCACCTCGCCCAGGTTGGCGGCCTCATCCACCTTGGTAATCAGGCAGCCCAGCAGTGGAAGGCTTCCGAACCGCTGGGCGACCTCGTTCAACACCGCGCGTTGCACATTGGCAGCCAGCACCAGATAGGCCTTGAGCTCCCGGTTGCCAGTCAACAGCTCGGCCTGGCGCTCGGCCAGTTCCCGATCGCGCTGGCCACTGCCGGCAGTATCGATCAGCACCAGATGGCGGGCCGCCAGTTCCTCGAGGATGCTTTCGAGATCGCGGCCGTCCTCGGTGCTGTACACCGGGATGCCCAACAGACGGCCATAGATGTGCAACTGCTCTCCCGCACCAATCCGGAAATTGTCGGTGGTGACCAGAGCGACGTGGCGTTTGCCATGGCGCAAGGCATAGCGTGCGGCAAGCTTGGCGATCATGGTGGTCTTGCCAACCCCAGTAGGTCCGACCAGCGCGACCACGCCGCCGTGGGTCAGGATGTCGTCATCGGTCACGGCAATGCGCCGCGCGAGCGCAGCAAGCGCTTGCGGCCAGGACTGCTCCGGACCGGCATCGGGTTGTACTTCGCCGACCAACCGGGCGGCCAGCTCGGCGTCCAGCCCCAGCTCCTCCAGTTGCCGCTGCAACGCGTCGTCCCGACCTCGCTGCGGAGCGCCGAATTGGCCCAACCGCGACTCGAGCAGGCTGCGCAGCGCATCCAGCTCCAGGCGCATGGCCGCCACCGCGGGATCCACCACGGGGGTCGTGGGTGCCGATGCCTGCCCAGGCAGTGCTTGCACAGGCAGTGCTTGCACAGGCAGTGCTTGCACAGGCACTGCTTGCACAGGCAGTGCTTGCGCAGGGAATGCCTGCGCAGGAAGCACCGGCGCAGGACGTGCCTGCGCGGCAGGAATGGGCGGCGCGGAACCGTGCGGTATAGAACCGGGCGCCGCCGTCACCAGCTCGGGGGGATCGACCGCCTCGGCACGCTGCAGGACGCGTTCGTCATACTCCAGCGCAGCGATGATTTCCACGCCGCCGGGCACCTTCCGGTTGGCCAGGATCATGGCATCCGGTCCCTGTTCCTCGCGCACCAGACGCAGCGCCTCGCGGCTGTCTGCGGCAAAATATTTCTTGATTTTCATGCCGTTCCTTTCACCTCGCTCCGGCAACTGGAGTCCGCTTGCCAGCGGCAACCGAAACCATCCCGATTTTTCTCAGGGCACGCTGTTTGTTCTCAGCGCACACCATTGTTCTCAACGCACACTATCCGGCCACCGCGGGCTGGCCCAGGGTGGAAACCACGCGAATCTGCTTGTTGTCCGGGACTTCGCCGTAGGCCAGCACATGGAGCCCCGGGATGCTGTGGCGGATCAACCGCGACAGCCAGGCGCGGATGCCCGGCGCCACCAGCACCACCGCCGATTGCCCGGTGTGCTCCTGGCGGCGGGCATGGTCGGCCAGCGCGACATGCAGCTGGTCCGCGAGGCCCGGTTCGATCCCGGCGCCACCCCGGGTGGACGATTGCACCGCCTGCTGCAACAACTGTTCGAGCGCGGGATCGAGCGTGATCACCGGCAGCTCGGCAGCGGGACCATTGATCTGCTGGACGATGGCACGCGCCAGGGCCGTGCGCACCGCGGCGGTGAGCACGTCCGGATCCTGGGTGCGCGCCGCGACGTCGGCCAGGGCTTCGGCGATGGTGCGCAGATCGCGAATCGGTATCTGTTCGGCAAGCAGGTTCTGCAACACCCGGTGCACCTGGCCCAGCGCCAGCGGCTTCGGGGTCAGGTTTTCCACCAGCTTGGGCGCCGATTTGGCCAGCAGATCCAGCAGCTTCTGGGTCTCGTCATGGCCGAGAAGTTCATTGGCGTGGATTTGCAACACACGACTCAGATGGGTCGCGACCACCGTGCCGGCATCGACCACGGTGTAACCCAGCGTCTGCGCCTGATCGCGCAGCCCCGTGTCGATCCACACGGCGTTGAGTCCGAATGCCGGATCCCGAGTGGGGGTTCCGGGCAGGGCACCGTAAACCTGGCCGGGATCGATCGCCAACTCACGCTCGGGAAAGACCTCGGCCTCGGCAACCGGAACCCCCAGCAGCACGATGCGATAGCCGTTCGGCGACAGGTCGAGGTTGTCGCGGATATGTACGGGCTGAATCAGGAAGCCCAGCTCCTGGGAGAGCTTCTTGCGCACCCCCTTGATCTTGCCCATCAGCTCGCCACCCTGGGTACGATCCACCAGCGGGATCAGGCGATAGCCGACTTCGAGCCCGATCAGATCCACGGGGGTGACGTCGTCCCAGCTCAGGTCGCGCTCACGCGGAGTGCGCTCGACCAGCTGCTCTTCTTCGGGCACCAGCTGCGGCGCCGCAGCCTTGCGCGCCTGCAACCACGCCAGCCCGCCACAGAGCCCGGCAAGGAGCAGAAAAGGTACCCCCGGCATCCCGGGAATGATCCCGATCAGCGCCATCACTCCGGCCGTGGTCGCCAGGGCCTGGGGGCTGCCGAACATCTGCCCGAGCATCTGTTGGCCCATGCTCTGGTCACCGGCCGAAACCCGGGTGACCACGATGGCCGCGGCCGTCGCGATGAGCAGTCCGGGGATCTGCGCCACCAGCCCGTCACCGATGGTGAGCAGGCTGTAGTTGTGCAGCGCGGTGGACAAGGGCAGATCGTGCTGCACCATGCCGATCGCCAAGCCGCCCAGCAGATTGATGAACAGGATCAGGATGCCCGCCACGGCGTCGCCGCGGACAAACTTGCTGGAACCGTCCATGGCGCCGTAGAAATCGGCTTCGCGGCGCACTTCCTCGCGCCGGTCGCGCGCCTCGTCCTGGCCAATCAGACCGGCGTTGAGGTCGGCGTCGATCGCCATCTGCTTGCCGGGCATGGCATCCAGGGTGAATCGCGCGGACACTTCGGCAACTCGCGTGGCGCCCTTGGTGATCACCACGAAGTTGATGATGGTGAGAATCGCAAACACCACCAGACCGACCGCGTAGTTGCCACCGATGACGAACTCGCCGAAGGACTCGATCACCGCTCCAGCGGCACCCGTGCCGGTGTGCCCGTGGAGCAACACCACCCGCGACGACGCCACGTTGAGCGCGAGCCGCAACAGGGTGGTGACCAGGAGCACCGAGGGAAACACCGAGAAATCGAGCGGCCGGATCACATAGACCGCGACCAGAATCACCACCAGCGCCATGCCGATGTTGAAGGAAAACAGCAGATCCAGCGCCATCGGCGGCAATGGCACGACGATCATCGCCATCGTCACCATCAACAACAGCGGCGCGCCGAGCCCGCGCTGCACCGCGCGCAGGAAAGAGGGAGAGGTCGGTTCCAGAGCCATCAGCAATCGATTCCGCGCCAGATTTCCGGCGAAAGGCCGCCGTTATCTGGGATTCAGCAAGAACCGTTCCAACGATCCCTGTGCAGGAATTCCTCGGGTACTTCGATGGCGGCTGGGCGCTCGGGCGTCGCCCCCCCGCCCTGGGCATGGGTGCGCAGCTGGTACACGTAGGCGAGCACCTGGGCCACGGCCAGATACAGTCCGGCGGGAATTTCCTTGTCCAGATCGGTGCTGTAATACAGCGCCCTCGCCAAGGGGGGCGCCGCAAACAGCGGCACGCGATGCGCGTTGGCGACGGTACGGATCTGCGCGGCCAGGAGATCGGTACCCTTGGCGACCACCCGCGGCGCACCCATGCCACTGGCGTCGTAACGCAGCGCCACGGCAAAGTGCTCGGGGTTGGTCACTATCACGTCGGCCTTGGGCACCTCGGCCATCATGCGCCGGTTGGCGATGGCGCGTTGCAGCTGGCGGATCCGCCCCTTTACCTCGGGGTTGCCGTCGCTCTGCTTGGACTCCTCGCGCAGTTCCTGACGGGTCATCCGCAGCTTGCGCCGGTGCTGCCAGAATTGCAGCGGCACATCGATCACCGCAATCGCCACCAGCCCGGCGCTCAGCTTGAGCAATACCCAGCCGGTCAGCGCAAAACTGCCGGCAATCGCCCCCTTGAGGTCGTGATCGCCGAGCGCCAGCACCTGATCGAGCACGCCATCGAACAGTGCCCAGGCCACGCCGCCGACCAGGCCCATCTTGGCCAGGGCCTTGCCCAGCTCGGCCAGGCCCTGCACGCCGAGCAATCTCTTGAAGCCGGACAGTGGATTGATTCTGCTGAAGTTGGGCGTAAACGCCTGACTGCTCCACACCAGGCCGCCAAACGCCAGGGACGGGACCAGCGCGGCCACCACCATGAGCGTGGCGAACGGCAGGATTGCCCACAGGGCCTCACTCCAGGCCGCGCCCAGCGCCGTGGTCATGGCGTGGTCGGCAAACATGCGTTCCGGCGTCAGTGCCAGCCCGTCACGAAAAGCAGCCGCCAGCCGCTCACCCATGGCCGGCCCCAGCGCCAGCAGCCCGCCGCTGCCGGCCAGCAGCATCGCCGCAGTGGCCAGCTCCCGCGAGCGGGGCACATCGCCCTTCTCGCGCGCGTCCTGAAGGCGCTTGGCACTGGGCTCTTCTGTGCGTTCTTCACCGTTTTCGCTCTCGGCCATATCAACCGCCCCCAGCGAGCCCGGCAATGAGTCCGAGCGAGTCCTGCAACAGCGCGTCGAACTGGGCCGGCAACGCCGGCAGGCTCAGGGCAATGGCGGCAAAGCCGGCCAGCATGGTCGCCGGAAAGAGCACGCTGAAGATGTTGAGCTGCGGCGCGGCCCGGGACATGACCCCAAAGGCGAGATTGACCAGGGTGAGCGCGACCAGTGCCGGCAGGGCCACCAGCAGGGCGCCGCCAAACATGCGCCCACCCCAGAACGCGATGGCCGAGATGCCGTCGAATCCGCCCAGCGGCGTGCCGACGGGCAACGTGCGAAAACTCTCGAACAGGAGCTCCAACGCGGCCTGATGCCCGTTCAACGCCAGAAAGAGCAAGGTTCCCAGCAGCGAGTAGAACGAGCTGATGACCACCGAGGACTCCCCTTGCGGGTCGATGAACTGAGCGAAGCCGAGCCCCATCGTCATGGCGATCAATTGACCCGCTATCACCAGCGCGGCCAGGGCGAGGTGCAGCATCAGCCCCATGGCAATGCCGAGCCCGAGTTGCTGGGCGATCAGCGTCAGGCCATCCGGGCTGAGTGGTTCCACCGCAGGCGCCACCGGCACCCAGGGCGCCACCACCAGGCTCAGCACCAGGGCCAGGGCCAGCCGCGCGCGCATCGGCACCAGGCCGCGCGCGCCGAATACCGGTGCCGTCATCAACAGCGCGCCAATGCGGGTAAAAGGCCAGAACCAGCTGCCCACCAGAGTTGCGGCTTCGGCGCTGGTCAACACCATGGCCGCGGTCAGCCGATCAGGCCGGGAATGCTCGCGAACAAGCGCTGGGTGTAGCGCACCAGCACGTCCAGCATCCAGGTTCCGGAAACCACCAGCACCACCGTGAGCACCAGCAGCTTGGGTATGAAGCTCAGCGTCATCTCGTTGATCTGGGTGACAGCCTGAAAGAGGCTGATCGCCAAACCCGTGATCAGCACCGCAACCAGCACCGGCGCCGACACCAGCGCGGTGATCTTGAGCGCTTCCTGACCGATGGCGACGACGGTATCGGGATTCATGGCGGCACTCCGCGCGTCAGGCTGGGTGGAAACTGGCTGCCAGGGTGCCCACGATCAGGCTCCAGCCATCGATCAGCACGAACAGCATGAGCTTGAAGGGCAAGGAAATCAGCATCGGCGACAGCATCATCATCCCCATCGACATGAGCACACTGGCAACCACCAGATCGATGATGACGAAGGGAATGAAAATCAGAAAACCGATCTGAAAGGCAGTCTTGAGCTCGCTGATCAAGAACGCGGGGACCAGCGTGGCAAAGGGAACCGCTGCCGGTTCCGCCGGGGGCTCGGCGGCGGCGAGACCGATGAACAGCGCCAGATCGGATTCGCGCGTCTGACCCAGCATGAATTCGCGAAACGGACCCTGGACGCGCTGGAGCGCCTCGGCATCACTGATCTTTTCTTCCAGATAGGGCTGCAGCGCCTCGGCATTGGCCCGTTCCAACACCGGAGCCATCAGGAAAAACGTCAGGAACAGCGACAGGCCGAGCAGAATGGGCGTCGATGGCGTCTGCGGCGTGCCCAGCGCCTGCCGCAGAATCGACAGCACGATGATCACCCGGGTGAAGGAGGTCATCATCAACAGCGCCGATGGCAGCAGCGTGAGTGCCGTCATCAGCAGCAGGATCTTGATGCCGACCGAATAGGTCTGCCCACCCCCGGCATTGGCGGAACTGGTCACCAGCTCCAGGCCGGGGGCTGCCCAGGCCTGCCCCGCCAGCAGCAGCCCGGCGGCGACGCTGCCGCGCAGCAGCGACTTGATCAACCGTGCCCGGCAGACATCGCGTGCTGCTGGCTTCACGAATCGCTCCGCGAGGACATCGCCTTCTGCTGGCCTGACGAATCGCTCCGGGACGACATCGCCTTCTGCTGTGTTCACGCATCGCTCCGGGACGACATCGCCTTCTGCTGGCCTGACGAATCACTCCGGGACGACATCGCCTTCTGCAAGCGCGCGGCGAAACCGTCGCCACCGGCGGGCGGCGTGGCCAGCGGTTCATTGAATATGTGCAGGGTCTGTACCCGACCTGGCGCAACGCCGAGCAGTAGCTGCTGCTCTCCGGCGCGCAACAGCACCACGCGCTCGCGCGGGCCGACGGAAAGCCCGCCCAGCACTTGCAGGGGGCCGGTACCGCCGGTGCCCAACCCGCCGAGCCGGCGTAGTGCCCAGGCCAGCGCCACGATCATCACCACCACCAGGCCGAGCCCGGCAAAGAGCTGCGCCAGATCGCCCCAACCCAGGGAAACCCCGACCGCGGCATCGGCGGCCATGATC
>DASUDS010000095.1:0-23295 GCA_036275455.1 Porticoccaceae bacterium
TGACCACCTAAAGAATGGTGCCGAACAGCCTCCGTTTCCCGCAACTGAACTCTGGGCCGTGATCGCGGAGAACCACCGTTGCAATATCGCGCTTTGGGACGAGGAGGATCAGGCCCGGCGTCGCGATGTGCCGGACAGCGCCATCGTGCGCAGCAAACGCCTGATCGACGGCTACAACCAGCGCCGCAACGATGCCGTGGAGCGCATCGACGAGCTGATTCTGGCCGCTCTGCGCACTCCAGCCGCCAACGCGCGGCTGCACTCGGAAACCGCGGGTGCGCTGATAGACCGGCTGTCCATCCTCTGTCTCAAGGCATACCACATGGAATTGCAGACTCGGCGTGCCGACGCGGATCCCGCACACCATGAATTGTGCCGCGATCGGCTCGGCTGCCTGCAAGAACAGCGCATGGATCTGGGCGGGTGTCTGGATGAACTGTTGAAGAATTGTGCAGATGGTGTGCTGCGCTTCAAGGTCTATCGCCAGTTCAAGATGTATAACGATCCGAGATTCAAAAGCGGGGATGACTGCGTGAGCGACATGGCATCAAAAGAAAACGGCAGTGGGGGCAGCTGAAATGAAAAAGCGGGTGATCCTGCATATCGGTTTTCACAAGACGGGGTCGTCTGCGCTTCAGGCGTTTCTATCCGGAAACGCCGAGCGACTGGCTCGGGAGGGCATTGGGTATCCGTATCCGGATCCCGAGCAAATCGTGGCTACTGGAGGGTGTAGTGGAAACGCGGTACAAGTCCTCTATAGAGGCGGATTCATGGATGGCTTCGGGGTTGACCAGAAAGCTTATGAGCGACTGTCAGTCGCCTATTTCGATGAGCTAGCTGGGATCGTTAAAGAAGACCCTAGAAAAACAGTTCTCATTTCAGGAGAAATTCTTAGCGCCCATCCTGGAGAAAACTTTTCTTCATTCGTGGAAAAACTTCATTCATTTAGCAGTGTAGAGATAGTTTGCTTTGTAAGAGATCCATTTGACTTCGTATTTTCCTCTTGGAGACAAAAATTTAAAACAAGCATGAGCGTTCCTGGATTTCCAGAGCACCTCAAAAGGATTTCCAGAGACGAGGCAGAGGCGTCTTCTATGCTAAGGGGGTTTAAATATTTCCAAGGGATTGGGGTGCCAATAAAGGTGATTAATTACGACCACAATAAGAAAAACGTTGCTTCTGCGTTCATGACAGCTATCGGATTCAAAGATATAAGTGATGAAGTAGCGGTTGGTGGTATTAAAGAGGCCAACATATCACTGACCCCATCGGAAGTATGTTTGGCTCAGATTGTGCAAGAAAAAATCAACAATTCGGATTTTACGGCGGCGTTCATTCGCACTGCCCAATCAAGAGATCGCCGCGTCTCGCTGGAATATTACAACCGTCGGCAACACCAGCAAATACTTGACAGCTTCGGGGATACCATTCGGCTAATCAACAGCCATCTTCCGGAAGGGCAGAGGCTGGCGACCGAAGTCAGGGACCGTGAGGACGCGGATTTTGTCATACTTCCAGAAGATGCCGCCCTTCTGTTGGATCTGGTCAATAAGCTCATAACCGAGAGGCCCAAGATCCAGGGTTATCTCCCGGTGGAGCCGCATGCCGGAGTGCCATCCCTGCCCTTAGATTTCGACCGGGAAGCGTATCTGCTGCACAATCCCGATGTCGCGGCAGCGGGGATGGATCCGGCGCAACACTGGCAACTTCACGGCTGCCGAGAGAACCGGCGCTATAAGTTATTCTAAAGTGGTTGATTTGAAATCGACGAGGTAGAAAATGTCGCGTCGCAAGAAGGGATGCCTCGCGCGCTTTCGCGAAGCCGCTGCTACTCACTACTGACGCCGATGGACTGGTAGGAGGGTTCTTGGATCGAAATGCGCCTTGTGCGTGTGGCAGTGGCGAGCGGCATAAGCATTGTTGTGGAAGCATTGCTGTGGTTTCGAACGCCATGCACGGGCAGGCAGCGGCGCGAACGCAGTCACTCAAATACGAGGCTCTGAGGCGGCAGCGCGCCAACGAGCTGGATGTTGCCGAAGCATTGTATCGGCAGTTTCTGGCACAGGCGCCCGCGGATGCGGATGTGCTGCACATGCTGGGGGTCATCTGCTTGCAGACGAACCGCCTTTCCGAAGCTGTTGAGCTGATCCTCGAAGCAGCCCGATTGACTGACTGGCGAATCCCGGAGATTCGACACAATCTGGCGTTGGTTGCGAATAAAGTCGTGCAAAGGGACGACAGCTGCACTATTGCGCGGCGCATTGCCTATAGGCTATGGCAACGGAGAAGATCCGCGTCAAGGAGTACCGTAAAACCCTTGGTCAGTATCATCGTGCCGTCGTACTGTCATGGACAGTATATCGGCGAGTGTTTGCGTTCTGTGTTTCTGCAAAGTTATCGGAACATCGAGCTGATCGTCATCGACGACGGCTCTACCGACGGTTCGCCAGCCATCATCGAGCAAGTGCTGGCTGAATGCCCGTTTCCGACCCGGTTCATCGCCCGCGAAAATCGTGGTGCCCATGCGACGATCAACGAAGGTGTCTCCCTCGCGCGCGGTGAGTTCGTCAATGTCCTCAATTCCGACGACCGCTTTTCGTCGGATCGGATGGTCCGCATGGTTGAGGGAATCGCTCAGATCAATGCCGAGTGGGGCTTTTCCGGCGTCGAAATCATCGATGGATCTGGCGCGCTAGTGACGAACGCAGATTCCGGAACGCGAGCAGGGGCACTTGAGTACATATTGGCAGAAGGGCCGCGCGCCATCAGTTCCGGCTTTGGATTGTTGAAGCACAATTTCTCGATAACCACTGGCAACTTATTTATTTCGCGCGAGTTGTTTCTAGAAATTGGGGGGTTTTCTGCATTGCGATACAACCATGACTGGGAATTTGCGTTGCGCGCTACATTGAAGTCAGAACCTGTCTACGTGCCGCATAAGCTTTACTCCTACCGTTTGCACGATCACAACACTATCGCCGAATCCGCTATTGCCCCCAGGAAGGAAGCAGTTGCGATGTTCTGCAATTATTTTCGAGAGAACGATGGGTTGCCGTCCAATCCGTTTGCACCCTGTGAAGCGTATTGGGGGAGGCGTTACTTGGGCGAAATTGGGCCCTGGATCAGTGGTGAAGGGTTGGTCTCGGCGGGAGATTTTGAGCGCAAGATGGCCGGCTTGGTAGCCCCTTTGACCTCTCACATTCCTCCGATACTCGCCCACGAGGCCCCGGCGTTGAATGAAATTCTACGCAATATCGTCGATCTGCATGCCGCGGAAGTAGTGCCCTTCGATCAGGCGCAGCGCTACCGGATTGCGGCATTGGCCGTCGAGGCACTGCGCCAGCCGGGTCAGAAATTCCGGATTCTCGAGGTGGGCGCCAACCAGCATCGTCGTTTGGGCGCGCTATTGCCGCAGGACGACATCATGTATCTCGATCGGGAGATTCCGGAGAGCATGAGGGGCGCTGCCGATGTCGTTGTCGGAGATGCCACGGCGCTGGATTTTCCCGATGATCACTTCGATGTGGTGATTGCGCTCGATGTACTGGAGCACATTCCAGTATCGCAGCGACGGGCGTTTCTGCGGCACGCCGCGCGAACTGGGCGGCTGTTGACCATAATTGCCGCCCCGTTCGACGATCCGGGGGTACAGGCTGCGGAAGCGGATGCCTTGGGATTCTGGAACGCCTTGATGGCGGAGCCGTATCGCTGGCTCACGGAGCATGCCCAGCAGGGCCTGCCGAAGCTGGGCGAGACCCGAGCAGCGCTCGCCGAGCTGGGCGTCCGGCATCGCGTGGTGGGGCACGGCAGACTCGATCTCTGGTGCGGCATGCTGAAAGGACATTTTGCCGCCGAGGCAATGTCGGAATTGAGGCCGGCGATGCACGCGCTGGATGATTTTTATGCGCGGCATCTGGTGCTGGCGGATTTTTCTCAAACTGATGTATACCGCCGATTCCTGTTTTGCAGCCGAGACGCGGAGACTGACGCCTGCCTTGCAGCACGGTTGCAAGGTGTCCTCGAGTCTTCAGCCAGCGCATGCGCGGCCGATGTGGAAAGTGTGCAGGCGGTGCTGCGTGTTCTTCAGGAATTGGCCGCCACCGACTGGGTAACGGCCGGCCAGTGACCAGAGATCATCACCTCCTGGCGTAGCGCACCCTGTACGTCACAGATGTGTTCAGGCCTTCCTTTCGTACCGCAAGGCGGCAAAAAGGACATGGGCAAATACACCTTCTTGCTACTCACGCCCCCGCAGCTCGTTTTTCGCCCTCCCCACCGCAGCCCGCACCTGCTCCGGCGCCGTACCGCCGACGTGATTGCGGGCGGCGACCGAGCCTTCGAGGCTGAGCACGCCGTAGACGTCGTCTTCGATCACGGCGGAGAAGGCGCGCAGTTCGTCCAGCGACAGTTCGGACAGGTCCTTGCCGCCGGCAATGCCCGCTGCCACCGCCTTGCCCACCGCCTCGTGGGCGTCGCGGAAGGCGAGGCCCTTGCGCACCAGGTAGTCGGCGAGGTCGGTGGCGGTGGCGTAGCCCGCGCTGGCCGCGGCGCGCATTGCGGCGCGGTTGACCTGAAGCGCCGGCACCATGTCGGCGAAGGCGCGCAGGCAGTCGCGCAAGGTGTCGACGGTGTCGAACAGGGGTTCCTTGTCCTCCTGATTGTCCTTGTTGTAGGCCAGCGGCTGGCTCTTCATCAGCGTGAGCAGGGCCACCAGATGGCCGGTGACGCGGCCGGTCTTGCCGCGCACCAGTTCGGGCACGTCGGGATTCTTCTTCTGCGGCATGATCGAGGAGCCGGTGCAGAAGCGGTCGGGGAGGTCGATGAAGCGGAATTGCGCCGAGGCCCAGAGAATGAGCTCCTCCGAGGCGCGCGAGAGGTGGGTCATGATCAGGCTCGCGGCGGCGCAGAATTCGATGGCGAAGTCGCGATCGCTGACCGAGTCCAGCGAGTTGGCGGTGGGGCCGTCGAAGCCGAGCAGTGCTGCGGTCAACTCGCGGTCGATGGGATAGCTGGTGCCGGCCAGGGCGGCGGCGCCGAGCGGCGAGCGGTTGAGGCGCCGGCGGCAGTCGCGCAGGCGGCCGCGGTCGCGGTCGAGCATTTCGTACCAGGCCAGCAGATGGTGGCCGAAGGTCACCGGCTGGGCGGTCTGCAGGTGGGTGAAGCCGGGCATGATGGTGTCGGCCTCGCGTTCGGCGAACTCGACCAGCGCGCCTTGCAGGCGCAGCAGTTCGGCGAGGATGGCGTCGATCTCGTCGCGCAGCCAGAGGCGGATGTCGGTGGCCACCTGATCGTTGCGCGAGCGTCCGGTGTGCAGCTTCTTGCCGGCGGCGCCGATCGCCTCGGTTAGCGCCGCCTCGATGTTCATGTGCACGTCTTCGAGGGCTTCCGACCACTCGAATTCACCGGCCTCGATGCGGGCGCGGATGGCTTCCAGACCGCCGGTGATGGCGTCGCGTTCCGCCGCGGTCAGAATGCCGGCCCGGGCCATCATTTCGGCGTGGGCGATGGAACCGGCGATGTCCTGGCGGTAGAGCCGGTGGTCGAAGCCGATGGAAGCGGTGAAGCGCGCGACGAAGGCGTCGGTGGCTTCACCGAAGCGGCCGCCCCAGGCTTGATTGACGGGTTTTTTCGCGCTCATCGAATGGCCTCGGAACCGGGGGTGGCGCCGCCGGCGAGCGGCGCTGCTGGCGGATTGCAGGGCCGCGTATTATAAACGCCGGCAACCAAACCATGAGGGGACCGGCGATTGCGCTGGCGCGACAAGTGGCTGCCGCCGCGGCGGCCGATTTCGCTGTACGAGGTGGACTACTTTCTTCCCGATCTGTGCCGGGGCGAAGGTTTGCTCGGCGTGGTGGTCATTTCCCTGCTGCTGTCGCTGCTCGTGGCGGTGGCGCGCTCGGGCGTCGCCGTGTTCGATTGGACGGAGTTCGCCGGGATTGCCTTCATGGGGCTGTGGATCGCCTTGCTCGGGGTGCTGGTGCTGTGCCAGAGCAACCGCTGGCTGGTGGGCGTGAACCATGCCCGGAGCGCCGTGATCTGCTACCTGCTGTTGCTCGCGGTGGCGGGGCTGGTGGGGCTGGCCGCCGATTGGCTGTCCGCGTGGATCCTGGGCGGAATGCCGGACTGGCAGCTCGCGCTGGATACCCTGGTGGTCACCGCGATTCCCGCCGGGATTCTGTTGCGCTATCTGTTCTTGCAGCAACAGCTGCGGATTCAGCAGCGCGCCGAGCTGGAGGCGCGCATCCAGTCGTTGCAGGCGCGGATTCGCCCCCATTTTCTGTTCAACAGCATGAACATGATCGCCAGCCTGATCGGTTCCGATCCCGAGAAGGCCGAGCGCGTGGTCGAGGATCTCGCCGATCTGTTCCGGCGCGCGCTGACCGACGCCCAGGCCCTGGTGCCGCTGCGCGAGGAGCTGGCGCTGTGCCGCAGTTACATGGCCATCGAGAAGATGCGGCTTGGGGATCGGCTGCGCACCGAATGGGAGATCGGCGATTACGGTGCCGGTGTGCAGATTCCCTGCCTGTCGCTGCAACCGGTGCTGGAAAACGCCGTCTATCATGGCATTCAATTGCTGCCGGCCGGCGGTACCGTGGAGATCCGCGTGCAGCGCAGCGGCGATCGTATCCAGGTTTCGGTGCGCAATCCGTTCAATCCGCGGATGCAGCACAATAAGGGCAGCCGCTCGGCGATGGACAACGTCCGGCGGCGGCTGGAAGCGCATTTCGGCCCGCGTGCGCGGGTGGAGTTCGCCACTGAAGGCGATCACTTTGTGACGGTGCTCAGTTACCCATTGCGCTGGTGAGGGCGAGCGATGAAAGTGCTGATTGTCGATGACGAGCCGCTGGCACGTGAGCGGCTGGGCCGAATGGTGCTGGCGCTGGGCGGGTTTCGCGTCGTTGGTCAGGCCAGCCATGGACAGGAAGCCGTGCGTCTGGCGCGCGAACTCAGCCCGGAGGTGGTATTCATGGACGTGCGCATGCCGGGCATGGACGGTCTCGCCGCCGCGCAGCATCTCGCCGAGCTGGATCCGCCGCCGGCGGTGATCTTCTGCACCGCCTACGGCGACTACGCGGTGGAGGCGTTTTCCTCGCAGGCGGTGGGCTATCTGCTCAAGCCGGTGCGCCAGGCGGACCTCGCCGCCGCGCTCAATCGGGCGCGGCGGGTCAACAAGGCGCAGCTCGCGGAGTTGCGCCAGCAGCCGGGCATGATGCTCGATGGCCGCACCCACATCACCTCGCGCAGTCGCCGCGGCATGGATCTGGTCCCGGTCGCCGAGGTGGCACTGTTCCAGGCCGACCACAAGTACGTCACCGCCTATCATGGCGACGGCGAGTCGCTGCTCGATGAGACCCTGCGCGATCTCGAGCAGGAGTTCGATGGCCGCTTTCTGCGCATTCACCGCAATGCCCTGATCTCTGTCGCCCACATCGAGGGCCTGGAGCGGGATCAGGATGGCCAGTTTTTCGTGCGTCTGCGCGATCTCGACATCAAACCCCAGGTGAGTCGCCGGCATATTGCCGGACTCAGGAAATTGCTCGACCAGATCTGAGCACCACCGTTTTTTTTTTGGAGCCCCATGACCTCCCGGACAATCCGCATCGCCACCCGGGCCAGTCCGCTCGCGCTGTGGCAGGCACAGCACATCCAGCGCGAACTGGAGCGCATCCATGGCGCCGGAGTGGCGGTCGAGATCCTGGCCATGACCACCCAGGGCGACCGCCTGCTGGATCGCACGCTGGCCGCGGTCGGTGGCAAGGGACTGTTCGTCAAGGAGCTGGAGCAGGCGCTGCTCGAAGGCCGCGCGGACATCGCCGTGCATTCGATGAAGGATGTGCCGGTGGAGTTTCCCGAGGGGCTCGGCCTGATCGCGATCTGCGCGCGCGAAGACCCGTTCGATGCCCTGGTCAGCGGCCGCTACCGGGAGCTGGCGGAATTGCCGTCCGGCGCGCGCGTGGGTACCTCCAGTCTGCGGCGGCGCTGCCAGTTGTTGGCGCGGTTTCCCCATCTCCAGGTGCTGGAGTTGCGCGGTAACGTCAATACCCGGCTGGCGCGGCTCGATCGCGGCGATTTCGATGCGGTGATTCTGGCCAGCGCCGGGCTCAAGCGGCTGGGTTTTGGCCACCGCATCGCCTGCCGGCTCGCTGCCGAGCAGTCCTTGCCGGCCGCGGGTCAGGGTGCGCTCGGTATCGAGGCACGCATCGACGACCACCGTGTCCGCGAGCTGGTGGCGCCGCTCGTCGATGCGCACACCACCGCGTGCGTCGCTGCCGAGCGCGCCTTCAATCAGCGTCTGCAGGGCGGTTGCCAGGTGCCGGTGGCGAGCTATGCCGAATGGTGCGATGGCGATGAACTGCGGCTGCGCGGGCTGGTTGGTGCCGGTGATGGCAGCAGGCTGCTGGCCGCGGAGCGGCGGGGCGCCGCTAGTGCCGCCGCAGCCCTGGGGACCGCACTCGCCGAGGACTTGCTGAGCCAGGGAGCGGGTGAACTGCTCGCCGCATGGCGATGACCCCGGGCGCGTTGGCCGGCCTGCGGGTATTGATCCTGCGCGCCGCGCGTGCGGACGATCCTTTGGCGAGCAGCTTGATGGCGGCAGGGGCCGAGGTGCAATCGCTGCCCGTGCTGCGCATCGAGTCGATCACCCCGGATCCCGCTGTCCTGGCGCGTGCCGTCACCGCTGACGTGTGGATTTTCGTCAGCCGCCATGCGGTGCATCGGGGCGCGACCGCGCTCGCCGCCGCAGGACTCCAGGCCGGCGCGCAGGAGATCTACGCCGTGGGCGCCGCCACCGCCGCGGCGGTACGCGAGACGTTCGGTCGTGCGGCCAGCTATCCCGATGATCCCACCAGCGAAGGCCTGCTGCGCTTGCCCGGGCTACAGACGCCGGCGGGGCGATCGATAACGATTTTCCGCGGCGTCGGTGGCCGTGAACTGCTGGGCGAGACCCTGGTGGCACGGGGTGCGCTGGTCAGTCATTGCCAGGTCTATCGGAGGATCGCCGAGACCGACTGGAGCGACCGGATCCGCGCCGAGCTGGAGCGCCCGGGGCCGCTGCTGGTGGTTGCCCACAGCGGCGCCGTGGTCGCGGCATTGCGCGCGCTGCTGGATGCGGCAGCGTTGCCGCGGGCGCCGCCGTACTGTCTGGTGCCGGGCGCAAGGGTGGCGGCCCTCGCACGCGCAGCCGGCTTGGTGCCGCTGGTCGCCGAAGGCGCCCTGGCCGGGCAAATGGAGCGGGCAGTGTGCCGCTGGTACACTCCGGCGCGATGATGGTCAGGCGGTACGGGACGAGACGTGGAAGTGCGCAACGAAGGCGAAACCGAGTCCACCGGGAGTCATCCCGAGCGCGATCGCAGCCAGACTGCGGGGAGCTTCCAGCGCCTGCTGCGGTGGTCGTGGCGCGTGCTGGTACTGGTGGCGCTGGCGCTGGTTGGTCATTGGGCCTGGCAGGGCTATCGAGCGCAGCTGAACGCGCCGGCAGCGCAGGAGCTCGCCACGCGGCAACAGGTACGGGACCTGGAATCGGCGCTGGCGCGACAGACCGCGGAGCTGAAGCTGCTGCGCGAGCGGCTGGCCGAGCAGGCGCAAGCACAGGAGGCGTTGCAGCGCGGTCAGGATGCGCAGCAGGCCCTGGAGTTGGCGAACGCGCAACGTAGTGTGCCCAACGGGGATCTGCTCCCGGTGCTGGAGGCGGAAGCCCTGCTCCGCCTCGCCGCCCAGCACCTGTGGGTCAGCCGCTCGGTGCACCAGGCATTGCCATTGCTGGTGCGTGCCGACGGCCTGCTCGCGCTGCGTGACGATCCGGCGCTGGCCGCGGCACGGGCGGCGCTGGTTGCCGATATCACCGCACTGAAGCTGGTGGCGATGCCGGATGTCGAGGGCGTCTATCTGCGTCTCGATGCCCTGCAGGATGTCATGGGGGCACTGCTCCTGGTGCCACAGCCTGTCCCTGAATCGCAAGCTGCGCCGGCGGCGGCGGCCGAGGGCGGCTTCTGGGAACGCCTGCGGGGCAACGCGGTCGCCGCGCTGCGCCGCTTCAGCGCCGAGCATCTGCGCGTGCGCACCCTGGATCAGGCACCACCGGGAATGCTCAGCGCCGCGGCCGAGGCGCGGCTGCGGCAGTACCTGCGGCTGCTGTTGTCCCAGGCTCAGCTGGCACTGCTGGAGCGCCAGCCAGGCATCTATGGGACCGCGCTGACCAAGACGGCGACGCTCCTGGAGGCGCATTTCGGCGCCGATCCTCGCGTGGCGGCGACGGTGGCCGAGCTGAAGGCGTTGCGCGAGCTGGATATCGCCCCGGTGTTGCCCGATCTCGCCACCGCCCGCGAGCAGTTGCGCAGCCATGTCGCGCGGCAGGCCAGCGGTTCCGAGGCGCCCGGGCCATGAGGCGGATGCTGCTGGTGCTGGCCCTGGTGCTGGTGGCGGGTGGGCTGCTGTTCTGGGCGCTGGATTACCACCGCGGGTTCATCCTCATCGCCGTGGGCAATCATCTGGTGCAGATCAGCCTCTGGCTGGCGCTGCTGGCACTGGTGGCGGGCTGGTTGGGATGGCGGCTGGTTGGCGTGGCGACGCGCCCCGCGCGAAATGCCTGGCGCGGCCACCGGCAGCGCCGCGCCGCGCGCGCGCAGCGTGCGGTGATGACGGCGCTGGCCGATTACTACGAAGGCCGCTGGGAAAGCGCCCGGACCGGCCTGGTGCGATCGGCGCGGCGCGCGGAAATTCCCGGTCTCAACTATGTGCTGGCGGCCGATGCTGCCGCCCGCCTGGGCGAAGACAAGGCCGCCGCCGCGCTGCTGGCCGATGCCGAGCGGGAGATTCCCGCCGATAGTCCCGCGCTGATTCTGGCGCGCGCCCGGCTGGCGCTGCGGCGCCGGGAGCAGGATGCAGCCCTGGAGATCCTGCGCGTCGGGCAGGCCAAGTACCCCGATCATCCGCAGCTTCTGGAGCTGCTGCGGGCGGAGCTGGAAGCGCGCCAGGACTGGGCTGGCCTCGCCCTCTTGCTGCCGGCGCTGCGCAAGCACGGGAGCGGTGTCGCTGATGTCGCCGAACTGGAAACCCGGGGTCACGCCGGGCGGCTGGGGGCGCTGGCGCAGCCGGTCGCGGGCGCGCTGCGGTCGGTGCGGCTCAAGGAACTGGCGGACTTGTGGGACCAGATGCCCAAACCCCAGCGCGCCGCGGCCGCTTGCCTCCGCGCCCACGCCCGAGCATTGGTGGCGCTCGGAGAGACCGGGCGCGCCGAGCGCGAATTGCGCCGCCACCTGGATCGCGACTGGGATCCCGGGTTGGCGCTGGATTGGGCCGCTGCACTGGGCGCTGGCGAGTGGCGCAGCCATCTGGCGGCGGCCGAGCGCTGGTTGCGCGATCACGGCGAATCCTGGCAATTGCTGCTGGTTCTCGGCCGTCTGTGTCGGCAGCTCGATCTGCGCGGCAAGAGCCGGGAGTATCTGGAGCGCGCGCTGCGGCTCGAGCCGCGCGCTGAAGTCCACGCGGAGCTGGGGGAAACGCTCAGCGCCAGCGGCGATCAGGCCGGTGCCGTGCGCTGCTTTCGGATGGCGGCCCGGATCGGAGTGCCAGGCCCGGTTTGAGCGCGGCACTCAGGTTCTAGCCTGACGCCGGTTCGAGCCTGACGCCAGTTCGAGCCTGGGGCGCAGCAGTCAGGCGACGGGTTGAGCCGTCAGCTCTCCAGGCTCGGTCCGGCAGCCACGATGGCTTCGGCGACCGCGAATTTCCTGAAGTTCTCGATGAACAGGCCGGCGAGCTTGCGCGCTTGTTCGTCGTAGGCGGCGGGATCCGCCCAGTTGTCGCGAGGGATCAGATAGCCGGCGTCGACGCCGGGAACCTGCCGGGGCACGGAAAGGTTGAGCACCGGCAATTGCACGACATCGGCATTTTCGAGCGTGCCGCTCTGGATTGCCGCGACCACCGCGCGGGTCACCGGGATCGGGAAGCGTTTGCCGGTGCCGCCGGGGCCACCGGCACCGCCGGTCCACCCTGTGTTGACCAGGTAGACCTGGCTGCCGAAGTCCTCTATCCGCTTCATCAGCAGTTCGGCATAGACCGAGGCCGGACGCGGCATGAAGGGGGCACCGAAGCAGGTCGAGAAGGTCGGGTTGATGCCGGCGGCGGCGCCGAGTTCGGTGGAGCCGACCCGGGCGGTGTAGCCGCTCAGGAAATGGTAGGCAGCGGCTTCCTTGGACAGGATGGATACCGGCGGCAATACCCCGGTGACGTCGCAGGTGAGGAAGATGATGGCATTGGGCTCGCCGGCGCGATTGGGCACGCAGCGCATGGCGACGTGCTCCAGCGGGTAGCTGCAACGCCCGTTCTCGGTGAGCGACGTATCGTCGTAATTCGGGGTGCGATGTTCGTTCACGACCACGTTCTCGACGATTGCGCCGAAGCGGATCGCCTCCCAGATCACGGGTTCGTTCTCGTGGCTGAGGTTGATCGTCTTGGCGTAACAGCCGCCTTCGAGATTGAAGACCGCGCCCTCGGTCCAGCCGTGTTCGTCGTCGCCGATCAGGTAGCGCTCGGGGTCTGCGGACAGGGTGGTCTTGCCGGTGCCCGAGAGCCCGAAAAACAGGGTGACGTCGCCCGCCTGGCCGACGTTGGCGGCGCAATGCATTGGCATCACGTCCTTTTCGGGGAGCAGGAAGTTCTGCACCGAGAACATGCCCTTCTTGAGCTCGCCGGCGTAGCGCATCCCGGCCAGCAACAGCTTGCGCTGGGCGAAATTGATGATCACCGCGCCCTCGCTGCTGGTGCCGTCGCGGCGCGGATCGCAGGCGAAGTTGGCGGCGTGCAGGACGCGCCACTGCTCTTTCCCCGACGGGTTGAAGCGGGTCGGGCGAATGAACATGTTGCGGGCAAACAGGCTGTGCCAGGCGGTCTCGGTGGTGACCTTCACCGGGAGGTAGTGCTCGGGATCCTGACCCACATGGAGATGGGATACAAAGCGCTCGCGTTCGGCCAGATGGGCTTCCACCCGCGCCCACAGGGCGTCGAAGCGCTCTGCCGGAAACGGCCGGTTGACGGGGCCCCAGGCGATGTCGTCGCTGGTGCTCGGCTCCTCGACGATGAAGCGGTCGGCCGGCGAGCGTCCGGTGTGGCGGCCGGTTACGGTCAGCAATGCGCCGTGATCCGTCAGTACGCCCTCGCCCCGTTGCAGGGCCAGCTCGATCAGCTCGGCAGCGGACAGGTCGGTATGGGTGGCAACCGCGGTCTTTTCGATCCGGTTCGTCAGGGAGTCCTGTCGCTGGGTCACTGGGGGCTCTTGGGAACGGCGAAGGGGCGGCAATTATGCAAAAAAATGCCCCCCCGGAACAGGCGAGCCCGTCGGCTCCGGCTGCCGTTCACTGCCGGTCAGTGCAACGGCGAGCCGGCGGACAGGTGCTCGGCGGTGAGATCCTGCGCGGTGAAGCGGTAGGTCTGGTGACAGAACTGGCACTGGGTTTCCACCACCGGGCTGGTCGCGAACAAGTCCGCCAATGTGTCGGTGCCCAGGGCGACGATGGCGCTGCCGATCCGCGCCGCGGAGCAGGTGCAGGCAAAGCCCACCGGCACCGGATCGAACAACCGTACCCGTTCGTGGTGAAACAGCCGGTGCAGCAGCACCTCGTGGCGGAGTCCCAGTTGTTCCGGAGCGGTCAGGGTGTCGGCGAGCGTTACCAGGTGTTCCCAGGTGCGCTCCCGTGCCGCCGGGGTTTGGCGTTGGGCGGGCAGCGCCTGCAGCAGCAGGCCGGCGGCGCTGCTGCCATCGGCCGCCAGCCACAGCCGGGTGGCAAGCTGTTCGGAGCGGCCAAAATAGTCGGACAGACAGTCGGCGAGGCGTTGGTGTTCGAGTGGCGCGATGCCCTGATGGCGCTGGCGCCCGGGCAGGGCCACGGTCACGCTGAGATGTCCCCGACCGACCAGGGCGCACAGGTCTTCGCTCAGCTCGGCATCAGCGGTCTGGCACCGCGCGATGGCGCGCAGGGCGTGGCGGTCGGTGCAGTCGGCCATCAGCAAGGGTACGGGCCCGTCGCCGCGCGCCTGCACCGTCACGGTTCCTGTCGTTTTCAGGTTAGCGCTGATCAGCGCCGCGGCGGACAGGAATTCGCCCAGCCGGGCACGCAGCTGGGGTGGATAGGGGTGATGGGCGCATACCGCGGCGACGGTGGCACGCAGCGAGATGATCTCCCCGCGGATGTCGTAGTCCTCGAACAGGAAGCGCTGGCGGGTGTCCTGGGCTGCTGACATGCGTTTCCTCAAGAAGCGGTTTGCTCGAGAACTGGGTTGGTCTGGGAAGACCTTGTTTTGGGAAAACCTTGCTCTAGAAAAGCCTTGCTCTGGTAAACCCTTGCTTCAAGAACTGCCTTCAGCCAAGGAAGGTTTTCACTCCAGAAAATTGAGGTCGCGGAAGCGGACGATCTGGCGTCGCTGCTTCTTGCTGGGTCGCTGCTCGGGAAGCTGGACGGCGTCGCGGTTGGCCCGGCGCTCCGCCGCCAGCTGTTCGCGCCGGGCCCGGCTGGCGTCGGTTTCGCGGTACAGCAGTGCCGCCTCCGGCGCGCCGCGGCGCTGATCGGAGAGGGCGGCGACGATCAGGATTTTTTCCTCCCACCCCTGGCGAACGCAGAGTTCCGCGCCCACTTCGATTTCCTTGGCCGGCTTGGCGCGCTGGCCGTTGACCCGGACCTTGCCGCCTTCGATGGCAGTCTTGGCCAGCGAGCGGGTCTTGTAGAAGCGCGCCGCCCAAAGCCACTTGTCGAGTCGTATGCGGGGCTGATTCGCAGGGGGCTGCCCGGACATGGTCAGCGCACCGGCAGCAGGTCGCTGAAGCAGTTCAGGGCGGGAAAGTGGAGTCCTTCGCGCGGCGGCTGCTTGCTGTCGGGTTGGCGTACGCACAGGAGGTGGCCGATCCCGTAGTCCCGGGCGGCGGCCAGCACCGGCTCGCTGTCGTCGATGAACAGGGTTCGCTTGGGGTCGAAGCGGATTTGCTCCGCGAGCCGGATCCAGAACGCCGGATCTTCCTTGGGCTTGCCGTAGTCGTGGGAAGAGATCAGTCGATCGAGACCGGCGCCGATCCGGGTGCGACCCAGTTTCAGGTTCAGGCTGTCGCGATGGGCGTTGGTTATCAGGATGCGTTGCCGGCCCTGGTGGCCCAGCGCTTCCAGGAATGCCATGGCCCAGGGGCGTTCGGCGATCAGGTGTTGAACTTCGCGTTTCAGGGCAACGACGTCGAGTTCGAGCTGGGCGGACCAGTAATCGGTGCAATACCAGTTCAGGCGGTGCTGTTCGCGCTCGAAGCGCTCATGCAGGGCGCTGCTGCTGGCCTCGGGTTCGATCTTGTGCAATTGCGCGAAACGCTGGGGCAGATGGTGTTGCCAGAAGTGGTTGTCGAAGTGGAGGTCGAGCAGGGTGCCGTCCATATCGAGGAGAACGGTGTCGATGGCGCTCCAAGGGATCATCCAACATAATGCTCCGCGCCGCAGCAGGTCTGTCACAGTATGCCGACGCCACCCAGAATTTTGAAGCGCCGCATCGTTGCGCGCTCGCGCCTGTTTCGGATCGAGCAGCTGGATTTGCGCTTTGCCAATGGCGTCGAGCGGGTCTATGAGCGCCTCGGCGGCAGCGGTTATGGCGCGGTGGTGATCGTCCCGGTGACCGCGCATGGTGAAGTATTGCTGGTGCGCGAATACGGCGCGGGCAGCAATCAGTATCACTGGGGGCTGCCGAAGGGCGCCGTGGATCCGGGCGAAGATCTTGCTGCCGCCGCCGAGCGTGAACTGAAAGAAGAAGCCGGCCACGGTGCCCGCCGGATCACTCACCTGAAACGGGTGTACCTCAACCCTTTTTACATGGAACGCGAGCTGGACATCGTGCTTGCCGAGGATCTCTATCCCGAATCCCTGCCCGGCGACGAGCCCGAACCCTTGGCGACCATGTACTGGCCACTGCAACGGCTCGACGAACTGTTGGCGCGCGACGATGCCAACGACACTCTATCCATTTCCGCGCTGTTTCTGGCGCGGCAATATCTGGATCTGGCGTCCCGCAGCACGACCCTGTGACCGCCCCCACTCTGGAGTTTTGCATGACCGACATCGATGCCGTGATCGCGCTCGCCCATGCCGCGGGCGAGGCCATCCTTGAGGTTTACCAGCGCGAGGATCATGGCGAATCGCGCAAGGACGATACCAGTCCCCTGACCGAAGCCGATCTTGCCTCCCATCGGGTATTGGTCGCCGGGCTCAGGCGCCTGGTGCCCGAGCTGCCGATCCTTTCCGAGGAGGCCGAGTTGCCGGACTGGCGGGAACGCTCCGGCTGGCGGCGCTACTGGCTGATCGACCCGCTCGACGGCACCAAGGAGTTCCTCAAGCGCAATGGCGAATTCACGGTGAATATCGCGCTGATCGAAGAGGGTGTGCCGGTGCTGGGGGTGGTCGGCGTGCCGGTGCTGGGGATTACCTATGCGGGCGTACGCGGGGTCGGTGCCTGGCGCATCGATGCCGACGGCCGGGCGCCGATTCGCACGCGTGCCATGGCGGGGCGGGGCGGCGGCGGCGCGCCGGTGACGGTGGTGGCCAGCCGCAGCCATGGGGCTGATACCGTGGCGCAGTGGATCGAGGCGATCAGCGGCCGCGTGGGGCAGATCGAGACCCGCAACATGGGCAGTTCCCTGAAGCTTTGTCTGGTGGCAGAGGGCAGCGCCGACATCTACCCGCGGCTGGCGCCCACCGCGGAGTGGGACACTGCCGCCGCCCAGGCGGTGGTGGAAGCGGCCGGTGGACTGGTGCTGACCGACGACCTTCGGGTGATGCGCTACAACGCCAAGGCCGAGCTGCTCAATCCGCACTTCTTCGTCATCGGGGATCAGGATTACCCCTGGCGCGACGTTCTGGCCGCGCGCTGAATCGCGCGCCTCCGGGGGGGGCGTTGCGCGTCGATCAGAAAAGATCCTCGGGTAGCGCCGCCGCCGGGTTGGGGCTGGTCTCCGGCATTGGCAGGCTGGCCGCCGGTACGGTTTCCTTCAGAAACAGCTCTTCCTCGAACCAGGGCTGGCCGGGCCCGGCGCGCAGTCCGGTGGCCGGATCGATGCGCACCGAGACGATTCCCGGCGGCCGCGGCCGGGGACGATCCGGAGTGCCGGCCAGCACCTGGCCCATGAAGTCCATCCAGATCGGCAGTGCCGCAGTACCGCCATATTCGTTGGTGCCCAGCACCCGGTTGTCGTCGAACCCCAGCCATACCGAAGTGACCAGCGCGGGGCTGTAGCCCGAGAACCAGGCGTCGCGAGGGCCGTTGGTGGTGCCGGTCTTACCGGCGAGGTCGCTACGGCCGAGCTGGAGTGCCCGGGTGCCGGTGCCGCGGCGGATCACGTCCTTGAGCATCGAATCCATGATGTAGGCGATGCGCGCATCCATTGCCCGTGGCGCGGCACCGGGATCGTCGGCCAGGCAATCCGTGCACACCCGGGGCGGGTTGGTGGTGCGGACCCGCTGGCCATGGGCATCTTCCACGCGCTCGATCAGGTAGGGCTGGACGCGATACCCTCCGTTGGCGAAGATCGCGAAGCCGGCGGCCATGTCCATGGGCGTGAATGCGGCGGTGCCCAGCGCGAGTGACAGGTTGGGCTCGAGCGCGTCCCGGTTGAAGCCATAGCGGGCCAGGCTCGCGATGGCGTTGTTGACCCCGATGGCCTGCAGGACGCGGATGGAAACCAGGTTGCGGGAGCGGTACAGCGCCTCGCGCAACCGGGTGGGGCCATAGAATTCGCCGCTGTCGTTTTCCGGTCGCCAGGCTTCCGGTTGTCCCGGCGTGTCGAACACGATGGGCGCGTCGTTGATGATGGAGGCGGCCGTCATGCCATGCTCCAGCGCGCTCGCGTAGACAAAGGGCTTGAAGCTGGAACCCGGCTGGCGCCGTGCCTGGACGGCGCGGTTGAAGTGACTGGCGGTGAAATCGAAGCCGCCGGAGAGTGCGCGGATCGCGCCATTGCCAGGGTCCAGTGCCACCAGCGCCGCCTGGGCCTCCGGAAGCTGGGCGAGCTGCCAGCCATTCGGTGGGACGGGCCGCAAGCGGATCAGGTCGCCGGGCTTGAATACCCTGGCGAAGTCGCCTACCGGATGGCTGAAGCGACCCTGGCCAAGCGCCAGGCGTATCCCGGCGAGCGCGCCCTGGGTATCCAATTGAATGTCCCGACCATCGGCGAGCTGGACCCTCACCTGGCGGGCGGCGACTTCGCGGACGATCGCGGGCACCAGCCCCTGGATCACGCTGGTCCTGGCCAAGTCCTGTTGCCATTTGCGCGGGTCGCCAAGATGCTGCTCCGGCCCGCGGTAGCCGTGGCGGTGGTCGTAGTCGAGCAATCCCTTGGCGACCGCCGCCTGGGCCTGTTGCTGCCATACGCTGTCGATGGTGAGGAAGACGCGCAGGCCATCGGTATAGGCATCCTCGCCATACCAGGAGAGCAGGTCGCGGCGCGCCATTTCCGCCACATAGGGAGCGGGGGCCTCGATGTGGGTTTGCGGGGTGGCAGTCGCAACCGCGACCGGGGTTGCCACGGCACTGCGATGGGCGGCCTCGTCGATGTCGCCGAGGCGGAGCATGCGGCCGAGAATCCAGTCGCGGCGCGCGCGCGCGCGTTCGGGATCGTTGACGGGATTGAATGCCGAGGGCGCCTTGGGCAGACCGGCGATCATGGCCAGCTCCGGCAGCGCGAGCTCCGCCAGCGGCTTGCCGTAGTAGGCTTCGGCCGCGGCCGCGATGCCGTAGGCGCGTTGACCCAGAAAGATCTTGTTGCAGTACAACGTCAGGATGGTGTTCTTGTCGATTTCGTCCTCGATGCGGAACGCCAGCAGGATCTCATTGAATTTGCGTACGAAAGACTGTTCCCGGGAGAGGAAGAAATTACGTGCCAGCTGCATGGTGATGGTGCTGCCGCCGGATTGGATCGAGCCGCTGCGAACCAGCTCGAAGGCCGCCCGAAAGAGCCCGTTGAAATCGACCCCGCGGTGGCTGTAGAAATGGTCGTCTTCCGCCGCCAGCAGGGCCTTGATGAACAGCGGCGGAATCTGCTCGAAGTCGATCGGGGTGCGGCGTTGCTCGCCAAACTCTCCAACCAGCTTCAAGTCTTGTGAGTAAAGTCTCATCGGTATTTGAAGTTTTACGGTGCGCAGCACTTCCACCGAAGGTAGCTTGGGGCTAAGGTACAGGTAGAGGGCTGCCGTTACCGTCAGGAGGCCGCCGGCCATTGCGCAGAGCAGACAGCTGATCCAGCGCACGATGCTTGACAAGGTTGTTGACCTCGTGGAAGTAGGTGGTGGAAGTTAGCCTGGGCGTGGTGGAGGAGGTTGGACGTGAGCGCGCGACAGCATAGTTTGACCGCACTGTTTGGCTCAAGCGATTTGGTATATATTTCGACTAACTACGGGAAGTAACTACATAACTTATGGGACTGCTCCAGTTGTTCGAAAGAAAGGCCCCAGCGCTGCTCGGGGTGGATATCAGCTCCTCCTCGGTGAAGCTTCTCGAGCTCAGTCGCAGCGGCGGCCGGTTCAAGGTCGAGTCCTACGGGGTTATTCCGCTGCCCCCCAACACCGTCGTCGAAAAGAACATTCAGGACACCGCGGCCCTTGCCGACGTTCTCAAGCGTCTGGTGGCCAAGAGCAAGTCCAGGGTGCGCGAAGTCGCGGTCGCCGTGGCCGGGTCGGCGGTCATTACCAAGATCATCGATATGCCCGCGGACCTGAGTGATCTCGGCCTGGAAAACCAGATTATGACCGAGGCCGATCAGTATGTGCCCTATCCGCTGGACGAGGTGGCCCTGGATTACGAAGTGCTGGGCCGCTCGGATACGAACCCGGATCAGGTAGAAATCCTGTTGGCGGCCTGCCGGCACGAAAACGTCGATGCCCGGGTGTCGGCGCTGGAGATGGCTGGCCTGCGCCCGCGCGTGGTGGATGTCGAAGTCTTCGCCATCGAGCGGGTGTTTCGCCTCATCGGCGAGCAGTTCGAGGAAATCGGCGATCAGATCGTGGCGATTGCCGATATCGGCGCAACGGTGTTGACCCTCAGCGTCCTGGTGGATGGCAAGACCCTGTATACGCGCGAGCAGCTGTTCGGCGGGCGCCAGGTGACGGAGGAGATTCAGCGCCGTTACGGACTTTCGATGGAGGAAGCAGGGCAGGCGAAGAAGCAGGGAGGGTTGCCCGAGGATTATGAGACCGAAATTCTCGATCCGTTCAAGGAGGCGCTGATTCAGCAGATCCAGCGATCTCTGCAATTCTTTTTTTCTTCGAGTCAGTACAGCTATGTGGATCAATTGGTACTGGCCGGTGGCGTCGCCGCGATGCCGGGGCTGCGACGGGAAGTGGAAGAAAAGTTGGGCGTGCCGACCTCTGTGGCGAACCCCTTTGCCAACATGCTGATCGGCAATCGGGTCGATGCGGTGGCGCTGGCATCCGATGCACCCGCGATGCTGATTGCCACCGGGCTTGCGCTGCGAGGCTTTGAATAGCATGGCCAATATCAACCTGTTGCCCTGGCGCGAGGAATCGCGTCGCGAGAAGAAGCGGGAGTTCATCGGATATTTGGCCGTAACGCTGCTGGTCAGCCTTGTGGCGGTGGTGCTGTGGGTCTTTATCGTCAACCAGCAGATCGAGGTACAGCAGGCGCGCAATGCGTTGCTCACGAAAGAAATTGCCGCTCTGGACGAAAAGGTTAAAGAGATCAACGAGCTCAAGAAGCGCCGCGAGCAGGTTCTGGCGCGGATGCGGGTGATTCAGGAATTGCAGGCGAATCGCCCGGATGTGGTGCGGGTATTTGACGAGGTGGTCAAGGTGCTGCCAGAAGGCGTTTATCTGGAGGCCTTGTCGCGCCAGGGCGGGTCTATCAGCGTGGTGGGTTACGCGGAGTCCAACAACCGCATTGCTGCGATGATGCGTGCCATCGAGGCCTCCTACAAGTTCGAGAATCCGAATCTGACCAAGGTGGTTGCCGATCAGCGGCTCGGAGAACAGGGAAATCGATTCGATCTGCGGATCAAGGTGGCCAAGCCTGAAGCGGACGGGCAGGCGACTGGTGCCGTGGCGGCGGTGCGCTGAGAGGACAACGACATGGCATGGGTCAAGGGCCTTATCAATGAAGTTCGCGGGTTTGATCGAGCGGACTATGAATTTGACAACATCGGGGTCTGGCCTCGATTGGTCAAGACGCTGGTCATGCTGGCGGTATTCGGCCTGCTGATGGGTTTGGGTTACTACTTCAAGGTAAAGGACTTGTACGCCGAGTTCGATGCTGCGGTAGCCAAAGAACAGAAGTTGAAAAAGCAGTACGAAGAGCGCGCTTTCGAAGTGGCCAATCTGGAGGTGTATCGCCTGCAGATGGAGCAGATCGAGAAGGACTTTAAGAACCTGCTGGCACAGCTGCCGGCGGACACCGAGGTGCCGGGGCTGCTGGAAGACATCACCGAACTGGGCCTGGGCAGCAGTTTGAAGATCGACAGCATCACCCTGCAGCCGGAAAAGGCCGCGGAGTTCTATGTGGAACTGCCCATCGGCATCGTGGTGACGGGCGGATATCACGATTTCGGTGCTTTTGTCAGTGGCGTAGCCGGATTGCCGAGGATAGTCACGCTGCATGACTACAGCATCAAGCCGGTCGGTGGAAAAATGCTTCAGCTCTCGATCGGTGCCAAGACCTATCGCTACAAGGGAGACCTTTAGGTCATGCGGACCAAATGTGTGTGTGGCAGGGCGTTATCGCTGTCGGCACTGATGCTGTCGGTATTGATGAGCGGATGCGGTGGTGATCGTGAATTCAGTGATCTGCAGGATTTCATGGCCAAGGCGAGGGCGAAACCTGGCGGCAAGGTAGAACCGATCCCGACATTTCCGCCGTATGAGGTCTTCAAGTACAGCGCCATGGCGCTGCGTAGCCCGTTCGAGGTGCCGACCACGCTCACGCCCGAGCGCGTGGCGGGCAATCAAGTGTCTGCCCCGGACGAAAACCGCGCGCGGGAAGTCTTGGAAAATTACAACTTCGCCGCCCTTACGATGGTCGGGGCGCTTGATCGCGAAGGACGACGGTGGAGCTTGATCGACGATGGTGCCGGTCAGATTCATCGGGTTACGGTAGGGAATCATCTTGGAAAGAATCACGGCCGAATCGTGACTGTCACGGAAGGCCAGGTTGATGTGATCGAAACCATTCCGGATGGGGAAGGCGGCTGGGTAGAACGGCCGCGCACCCTTTCGCTCAAGGAGACGCGCCAATGAGAAGCATGTCAGGACCAACCTCCCGGGGCGGTAGGGATTTCGCCACAAAAGGGGGGCTGTTGCGCTGGCTGACAGTTCTCTGCGCCGCGTTGCCTGCCGTTGCGCAGGCCGCACCGTCGATACTGGAAGATATTGCATTTGCTTCACTGCCTGGCGGCAGCTTTGAAGTGAAACTCGATTTTTCCGGGAGCCCGCAGCAACCCACGGGTTACGTCATCGAGTCGCCGCCGCGCATGGTGTTCGATTTCCAGAATACCAGGACCGGATTGCAGCAAAAGAAATACGCGCTGTCCTTCGATCTGGCAAAGAGCGCGGTAGTGGTGTCTTCCGAGGATCGCACGCGCCTCATCATCAACCTGAACCAGGCCGCGGGCTATGATCTCAGCACGGCGGGGAACAGCGTTGCCATCGTGGTCGGTGGGGGGATGGGGGACGCTGAATCCCGGGACAATTTCGCCAGTGGAGCGCAGAGCGGATCCCCGGTGTCGGGTGGTGGCTCTGCGCTTTCCGCGGTAGATTTCCAGCGCGGGGAGAGCGGAGAGGGCTTGATCACCATAGGCCTGGGCCGGAAGGACGTCGGGATAGATATCTCGCAGGTCGGGAAAAGCATTGTGGCGATGTTCTATCGCACCGACTTGCCGGAACCGCTGGATCGCAAGCTGGATGTCATGGACTTCGCCACGCCGGTGAAGTCCGTCGACACCACTGTGGACGGCTCCGCGGTGAAGATGGTCATCGATACCGTGGGGGAATACGACTACCTGGCCTATCAGGCCGATGACCAGTACGTCATCAGCGTAAAACCGCTGACTCCTGAGCAGGAAGACGAGCGCAAGAAGGAGTTTCAGTACACCGGCGAGAAACTTTCGCTCAACTTTCAGGATATCGAGGTTCGGGCGCTCCTCCAGCTGATCGCGGATTTCACCGATTTCAACCTGGTGGCCAGTGATGCGGTGGGTGGCAGCATTACCCTGCGCCTGCAGAACGTGCCCTGGGATCAGGCGCTGGACATCATTCTCAAGGCCAAGGGCCTCGACAAGCG
>DASUDS010000096.1:0-5671 GCA_036275455.1 Porticoccaceae bacterium
GGCTCTGCAGCGTGGCCAGACTGGCGCTGCCAAACCCATGCAACTGCACAAACACCAGATTGGGGTCGAACAGCGAGGCCCGCGCATGGGCCTCGAAGAGCAGTGGGTACAGACTGTGCGATGCATCACTCACCCGGTAGCCGCCATCCGTGCATTGACTTGGCTGCGTGCTGTTTTCCCGATGGGTTCCGGATAGCAGCAGCAACTTGGCATTGCTCCTGAGAAAGATCTCTATCGCTTCCGTTTCGGTGAACAGATCGCTGACGGGATGGGGCGCTTCGATGGCCAGCGGCAAGCCGGCGGGATTGATTACATAGGTGCCTCCGCCCAGAAACAGGGGCGACGGCAGGGGATTCACTTCCCGCAGCAGGTGGTAAGTCCGGTTCGGCTTTCGGGCGGTGTCGGTGTAGAGCACCACCTGGTACCCGATGCCCGCGGCCAAGGCATCGGCGCTGGCGGGGTTGCCCATCAGCAGCGCATCGATGGCGGCGCCAAAGGCAGCCGCGGTGGCCTGCTCGGGAAGATCCCAGTCGTTCGCATCCTTGTCGCCGTAATCGATGGCCTTGAGTAGCGCGGCGAGATCGCCCGAATCGGTTCCCAGCGCCGCTACGGAGCTCGGCAACGCTGCCGGGATAAGCAGCGCAGCCGCAAAAAGCCGCGCGACACGACATCGGGCAAGACGTTCTTTCACTCCGGCGCGCTTCATCGCTGGCCTCCCTTTCAACCGATCAGACGGCCTCGAATTATGTCGCCACGGTTTTCGATTTCAGCGCTGTACTGGGGACGGGATCACGCATCGCGCGACGATTGCTTCACATCCTTGAGATCGAACGGGTCGTGCTGGCCCTGCGCGACTATTCCACCGTCACCGACTTGGCGAGATTGCGCGGCTGATCGACATCGGTGCCCTTGAGCACGGCGACGTGGTAGGCGAGCAATTGCAGGGGCAGGGTATAGATCATCGGCGTGAGGCTGGCCGGCACATGGGGCAGGCTGACCACGGTGATTCCGGGCTGGTTGGTGAAGCCGGCATCCCGGTCGGCGATCACGAACAGCTCGCCGCCACGGGCCTGAACTTCATGCAGGTTGGATTTGAGTTTTTCCAGCAGCTCGTTGTTGGGCGCCACGGCGACCACCGGCATGTCGGCATCGACCAGCGCCAGAGGCCCGTGCTTGAGCTCGCCCGAGGGATAGGCCTCGGCGTGGATGTAGGAGATTTCCTTGAGCTTGAGCGCACCTTCCAGCGCGATGGGATAGTGGACCCCGCGGCCGAGAAAGAGTGCGTGGTGCTTGTCGGCGAAGCTGTCGAAGGTGGCTTCGAGCTGCGGATCCAGCGCCAGCACCTGGCGCGCCAGCGCGGGCAGTGCCTGGAGTGCGGCGACCAGCTCCGCCTCGCGCTCGGCAGCGAGGCGCCCCTTGGCGCGGGCGATGGCAATGCACAACAGCTGCAGGGCCACCAGCTGGGTGGTGAAGGCCTTGGTCGAGGCGACGCCGATCTCCGGCCCGGCGCGGGTGAGCAGCGCCAATCCGGTAGCGCGCACCAGCGAACTGGTGGCGACGTTGCAGATCGCCAGGGTATCGAGATAGTCCGCGGTCGCCGCCTGGGCCAGCGCGGCCAGGGTGTCGGCGGTCTCGCCGGACTGGGAGATCGCCACCAGCAGGGTATTTGCCGGCACCACGACCTTGCGGTAGCGATATTCGCTGGCGACTTCGACCTGACAGGGGATTCCGGCCCAGTCCTCCAGCCAGTGGCGTGCCACCAGGCCGGCGTGATAACTGGTACCGCAGGCGACCACATGGACGTTTTCCACCGCGGCGAAGCGGGCGGGCGCGATGGCGCCGAAAACTTCGGGCAGCACGCTGCGCGCACTGATCCGGCCCTCCAGGGTGGCCGCGAGGACGTCGGGCTGCTCGTGGATTTCCTTCAGCATGAAGTGGCGGTAGCCGCCCTTGTCGGCGGCATCCACCGGGTCTGAAAACCGGTGAATCTCGCGCGTCACCACGCTCCCGGCGCGGTCGCGGATGCAGTAGCCGTCCGCGGTCAGGCTGACCTGATCGCCCTCGTCGAGATACACGAAGCGGTCGGTGACCTGGCGCAGCGCCAGCGGATCGGAGGCGAGGAAGTTCTCCTCGATGCCGATGCCCAGCACCAGCGGGCTGCCGCGGCGCGCGCCGACCAGGGTGCCGGGCTCGGCTTCGGAGATGACGGCGAGTGCGTAGGCGCCTTCCAGCCGGGGCAGGGCGGCGGCCAGCGCGGCGGCCAGATCCTGGCCCCGGCGCACCAGATCATGCACCAGGTGGGCGACCACCTCGGTGTCGGTCTCGGAATGGAACTGATAGCCGGCGGCTTCCAGCTCGGCGCGCAGGTCGCGGTAGTTTTCGATGATGCCGTTGTGCACCACCGCGATGGGCCCGGAGCGGTGCGGATGCGCGTTGGCCTCGCTGGGCTTGCCGTGGGTGGCCCAGCGCGTGTGGGCGATGCCGAGCTGGCCGGGAAAGGGCGTGCGCTCCATGTCTTCGGCCAGCAGCGCGACCTTGCCAGCGTGGCGGCGGCACTGCAAGCCGTCGCTGCCCAGAATCGCCATGCCCGCGGAGTCGTAGCCGCGATATTCGAGGCGCTTCAAGCCTTCCAGAAGAATCGCTGCCACATTGCGCTGGGCCGCCGCCGCGACGATGCCGCACATGATCAGTGATCGCTCGGCGCTTTGGTCGGCCGCGGCCAACCGGGAATATTGCGTTGCCTGGCCCGGCCCACGCCGAGCTGGCCGTCGGGCACCTCGACGGTGATGGTGGATCCTGCGCCCACCGTCGCCCCGGCACCGATCCGCACCGGTGCCACCAGCGAACTGTTGGAGCCGATGAAGGCGCCGGCACCGATCTCGGTGCGGTGCTTGTCGACCCCGTCGTAATTGCAGGTGATGGTGCCGGCGCCCACGTTGACCCCGGCACCCAGACAGGCGTCGCCGAGATAGGCGAGGTGATTGGCCTTGGCGCCGGCACCCAGTTCCGCCTTCTTGGTCTCGACGAAGTTGCCGATGCGGGCATCCGGCCCGATCCGTGAACCCTCGCGCAGCCGCGCGAAGGGGCCGACCTGGGCCCCGGCGGCGATCACCGCTGGGCCTTCGATCACCGTGTGGGCCTTGATCTCGGCGCCGGGCCCGATCTCTGCGTCGCGGATCACGCAGTGGGGGCCGATGCGCACGCCGTCCGCCAGCGTCACCCGACCCTCGAACACGCAGCTGACGTCGATCCAGACATCCTCGCCGGCGGTCAGCTCGCCGCGGCAGTCAAAGCGCGCCGGATCGGCCAGGCTGACCCCTGCGGCCAGCAGCTCCGCGGCGCGGTGCCGCTGCACCCAGCGCTCCAGGCGCGCGAGCTGGGCGCGATCGTTCACGCCTTCCACTTCGGCGATGTCCTTGGGCTGGCAGGTCGCGACCTCCACCCCGTCGGCAACGGCCAGGGCGACGATGTCGGTGAGGTAATACTCGCCCTGGGCATTGGCGTTGCCGATGCGCCCGAGCCAGCCGCGCAGGCGCGCCACCGGCAGGGCCAGGATGCCGGTGTTCACCTCGCCGATCGCGCGTTGCTCCGCGGTGGCATCCCGGTGTTCGACCACGGCGGTGACGCGCCCCGCGCCATCGCGCAGGATGCGGCCATAGCCGGTGGGATCGTTTGGAAAACTGGTGACCATGGCCAGCGCGCCACGCCGCGCCGGGATCAGCAGCTGCGCCACCGTGGCGGGTTGGATCAAGGGCACGTCGCCGTAGAGAATCAGCGCGATGGCTGCGTCATCAAGCGCCGGCAACGCCATCTGCACCGCGTGCGCCGTCCCCAGCTGCTCGGCCTGCTCCACCCACTCCACCGACCGCCCGGCAAAGGCAGCGGCGACCTGTTCACCGCCGGCGCCAACCACCACCCGGACACGGGCGGGGGCAAGGCTCGCGGCGACGTCGAGAACATGGCCGAGCAGGGGTTTGCCGGCCAGCGGATGCAGCACCTTGGGTTGCGCGGAGCGCATGCGCGTGCCCTTGCCGGCGGCCAGCACGATGACTTCTGTGTGCACGAAAAGGCCTGTCGATGCAGTATCGCGGCGAGTATAGCAGTGCCCGCGCCGCCCTCAGGGGCGGCGGGGCGAGGCGAGAATCGGGCAGAATCAGCCGACGGCGCGGGCGCGCTTGCGCAGTTCTTCGATGGTGCGCAGCCGTGCGGCGGCTTCGCCCAGGCGGGACAGTGCCTCGGAGTATTCCACCTCGGCGCCGCGCTCTTCCAGGGCCCGCTCCGCTTCGCGCTTGGCCTCGAGCGCAGCGGCTTCGTCGAGATCGCCCGCGCGATCGCCGGTATCGGCGAGTACCGTCACGACGTGGGGCTGCACCTCAAGAAAGCCGCCGGAGAGGAAGTAGATTTCCTCCTCGCCACCCTGGCGGACGATCCGCACGGGCCCGGGGCGGATACCGGTCAACAACGGCGCGTGGCCGTAGGTGACACCCAGCTCACCCAGTTCGCCGGATGCCACCAACAGCTCGACCAACCCGGAGAACATGGATTTCTCCGCGGTCACGATGTCGCAGTGAAAGGTCATGGCCATGCGCCGCCCTCGCCTTAGAGTTTCGCCGCTTTCTCGACGGCTTCCTCGATGGAGCCGACCATGTAGAACGCCTGTTCCGGCAGGTGGTCGTAATCGCCGTCGAGGATGCCCTTGAAGCTGGCCACGGTGTCCTTGAGGGGCACGTACTTGCCCGGGCTGCCGGTGAACACTTCGGCAACGAAGAACGGCTGCGACAGGAAGCGCTGGATCTTCCGCGCCCGATCGACCACCAGCTTGTCTTCCTCGGACAGTTCGTCCATGCCCAGGATGGCGATGATGTCGCGCAGCTCCTTGTAGCGCTGCAGCACCGACTGCACGCCGCGCGCCACCTCGTAGTGCTCCTGGCCGATGACCAGCGGATCGAGCAGCCGCGAGGTGGAATCGAGCGGATCCACGGCCGGATAGATACCGAGCTCGGCGATCTGCCGCGACAGTACCAGGGTCGCGTCCAGGTGGGCGAAGGTGGTCGCCGGCGACGGGTCGGTGAGGTCATCCGCTGGTACGTACACCGCCTGGAAGGAGGTGATCGAACCGGTCTTGGTGGAGGTGATGCGCTCCTGGAGCACACCCATTTCCTCGGCGAGCGTCGGCTGATAGCCCACCGCGGAGGGCATCCGGCCGAGCAGCGCCGATACCTCGGTGCCGGCCAGCGTGTAGCGGTAGATGTTGTCCACGAACATGAGGACGTCGCGGCCCTCGTCGCGGAAGTGCTCGGCCATGGTCAGCCCGGTGAGCGCCACCCGCAGGCGGTTGCCCGGCGGCTCGTTCATCTGGCCGTAGACCATCGCCACCTTGTCGAGAACGTTCGACTCCTTCATCTCGTGATAGAAGTCGTTGCCTTCACGGGTACGCTCGCCCACGCCGGCGAACACGGAATAACCGCTGTGCTCGATGGCGATGTTGCGGATCAGCTCCATCATGTTGACGGTTTTGCCGACACCGGCGCCGCCGAACAAACCGACCTTACCGCCCTTGGCGAACGGACAGATCAAATCGATAACCTTGATGCCGGTTTCGAGCAGTTCGTTGGTGGCTGCCTGATCGGCAAAACCGGGGGCGGTGCGGTGAATCGGCATCCGCGCCTTT
>DASUDS010000097.1:0-8850 GCA_036275455.1 Porticoccaceae bacterium
GAGCGCACCTTCGACAGCGCGGCCTTTGTTACAGCGCTGCGGCTGTGGCACCCGGCGCTGGTGCAATACGACCCGACACCGCGCGGGGTCAAACGCTTTGCCAACCGGGCGCGGCTGATGGTCCTCTACGAACGATTGAGCGCGGCGGCAGAAGACCCACCCCGCCAACCTATGGCCGAGGAGCATGTGGTGGCGGTGACCGCGATTCACCAGGTGGAGCCGGAGTTGTTGCACCAATGGGCGGAGCGGTGCAGCGGGTCCGATGTCTGGGCAGGGTTTGAACTGGATTGGCCGCCCTCCCCACCTAACGTGGCGGACGCTACGAATACGACACCGCAACTCCCGTTGCGTGAATCCTGGCGTAAGCACTACGAACGGCACGGTGGGCCGGCCGCTGAGGAGATCGTCCGACTGAGCCGCCGGATGCAGGATGTGAAGGTGCGCTGAGGGCTGGCTCCCCTACCCCGCCAGTCCGGGCAGGCTCTCGGTCAGGCCATCGAGCACGAACTGCACCGCCAGCGCGGCGAGCAGGATGCCGAGCAGCCGGGTGATGACGTTGATGCCGGTCTCGCCGAGCAGACGCTCGACCCGCGGCGCGGCGAGGAACATCGCCAGGGTGATGGCCAGCACCGCCAGCATCAGCCCCAGCACTGCCAGCACTTCGTCGAGTGGCCGCTCGCGGGTCAGCAGCATGATCGTGGTCAGCGCACCGGGACCGGCGATCAGCGGAATGGCGAGCGGGAACACCGCCACGTCGTTGCGGCGCGCCGCCTCGCTGCGTTCCTGCGCGGTCGGGGCGGTGAGCGCGGAATGGCGCACCAGCAACATGTCCATCGCGACCAGAAACAGCAGCGCCCCGCCAGCGATGCGAAACGCCGGCATGCCGATGCCGAGGTAAGCGAAGATCAGGCTGCCGGTGAAGGCGAACAGCGCCAGTACCAGCGCGGCAACGACTACCGCCTTGACCGCGGTGCGGCGCCGCTCCTCCGCGCTCCGGCCCCGGGTGAGCGCGGAAAACATCGGCGCAAGGCCGAAGGGGTCGATCACCACCAGCAGCACCACGAAGGCCGCCGCCAGCGTGTCGACCCCATGGATCATGCCCCGCCCCGACGCCGGGCGCGGCGCGCCCGCACCCGCTGGTTGAGCAGCTCCACCGCGAAGCTGAACGCCATGGCGAAGTAGATGTAGCCCTTGGGAATATGGAATTCGAGGCCGTCGGCGATCAACGCGGTGCCGATCAGCACCAGGAAGGCGAGCGCCAGCATCTTCAGGCTGGGATGGCGAATGATGAAATCGCCGACCGCGCCCGCAAACGCCATCATGAACAGGATAGCGATCAGTACCGCGATCACCATCACCGGCAGATCGTCGGCCATGCCCACCGCGGTGATCACCGAATCCAGCGAGAACACCAGATCGAGTAGCGCGATCTGCACCAGCATCAAGGGGTAGCTGGCGTGCCCGGGCGCTGCCGGTGCGTCAAGCACGTGGGCCGGATCGGCCTCCTCCATCTCGTGGCCGATTTCCATGGTGGCCTTCACCAGCAGGAACAGCCCGCCCAGGATCAGCACCAGATCGCGCCCGGAAATGCCCTGCCCCAGGACTGTGAACAGATCGGCGGTGAGCTTGACGATCCAGGCCAGCGATGCCAGCAGGGCGAGGCGCAGGATCAAGGCCAATGACAGTCCGATCATGCGCGCCGAGCGCTGGCGTTCCCTGGGCAGGCGCTGCACCAGGATCGCGAGAAAGATGATGTTGTCGACCCCGAGCACGATCTCGAGGGAGGTCAATGTCGCCAGGGCCAGCCAGGCCTGGGGATCGGCAATCCAGTCAAACACGATGGGGGCTCCAGCGGGGCGCGAAAGGGCAAGCGGCGGCGATTGTCCACCAAAGCGGAGACCGGGTCACCCCGATCCCGTCGGCCACGAGAAAAGCACGGTCAGCGGTGGCGCCCGCTGTGGAACAAAGCACGGTCAGCGGTGGCGCCCGCTGCGGAAAAAAACGCGGTCAGCGGCGGCGGCCACCGAGTAGCGAGCCCAGCACGCCACGCACCAGTTGACGCCCCAACTGGCTGCCCACTGCGCGCAGCGCGCTCTTCGCGGTGGCTTCGAGCAGGCTTTCGCGCTGCCGCCCGCGCGGCGCCGAGGCATCCGATGCTTGCGCCTGATCCCGTGCCTGCTGTTCCCGCGCCTGCTGGTCCTGGGCCTGCTGCTGTGCGGCGGCCGTTTCCTGGGCTCGGCGCGCCAGCAGCTCGTGGGCGGATTCGCGGTCGAGTGCCTGGTCGTAACGCCCAGCCAACGGCGAGCGGGCGAGCTGCTCGGTGCGCTCGGCGTCGGTGAGCGGACCCAGTCGCGAGTGTGGCGGCCGGATCAGGGTCTGCTCCACGGGGGTCGGGCTGCCACGGGCATCGAGCACCGAGACCAGTGCCTCGCCCACCCCCAGCTCGGTGATGACGCGCTCGACCTCGACGCCCGGATTGGCGCGAAAATTCTGCGCCGCGGCACGCACCGCCGCGCGATCCTTGGGCGTGAAGGCGCGCAGCGCGTGCTGCACCCGGTTGCCGAGCTGGCCCAGCACCGCCTCGGGAATGTCCTGTGGGTTCTGGGTGACGAAATAGATGCCGACGCCCTTGGAGCGGATCAGCCGCACCACCTGCTCGATCTTTTCCAGCAACGCCTTGGGCGCAGTGTCGAACAGCAGATGCGCCTCGTCGAAGAAGAACACCAGCCGGGGCCGCTCGAGATCACCCACTTCGGGCAGATTCTCGAACAGCTCGGCGAGCAGCCAGAGCAGGAAGCTCGCGTAGAGTCGCGGCCGCGCCATCAGCTGGGTGGCATCGAGCAGGCTGATCACGCCCTGGCCGGAAAAATCGCTTCGCATCAGATCGCCCAGATCGAGCGCCGGCTCACCGAACAGGGGCTCGATGCCCTGCTCCTCGAGGACCAGCAGGCGGCGCTGGATGCTCGCCACGCTGGCCGCGGTGATATTGCCGTATTGGGCGCGGAGCGCAGTGGCGTTGTCGGCCACCCAGGCCAGCAGCGCGCGCAGATCCTTGAAATCCAGCAGCGCGAGGCCCTCGTCGTCGGCCACGCGAAAAGCCGCGTAGAGCACGCCGCTCTGGGTCTCGTTCAACTCCAGCAGGTTGCCCAGCAGCAGCGGGCCGAAATCCGCCACGGTGGTGCGCAGCGGATGGCCGCGCCTGCCATCCAGATCCCACAGCACCAGCGGGTTGCCGCGCGGCTGGTAATCGGCGATGCCGAGCTGGGCAATGCGCGCCTGGAGTTTCTCGTTCGGCGCCGCGGGTCGCGCCAAACCCGCCAGATCGCCCTTCACGTCGGCCAGAAATACCGGCACGCCGATGGCGGAAAAGCCCTCGGCAAGGGTTTGCAGCGTGACCGTCTTGCCGGTGCCGGTAGCCCCGGCGATGAGCCCGTGGCGATTGGCCATCTGGGCCAGCACGGCCTGGGGCGCACCGGCGGCGCTGGCACCCAGGGGAATGGTGATTGCGGTCATGGTGATTTCCTTCTCGTTATCTTGCGGGGCATCGTTATCTGCCAGGTGATCGCCATCTTGCGGGGCATCGTTGCCTTGCAGGTGATCGTTACCTTGCGGGGCATCGTTACCCTGGGAGGCATCGTTACCCTGGGAGGCATCGTTACTTGGCGGCGGGCTGCACTTCCTGGCAGCCAGGTTTCAGGGCCGACGCCGACGCCGCGCGCCACGGCATCAATCCCGCGCCAGCACCCAGCGATGCACCTCGGAGGGGCCGTCGTAGAGGCGGAAGGCGCGGATGTCCCGGTAGATGCGCTCGACCACGGTATCCCCGGAGATGCCCATGGCGCCCAGCACCTGCATGGAGCGGTCCACCACCCTGCCCAGCGCCTCGGAACAATGCACCTTGCACATGCTGGTCTCGGCGCGCGCCTTCTCGCCCTGGTCGAGCAGCCAGCAGGCGTGCCAGGTCGCCAGCCGGCAGGTGTGCAGGTCGATGCGGTTGTCGGCGAGCATGAAACCGACGCCCTGGTGCTCGACGATCGGCTTGCCGAAGGCGATGCGCCGCTTGGCGAAGGCGCTGGCGATGTCGTGGCAGCGCTGCGCGGCGCCCAGCCAGCGCATGCAGTGGGTCATGCGCGCCGGACCCAGGCGCACCTGGGCGTAGCGGAAGCCCTTGCCGATCTCGCCCAGCACCTGGTCGCGCGACACACGGAGATTGCGGTAATCGACCTCGCAATGGCCCCCCGGCGAATTGCTGTCGAGGGTGTCGAGCATGCGCACCACCTCGATGCCAGGTGCCTCCGAGGGCGTGATGAACAGGGTGGCGCCGATGTCGTGGCCCCGTTCGTCGAGAGTGCGCGCCATGATGATCTGGAACGCAGACCCCGGCAGCCCGGTGATGAACCACTTGCGGCCGTTGATCAGATAGTCGTCGCCATCCGGCTCTGCCGTGGTCTTGAGCAGGCTCGGGTCGGAGCCGGCGCCGCCCTCGGGTTCGGTCATGGCGAACACCGAGCGCGCCTCGCCACGATAGAGCGGTGCCAGCCAGCGCTCCCGCTGGGCCGGGGTGGCCACCTGGAGCAGGAGATTGCAGTTGCCTTCGTCCGGCGCCTGGATGTTCAGCGCCAGCGGCCCCAGGGTGGAATAGCCGGCGGCCTCGAAGATCACCGCCATGGCACGGTGGTCCAGGCCCAGGCCGCCGTAGGCGCGCGGCGCATGGGGCGACAGCAGGCCGGCGCTGCGGGCGCGCGCCACCAGCTCCAGGCGCAACGCCTCGGCGGGGCCGTGAAACAACTGTCGCGAATCCCGCTCGTAGGGAATGATCTCGTCGCGGATGAAGGTCACGACCCGCTCGCGCAGCGCGAGCAGTTCTTCGTCGAGCCGGAAATCCACCATGGCGTTGCTCTCCCCCGGCGCCGTGCCGGGCTATTTCAGGTGCCTGGCGAAGAAGCCTTTCAGCTCATTCCAGGCATCCTGCGCCGCGGCTTCGTTGTAGGACGCCCGGTGGTTGCAGAAGAAACCGTGATCGGCCTCGGCATAGCGCTTGATGCGGTAGTCCTTGCCCAGTTCCTTGAGCCTGGCATCGATTGCGCTCACCTGCTCCAACGGGATGAAGCCATCCCGGTCGGCGAAGAACAGCAGCAGCGGGCACTGGATCGCCGCCGCCTGGCCGAGATGATTGTGGATGCCGCCGCCGTAGAACGGCGCCGCGGCCTTGATCTCTCCGGCCAGCGCGCAGGCGCTGAGAAAGGTCAGGCGTCCGCCCATGCAGAACCCGGTCACGCCGATGCCGCCGGCCTTGACCTGGCCGCTGTCCTTCATGAACGCCAGCGCCGCCTGCATGTCGGCGACAAAGCCGTCGTCGCGGACGGTTTGCAGCATCTCGATGGCCTTGGGCAACTGGTCGTAACCGACCTTGTTGTCCGGCAACAGCCGGTAATACAGATCCGGGGCCAGCACCGCATAGCCCTCTCCGGCCAGACGTTCGGCGACCTCCTCGATGTGCTGCACCAGCCCGAAGGCCTCCATCAACACCACCACGCCCGGAAAGGGGCCGGCGCCATCGGGCCGCACCCAGTGCGCCGGCATTGACCCATCGGGCGTCTTGATCTCGACCGTCGCTTTCTGTACCACCTGGTTTTCCTCCTGTCCGTTGTGAAAGGCTGTTCCGTCGTGAAACGGCTGTTCCGTCGTGAAACGGCTATCGGCCGGCACCAGCACCCGCCGCGGTGTGTTTTCCGGGGTTCGGTCAGTGCAACACCCGCGGCTGACTTGCCTCGGCTTGCGCCAGCTGTCGCTGCACCTGCTGCAACCGCTGGATCTCGGCGAGCCGGGCCAGCAGTTGGCGCTGCGCGGCCTCCAGTTCCCGGAGCGCAGTCAACAGATCGCCCAGGCCCTCGGGGCGCACTCTACCTGGCGCGGTGCAATCCTCTTCACTCATCGCCAGCCTCCCTGGATTGCCGCGCCGCCAGCAACCCCCACAGGGTCAGCCCCAGCGCCACCAGGATGGTGACGCCGCACAGTCGCAGCAGGCCGGTGACCGCCCAATGGTCGGGGCCCGCTGGTGGCGGAAATTTCTCGACCAGCGTGGGCATCAGCAGCGAGGCAAAACCGGTGAGGCCCGCGACCAGCCCGGCGGCGCCGTTGCTCCAGGTGCCGAGTTGCAGGAATGCGAACCACAGTTTGAGCAGTCTCGCACCGAGGTTCAGTTCCGCTACCAGGAAACCGAACGCCAGCATCAGCACGCCATTGATGGTGAATTCGATGTGGGCCATGACGATGCCGCGAAACCAGGGCACCGCGCTCGGCGGGATCAGGCCGACCAGGCAGCCGATGGCGATCTGGGCGACGCCGAGGATCAGCGTCCAGCGCCTTATCGAGGCCCGCAGGTTGGTTGTTTCGTTATGCATGGGCAGCTCCGTCCATCGCCAACGAATGCTACCCGGTTTCGCGTGCTGCGGGCAGGTGATCCAGCGCCACCTGCCCGCAGCCCGGCGGGACGCCGGTCAGTAGGAGCGCGGCAGCCCCATCACGTGTTCGGCGATGTAGTTCAGCACCATTTCGCTGTTGAGCGGCGCGGTGCGCAGCAGGCGCGCCATGGGATACATGTCGAAGATGCCGTATTCCTTGGTGAAGCCGTTGCCACCGAAGCACTGGAGCGAGGCATCGATGGCGTGGATCGCGGCCTCGGCGGCGGCGTACTTGGCCATGTTGGACTCGGCACCGCAGGGCAGGCGGCGGTCGAACAGCCAGGCCGCCTTGCGGGTCATCAGCGAAGCCAGTTCGATTTCGGTCTTGCCCTTGGCGAGCGGATGCTGCAACGCCTGATAGGCGCCGATGGGGCCGTTGAACACGACGCGTTCATTGGCGTAGGCGACGGCCTTTTCGAGCGCGTAGCGGCCCATGCCGGTGCACACCGAGGCCAGGATGATGCGCTCGGGATTCAGGGATTCGAACAGGATGTCGAAGCCCTTGCCGACTTCGCCGAGGATGTCCTCCGGCCCGATGTCGACGTCGTCGAAGAACACCTGCCACTGCACCTCGGGCATGTGGATGCTGACGTCGATGGGGTGCATCTCCACCCCCTTCGCCTTGGTGTCGACGATGGCGATGGTGAAGCCATCGGTCTTGCGCTTGACCTCGGTGTGGGCGACGTTGCGGGTCACCACCAGCATGTAGTCCGATTCCTTGGCGTCGGTGATGAAGGTCTTGCGGCCGTTGAGCTTGAAGCGCCCGTTGCCCGCGTCCTTGATCATGGTGGTGGCGCGGATGGTGTTGGTGCCGGCATCGGGTTCGGTGATGGCGAAACAGAAGCGGATCTCGCCCTTGCAGCCCGCGGGCAGGTACTTCTGCTTCTGCGCCTCGGTACCGTGATCGCCGATCGGCGCCAGCGACATGGTGGCGCCCACCACCAGGCTGAGCAGCGGAATGCCGACGTTCGAGAGCCCCTCTTGGAACAGCACCATCTCCAGCATGCCGAGCCCGGCGCCGCCATGAGCCTCCGGCACCATGATGCCGACGAAACCATCGGCGGCCACCTGCTGGTACATCTCCACGGGGAAGCGCTTGTGCTCGGCGCAGTCCACCCAGTAGGCGCGGTCGAACTGCTTGACCAGGCTCTGGCCGTACTCGTGGATCATTTTCTGTTCTTCGGTCAGTGCAAAATCCATAACGACTTCCTATGGGACAAGGACTGGAGCAGGATAAGGACTGGACCTGCCAAGGCGATCAATACGAACGCGGCAGGCCCATGACGTGTTCGCCGATGTAGTTCAGCACCATCTCGCTGTTGAGCGGCGCGGTCTTGAACAGGCGCGCCAGCGGGTAGATGTCGAAGATGCCGTATTCCTTGGTGAAGCCGTTGCCGCCAAAGCATTGCAGCGACGCATCGACCGCATGGATCGAGGCTTCGGCGGCGGCGTACTTGGCCATGTTCGACTCGGCACCGCAGGGCAGCCCACGATCGAACAGCCAGGCCGCCTTGCGCGCCATCAGCGAGGCCAGCTCGATTTCGGTCCTGCCCTTGGCGAGCGGATGCTGGAGCGCCTGGTAGGCACCGATGGGGCCGTTGAACACGATGCGCTCGTTGGCGTACTGGACCGCGCGCCCCAGGGCATAGCGGCCGATGCCGCAGCCGATCGCGCCGACCAGGATGCGCTCGGGGTTGAGGCACTCGAACAGGATGTCGAAGCCCTTGCCCACCTCACCCAGCACATCCTCGGGACCGAGATCGACGTCGTCGAAGAACACCTGGTACTGCACCTCCGGCAGCGGCACGCTGACCGGAATCGGGTGCATCTCCACGCCCTTGGCCTTGGTATCGACGATGAACAGGGTGAAGCCGTCGGTCTTGCGCTTGACCTCGGTGTGCGGCGTGGTGCGGGTCACCACCAGCGCGTAATCGGACTCCTTGCCATCGGTGATATAGGTCTTGCGGCCGGTGAGCTTGAAGCGACCGTTGGCCTGCGGCTTGGCAATGGTGCTGGCGCGAATGGTGTTGGTGCCGGCGTCGGGCTCGGTAATGGCAAAGCAGAAACGGATGTCGCCGCGACAGGCGGCGGGCAGGTATTTCTGCTTCTGCTCCTCGGTGCCGTGTACCCCGATCGGCCCCAACGACATGGTGGCGCCGATCACCAGGCTGAGCAGCGGAACGCCCTGGTTGGACAGGCCTTCCATGAACAGCTCCATCTCCAGCATGCCGAGCCCCGCGCCGCCATAGGCTTCGGGCACCATGGTGCCAACGAAACCGTCGGCGGCGATCTGCTTGTACATGGCTTCCGGAAAGGCGCGCCGCTCGGCGTGCTCCATCCAGTAGGCACGGTCGTAAGTCTTGGCCAGACTCGCGCCGTACTCGTA
>DASUDS010000098.1:0-20889 GCA_036275455.1 Porticoccaceae bacterium
TCGATCTCTCGCGATGAATCGGTCTCTCGTGATCAATCAGTCGCGCAGGGCGATTTCCCGCTGGGGGATCTCGCGCAGGGTGTCGCCGGCGGCAATCTCGTCGCGGTTGCGCTGATCGAGTTCGGCGCAAATGTCCTGGCGCAGTCGTTCGCTCCGCTCGGCGTCGGCGAGCGGGTGGCCGTCCTCGCCGGTGACGAAAAAGACGTCTTCGACCCGCTCGCCCAGCGTGGCGATCTTGGCACTGTGCACCTGGAGCTGGTGGGCCATGAAGATGCGGCCGAGGTGGGCCAACAGCCCGGGCCGATCTGGGGTCAGCACGGTGATGCGGGTATGGCCCTGGTCGTCGGGGTTGAGGAACGCCGCGGTGCCAGTGGTCAATTGCTTGAGCTGTCGAGAAACCCGCCGGCTGGGCTTGGGCAGGGCGTCCAGGGATCCGGTGAGCACCTCGCGCAGCACCCGGGTCACCTGGCGGACGCGCTGGGCGTTGTCGGCGAAGGGCTGGCCCTGGTCGTCGAGGGCGTAGAACAGATTGAGCGTGCGGCCCTCGCCCGGCGCATAGAGCCGCGCATCGACCACGTTCAGATTGAGCTGGTCGAGCGCGCCGGCGATTTTCGGGAATACGTTGCCGATGTCGCTGGTGTAGACGAACACCCGGGTCGCGGTGGCGTCTTCGACGCCGGCATTTTCGAGATAGATGATCGGGTTTCTGCCCGCCTGTTCGAATACCTGGCGGGTGCAGCGGCGGATCACCGAGGCCTTTTCCTTGAGGAAGAAATCGTCGCCGACGCTACCCCAGATGGCGCGGCATTCGGCTTCGGCGAAGCCGTCCTCGGCGAGCGATTCCAGCGCCTCGGCGCGCGAGTTCTCGATCCATTCCAGCCGGTTGATGGGGTTTTCCAGGCCGCGGGCGAGGGCGTCCCGGGTGGCTAGGTAGAGCTGGCGCATCAGCGCGCCCTTCCACTGGTTCCACAGGGTCGGGTTGGTCGCGTTCATGTCGGCCACGGTGAGCACGAACAGGTAATCGAGATGGATCTGGTCGCCGACCAGGCGGGCGAAGCGGTGGATGACATCGGGGTCGTCGATGTCCTCGCGCTGGGAGGTGGACGACATCAGCAGATGATGCTCGACCAGCCATTTGACCAGGCGCACTTCCTGGTCGCCGAAGCAGTGCCGGTGGGCGAACAGCGCCACTTCGGTACCGCCCAGCAGCGAGTGGTCGCCGCCGCGGCCCTTGGCGATGTCGTGGTAGAGCCCGGCGATGTAGAGCAGCTCCGGCTTGGGCAGATTCTTGGCGACGTAGGAGGCGATCGGAAAGCGCTCCGCGTCGGCCTGGTTGGCCAGCCGGCGCATGTTGCGCACCACCTGGATGGTGTGGGCGTCGACCGGATAGACGTGGAACAGGTCGTGCTGCATCTGGCCGACGATGCGGCCGAATTCCGGCAGGTAGCTGCCGAGGATCCCGTAGCGCGACATGCGCTGCAACTGGTTGGACAGATTGCCCTTGCATTCGAGCAGGCGTACGAACAGGTCGTGGTTGCGCGGATCGTCTCGAAAGCGGTCGTCCACCCGCCACTGGTTGGCGAGAATGTTGCGGATCGTGGTGGAGCGGATACCGCCGAGCTCGGGGTGCTCGCCGAGCAGGACGAAGACCTCCAGCAGCGCGGTGGGGTCGCGCTCGAACAGATCCGGGGCAATGGCCTCGAGATAGTCGTTGCGAAGCTGAAAACGCTCGTTGAGGCGCAGGATTCGACCGCCGCGGCCGCTGTGGAGGATCTCCTCGTCGAGGTATTGCAGCAGCATGTCGTTGAGCCGGCGCACCGTGAGCACGGTGCGGTAGTAGCGCTGCATGAACTGCTCGACGGCGAGGCTCTGCGGCGTGTCGCGATAGCCGAACTGCTGGGCAAGGGTGCGCTGGTGGTCGAAGTACAGGCACTCCTCGGGGCGACCGGCGATCAGATGCAGTCCGTAGCGCACCCGCCAGAGGAATTCCTCGGCCTCGCGCAGCTGTTCGAATTCCTCGCGGGTGAGCAGGTCGCCGTTCGCCAGCGTCTCCAGTGAGCGCACGCCGAAGTGGCGCAGTGCGATCCAGTGGATGGTCTGGATATCGCGCAGCCCGCCAGGAGCTTCCTTGATGTTGGGTTCGAGGTTGTACTCGGTGTTGCCGTGACGTTCGTGGCGCTCCCGCTGCTCGTCGCGCTTGGCGCGGAAGAATTGCGCCGAGGGCCAGATCTTGCGGGGGCCGGTGCGCGCCTGCATGTCCTGTTCGATGCTCGGGTTGCCGGCGATGGTGCGGGTTTCCATCAAGTTGGTGGCGACGGTGATGTCGGCGCGGGCGGCGGTCACGCAATCGCCCAGGGTGCGCACGCTGTGCCCCACCTTGAGCTGCAAGTCCCAGAGTGCGGCGACGCAGCAGGAGATGTCTTCGGCATAGCGGCCGGGGCTGCGGCGGTTGGTCAGGATCAGCACGTCGACGTCGGAGTGGGGGTGCAGTTCGCCGCGGCCGTAGCCGCCAACCGCGAGCAGCGCGATGCGGTCGTCCCAGCGGTACCGCGACCACACGGCATTGACCACCAGATCCATGAAGGCCGCGCGTTCGGCCACCAGCATCCGCACCGGCTCGCCGCCGCGATAACGCAGATCGAAGGACTCCCCCGCCTCGTGCAGCAGACGGCGCAGCTCGGGCAGCGCCGTGGTCGGCTGCACCTGGGCGACCAGATGCGCCAGTGCCGGAGCGTGATCGAGGGAGGACATGCGCAGGGTCATGGTGCGGAGCGCATCGGGCATGGCGCAGCGCGCATCGGACAGGGTGCGGTGCGCATCAGAAAGATTCGCCGCTGCGTGCCGTGAGGACTTCGACACCGTTGGCAGTGACCGCCACAGTGTGCTCCCATTGGGCGGAGAGGCGGCCATCGCGGGTTTCCACGGTCCAGCCGTCCGGCTTCAGTCGGGTGTGGTGGCGCCCGGCGTTGATCATGGGTTCGATGGTGAAGGTCATGCCTTCGGCCAGGGTCAGGCCGGTGCCGGGCAGCCCGTAGTGGAGAACCTGGGGATCCTCGTGGAATTCACGGCCGATGCCATGGCCGCAGTACTCGCGGACCACCGAATAATAATTGCCCTCGGCGTGTGCCTGGATCACGTGGCCGATGTCGCCCAGCCGGCAGCCGGGGCGCACCAGGGCGATGGCCTTGTAGAGGCATTCCTGGCTGATGCGCATCAGGCGCTGGGCGTGCTCGGCGAGTTTGCCGATACCGAACATCATGCTGGTATCGCCGTGAAAGCCATCCTTGATGACGGTGATGTCCATATTGATGATGTCCCCGCTCTTGAGGATGCGGGCGTCGGCGGGAATGCCGTGGCAGACCACCTGGTTGATCGAGGTGCAGATCGATTTGGGAAAGCCGCGGTAATTGAGCGGCGCCGGAATGGCTCCCTGCACATCGACGATGTAGTCGTGGCAGATCCGGTCCAGCTCGCCGGTGGAGATGCCGGGTTCCATATAGGGGGCGATCATGTCCAGCACTTCGGCAGCCAGGCGGCCGGCGACCCGCATGCGCTCGATTTCTGCCGCGGTCTTGATGCTGACGGCCATGCCGAGAGTCCGGAAATCCAGGTGGGGCGGGAGGCGGGCCAGTGTACCCGATGTTGCTCCCCACGGGGCCGCAAGTGGCTGGCGCAAGCGCTGGCTCCCGTCTTGTGATATAAAGGCGGGCGCACCGGCGTGCGCATTTGGCCCGGTGCCAATCCATCCGTACCACACGACAAGCGCCACACACATACCGGCACATTGACCCGGGTGCCCTTCGGGGTTGGGCAATGGGGTATGTGGAGGTTCAACCCAAACCGAGGAAATCGCTATGACCGCTGTCAGCATGCGGGACATGTTGCAGGCCGGTGTCCATTTCGGCCACCAGACCCGCTTCTGGAACCCCAAAATGCGCTCCTACATCTTCGGAGCGCGCAACAAGATTCACATCATCAACCTGGAACACACCGTGCCGGCGTTCAACAGCGCGCTGGAGCAGGTGCGGGCATTGTCCGCCAAGGGCAATAAAGTGCTGTTCGTGGGCACCAAGCGCGCCGCGCAGAAGCTCGTCCAGGAACAGGCTGAGCGCAGTGGCATGCCGTATGTAAGCCATCGCTGGCTGGGTGGCATGCTCACCAACTACAAGACCATCCGCAGCTCGATCCGCCGCTACCGCGAGCTTGAAGAGCAGAGTCGCGATGGCACCTTCGACAAGCTGACCAAGAAAGAAGCCCTGACCCGCACCCGGATGATGGAAAAGCTCGAGCGTTCTATCGGCGGGATCAAGGACATGGGTGGGCTGCCCGATGCCCTGTTCGTGATCGACGTCGATCACGAGCGCATCGCCGTGCAGGAGGCCAACAAGCTGGGTATTCCGGTGATCGGGATCGTGGATACCAACAGCGATCCGGATGGCGTGGATTTCGTCATCCCGGGCAACGACGATTCCATTCGCGCCATCAAGCTCTACGCGGAGGCGGTCGCCGATGCGGTGCTGGCCGGGCGTTCCGGCTCCGGCTCCGGCTCCGCGCGCGACGAATTCGTCGAAGTGGCAGAGCCGGCCGCGGGCGACGCCTGAGCGCAGCCCGGCAGGGCGACCGCTGCGCTCCAACCGGAGCCGTGGCGGGCGCGAGCCCACACAACCCTTCGCAGTATTGGCTAGGGCATCCGGGGACGGATGCGGGAGAGCGACATGACGGAAATCAGCGCAGCTCAGGTGAAAGAGCTTCGTGAACGGACCGGGCTGCCGATGATGGAGTGCAAGAAGGCGCTCCAGGAAGCGGCCGGCGATATCGAAGTGGCCATCGAAAATCTCCGCAAATCCAGCGGCATGAAGGCGGCCAAGAAGGCCGGCCGGACCGCGGCGGACGGGGTGGTGGCGGCCAAGGTGGCCGACGACGGCCGCTGCGGCGTGCTGGTAGAGATCAACTCGGAAACCGATTTCGTGGCGCGCGACGGCAACTTCCTGGGCTTCGTCGGCCAGGTGGTCGAGCGGGTCTTTGCCGAGCGCAGCGAGGACATTGCCGCGCTGATGGCCGCCGGCCTCGAGCCGGTGCGCGAGGCGCTGGTACAGAAGATCGGCGAGAACATCAGCCCGCGGCGCGCCCGGGTGCTGGAGGCGCCGGTGGTCGGTGACTACGTACACAGCAACAACCGCATCGGCGTGCTGGTGGCGCTCACCGGGGGCAGCCGCGAGCTCGCCCGCGACATCGCCATGCATGTGGCGGCGGTCAATCCGCAGGTCGCCAAGCCCGAGCAGATGCCCGCCGAGCTGGTCGAGAAGGAGCGCGAGATCTTCGCCGCCCAGGCGCGGGACAGCGGCAAGCCCGAAGCCATCATCCAGAAAATGATCGAAGGCCGGGTCACCAAGTTCCTCGCCGAGGCCAGCTTGGTCGAGCAGCCGTTCGTCAAGGATCCCGAGGTCAAGGTCGGCAAGCTGCTCAAGGATGCCGGTGCGGACATCGTCGGCTTCGTGCGTTTCGAAGTGGGCGAAGGCATCGAGGTGGAAACCACCGACTTCGCCGCCGAGGTCGCGGCGCAGGTCCAGTCGTCACGCTGAGCGCGTGCGGAGCGATTCCGTTGAGTGAGGCCGAGCCCAGCTATCGCCGTGTGCTGCTCAAGCTGAGCGGCGAGGAATTGATGGGCGCGGCCAGCGGCGGGATCGATCCCGCGGTGCTCGCGCGCACCGCGGCCGATATCGCGGGGCTCGTCGCCATCGGCGTCCAGGTGGGCGTGGTGGTGGGCGGCGGCAACCTGTTCCGCGGCGCCGCCTTGCAGGCGGCGGGGATGGACCGGGTCACTGGCGATCAGATGGGCATGCTCGCCACCCTCATGAACGCACTGGCGCTGCGCGATGCCCTGGAACGGAGCGGGCTGGCTGCCGAGTTGCTGTCCGCGGCCGCGATCGCCGGCATCGCCGATCAGTACAGCCGGCGCACGGCGGTGGGTCATCTCGCCGCCGGCCGTGTGGCGCTGTTTGCCGGGGGCACGGGCAATCCCTTGTTCACGACCGATTCCGCGGCCTGTCTGCGCGCCATCGAGATCGATGCCGAGGTGGTGCTGAAGGCCACCAAGGTCGATGGCGTCTACTCCGCCGATCCACTGATCAATCCGGGTGCGACGCTGTACGCGCGCCTGACCTACGACCAGGTGCTGGAGGGCAAGCTGGGGGTCATGGATCTGACCGCAATCTGCCTGTGTCGCGACCATGGCATGCCGATACGCGTGTTTCGGATGGCAAAGCCCGGCGCCCTGATGAACATCGCCCTGGGTGGCAGCGAGGGGACTCTCGTTAGCGCGGAGTGATCCCGTTGGCGCGGAATGATCCCGTTAAGGCGGAATGATCCCGTTGGCGCGGAACGATCCGGTTGGCGGGGAATGATCTGGTGGGAGGGAAATTGAGGTGATCGACGAATTCAAGGCGGATGCCGCCGAACGCATGGACAAGGCGCTGGAAGCCCTGGCCACGACCCTGGGTCGCCTGCGTACCGGGCGCGCCCACCCCAGTGTGCTCGATGGCATCGTGGTCGAGTGTTACGGCAGTGCCATGCCGCTGCGGCAGGTGGCCAATGTCGCGATTGCCGATGCCCGGATGCTGACCATCACGCCCTACGACAAGGGCATGGTCCGCGACATCGAGCGCGCCATCATCAATTCCGATCTGGGGCTCAACCCGGCCTCTGCCGGCGAGGTCATCCGGGTGCCCATGCCCGCGCTGACCGAGGAGACGCGCAAGGGCTTGATTCGTCAGGCGCGGCAGGAAGCCGAGCAAGCGCGGGTGGGGATCCGCAACATCCGCCGCGACGTGCTCGCGGATATCCGCGAACTGACCAAGGCCAAGGAAATCAGCGAAGACGACGAGCGCCGCGCCCAGGAAGAGGTGCAGCGCATCACCGACCGCCATGTCGCTCGCGTCGATCAGAGCCTCGCGGAGAAAGAAAAAGACCTCATGGAAATCTGATTCCGGGAGATGGCGATGTCCGGGGTGGGGTTTCCGGAATCCAGCACGCATCCGTTGCGCCATGTGGCGATCATCATGGATGGCAACGGACGCTGGGCCAAGGCGCAGGGCCTGTCGCGATTGGCGGGGCATCGCGCCGGCGTCGAACGGGTGCGCGAAGTGCTCGATGCCTGCCGTGAGCACGGCATCGAAGTCGCCACGCTGTTCGCCTTCAGCAGCGAGAACTGGCAGCGTCCCGGCGAGGAAGTCCAGGGCCTGATGGCCTTGTTCGCAACCTATCTGCGCCGAGAGCGCAACGATCTGGTGCGGCGCGGTGTCAGTCTCCGGGTGGTCGGCGGCCGCGACCGTTTCAGCCCGCGTCTGTGCCGCCTCATCGACCGGGTCGAGGAGGCGACGGCGGGGGGCAGTTTGCGGCTCAACCTGGCGGTCGATTACGGCGGGCGCTGGGATATCGTTCAGGCCGTGCGCCGCGTCGCCGAACAGACCCGCGCCGGGCAGTTGTCGCCCGCCGATATCGACGAGGCGCTGGTGGCGCGCCATCTCTGCCTGGCGGAGGTGCCCCCGCCCGATCTCTGCATCCGCACCGCCGGCGAGCAGCGCATCAGCAATTTTCTGTTGTGGCAGTTCGCTTACACCGAATTCTATTTTGCCGATTGCCTGTGGCCGGACTTCGACGCCGCTGCGTTTCGCGGCGCGGTCGCCGAATATCAGGGTCGGCAGCGCCGTTTTGGCCGCACGGCCGAAATTGCCCCGGAGTTGTCCCGATGCTCGCGTCGCGGTTGATAACCGGTCTCCTGCTGGCCGCGGCTTTCGTCGCTGCGCTGATCTGGCTGCCGGTTACCGCGCTGATTCTGGTCATCGGCGGCGTGATCCTGGTGGGCGCCTGGGAATGGGGCGCCTTGTCCGGTTTTGCCGGCGCCCGGCGTGCGGGATATGTGCTGGCGGTGGCCGCACTGATGTTTGCCTGCCACCGGTCGTGGCCGCAGGTGGTACTGCCATTGCTCGGGGTTGCCGGTCTCTGGTGGCTGGCGATGCTGTACTGGGTGCTGACCTATCCGCGCAGTGCGTCTTGCTGGGGCGGTGCCCTGACCCCGGTGATGGGCGCCCTGGCGCTGGTGCCGGCGTGGACCGCTGCCTACTGGCTGCTGGTGCAGGAGCGCGGCGCGCTCTGGCTGGGAGTGGCGGTGATGCTGGTCGCCAGTTCGGATGTCGGTGCCTATTTCGGTGGCCGTGCCTGGGGCCGCCGCCATCTGGCGCCCCGGGTCAGCCCAGGCAAGACCTGGGAGGGCGTGGCGAGCGGACTGGTACTGGCGCTGGTTCTGGGCCTGGTCTTGGCAAGGCCGCTCGCGCTCGATGATCACTGGCCGCTGTGGTTGCTGGTGGTGTTCGTCGGCATCGCCGCCGGCGTGGTCGGCGATCTCGGCGAAAGCATGGCCAAGCGCCACCATGGGGTAAAGGACAGCGGTACCCTGCTGCCGGGGCACGGCGGCGTGCTCGATCGCATCGACAGCCTGTCGGCGGCGCTGCCGGCCCTGGCTCTGGGGCTGTGGGTGTTCGGCCTCACTTCCGCCAGTGCCGGATCCTGAGCGGGCAATGAAACGCATCGCCATACTGGGCTCGACGGGATCGATCGGCGCCAGTGCGCTTGCGGTGATCGCCCGGCATCCCGAGCGCTTCCGGGTGGTGGCCCTGAGCGGGCAGCGCCGGCTGGATGTGCTTGCCGCCCAGTGCCGGCAATTCCGGCCGGACATGGTGGTGGTGCCGGATGCCGCCGCGGCGCGAGAGCTCGCGGCCGACATTCCGGGAACCACGCGCGTTCTGGTGGGCCTGTCCGGGCTGGAGCAGGCGGCGGCCGCCAGTGGCGCCGATACCGTGATCGCCGCCATCGTGGGCGCCGCCGGTCTGCTGCCGGCGCTGGCCGCGGCAAGGGCCGGCAAGCGCCTGTTGCTCGCCAACAAGGAAGCCCTGGTGATGGCGGGGCGCCTGTTCATGGACGCGGTTGCCGCGGGGGGCGCCACGCTGTTGCCGCTCGACAGCGAGCACAACGCCATTTTCCAGTGTCTCCCCGCTGCCGGCGCCGATGCGTCCGGGGTGCGCCGGCTCATCCTGTCGGCCTCCGGAGGCCCGTTTCGCACCCTGCCGCTGGAGCAATTTGCCGCCATCACGCCGGATCAGGCCTGTGCCCATCCGACCTGGCAGATGGGTCGCAAGATCTCGGTCGATTCGGCGACCATGATGAACAAGGGTCTGGAACTGATCGAGGCCTGCTGGCTGTTTGCCACCGATCAGCGGCAGATCGATATCGTCATCCACCCGCAGAGCATCGTGCATTCGCTGGTGGAGTACGCCGATGGCTCGGTGCTCGCCCAGCTTGGCAACCCCGACATGCGCACGCCGATCGCCCACGCCCTGGCCTGGCCGGAGCGCATCGAATCCGGGGTGGCGCGGCTGAATCTGGCCGAGATCGCCCGCCTGGAGTTCGCCGAGCCGGATCCGCAGCGTTTTCCGGCCTTGCGGCTGGCGCGCGCGGCCGCTGCCGCCGGTGCCGATGTGCCGGCTGCGCTCAATGCCGCCAATGAGGTGGCGGTGGCGGCGTTTCTCGACGGCGCCTTGCGCTTCCCCCGGATTGCCGCGGTGGTCGAGGAGGTGCTCGGTGCCTGGCAGGAGGCTGAACCGGACTCGGTGGCGGCAGTCCAAGCCAGCGATGAACGGGCGCGCCAACTGGCCGCCGCTGCGGTTCGCCGCTATGTGGAAGAGGGTTGAGCGATGACGTTGCTGCAACAGGTGTTCTACTTCGTGCTCGTCCTTGGGGTACTGATCACCTTTCACGAATTCGGACACTTCTGGGTTGCGCGGCGCTGTGGGGTGCGCGTGCTGCGCTTCTCCATCGGCTTCGGCCCGGCACTGATCCGGTGGCGCGACCGCCACGACACCGAGTTCATGATCGCGCTGCTGCCGCTGGGCGGCTACGTCAAGATGCTCGACGAGCGCGAGGGCGAGGTGGCGCCCGCGGAGCTCGATCACGCCTTCAATCGGCGCCCGGTGGCCCAGCGCATGGCCACCGTGGCCGCCGGACCCCTGGCCAATTTTGTCCTCGCCATCCTGGCCTACTGGATCGTCTTCCTCCACGGCGTGCAAGGCGTGGCGCCGGTAGTGGCCGAGATCGCGCCCGGATCGGTGGCGGCGGCTGCGGGGCTCCAGCCCGGGCAGGAAATCGTCGCCGTGGATGGCGGGGCGACGCCGACGGTGCAGGCACTGGGCGAGCGGCTGGTGCGACGCCTGGGCGACAGCGGAACGATCCACCTGCGGGTGCGCGAGCGGGACTCCAATCTCACCCGCGAGCTCCACGCGGAGTTGACGCGCTGGGATCTGGACCCGGATGCACCCGACCCCATCGGTGATCTGGGCTTGAAGCTCTATCGTCCGCCCATGCCCGCGGTGGCCGCCACCATCGAAGCGGACGGTCCGGCGGCACGCGCCGGACTGCGCGTCGGCGACCGCATCATTGCGGCCGCAGGCCAGTCCGTGGACGACTGGGAAACCTGGGTTGCCCTGGTGCGCGCCCGGCCGGAGCAGGCCATTGCCGCGACGGTCGAGCGCGCTGGTGAGCGCCTGGAGATCGAGATCACGCCCCGGCGTGCGACCGTTGACGGGCAAACCTTCGGTCAGGTCGGCATGGGCGCGGTGGGCGCCGAGTGGCCAGCGGAGTACCTGCGCGAAGTCCGCTACGGCGCCGGCGATGCGCTGCTGCGCGCGGTGCAGTCCACCTGGGACAACAGCCTGATGATTCTAAAGTCGATCGGCAAGATGCTAGTCGGCGACATTTCGGTACGCCACTTGAGCGGACCCATCACCATTGCTAAAGTGGCCGGCGCTTCGGCCCAGTACGGCCTGGTCCCCTTGTTGCAGTTCATGGCGTTGCTGAGCGTGAGTCTCGGGGTGCTGAATCTGCTTCCGGTACCGGTTCTCGATGGCGGCCACCTGGTGTACTACGGCGTCGAAGCGGCGCGCGGCAGACCGCTTTCCGAGAAGGTTCAGGAGTTGGGCTTCCGCGTGGGCCTGTCTCTGATCGTCGGGCTGATGCTGCTGGCGCTATACAATGACGTGTTACGCCTGTAATTCCTGCCCAAGCCGCGCGTGCTCGTGCCGCGGTCGCGAGTGGCAGCGAGCGGGCTTCCGTTGATTCGCTCGGAGTTGCTAGCCATCAAATCATCAGCACGGAACTCGATTGGGGCCCGGTCGGCGTGGCGGGTGGGCCTGTATGGGCTGTTGCTGCTGTTGATGCTGCTGCTGGCAGTGCCGCGGCTGGCGTTTGCCCTGGTCTTTCAGGTCGAGGACGTGCGCATCGAGGGGCTCCAGCGGGTCTCGGCCGGCACGGTGTTCGCCGCGCTGCCGGTAAGCCCCGGCGAACTCATCGATGATCAGGGCATCCGCACTGCGGTCGAGACCCTGTTCCGCACCGGATATTTCGAAGACATCCGCATCGAACGCGATGGCGACGTGCTGGTGGTCCGGGTGGTGGAGCGCCCGGCGGTGGCCGAAATCAAGATCGACGGCAACAAGGCGATCGAGACCGACCAGCTCCTGAAGGCTTTGCGCGATGCCGGTCTGGCGGAAGGGCAGATCTTCCGCCAGGCGGTACTGGATGGCATGAGCCAGGAACTGCGTCGCCAGTATGTGGCGCAGGGTCGCTACGGCGCGTCGGTAGCCGCAGAGGCGCGGGTGCTGCCGCGCAACCGGGTAGCGATCGACATCGACATCGTCGAAGGCAAGACCGCCGCCATCAAGCACATCAACATCGTCGGCAACCGCAAGTACGACAACGAGCAGCTGCGCAAGCTGTTCGAATTGAAAACCACGGGGATGCTCTCCTGGTTCAGTAACGACGACAAATATTCTCGGGAAAAATTGTCCGGCGACCTGGAGCGCCTGGAGAGCTGGTATCGCGATCGCGGCCATCTGCAATTCGAGGTCACCTCTACCCAGGTATCGATCAGCCCGCAAAAGGACGCGGTCTATATCACCGTCAATATCAAGGAAGGCGACGTCTTCAAGGTCAGCGACATCGAGCTGAGTGGCGAGCCGATTCTTCCGGAAGCGGAAATCCGCAATCTCATCGCCTTGCGCAAAGGCAAAACCTTTTCGCAAATACTGATGACCACCAGCAACGAATTGATCACCAAGCGCCTCGGTGTCGAGGGTTACACCTTTGCCAAGGTCGAAGGTTTTCCCGAGGTCGACGAGAAGAGCAAGACCGCCAAGGTTACCTTCTTCATCACCCCGGGGGATCGCGCTTATGTGCGCCGCATCGAGTTCCGCGGCAATACCAAGACTGCCGACGAAGTCTTGCGCCGGGAGATGCGCCAAATGGAGGCGGCCTCGGCGTCGACCGCGCTGATCGAGCACTCCAAGACGCGCCTGGAGCGGCTAGGCATCTTCAAGACCGTCGAGGTGGAAACCAAGGAAGTACCGGGTACCAGCGATCAGGTCGACGTCACCTACACCGTCGAGGAGCAACCCTCGGGCAGCATCGGTGCCAGCTTGGGTTTTGCCCAGGGTGCCGGGATCATTCTGGGCGCCAACATCCAGGAGAACAACTTCCTCGGTTCCGGCAACAGCGTCGGCTTTGGGGTCAGCACCAGCGAATACCGCAAACTGGCGTCATTCAATTTCACCGACCCCTATTTCACCAAGGACGGCATCAGCGTTGGCTACAGCCTGGCGTTCACGGAAACCGACTACGGCCAGTTCAACCTGTCTTCCTTCTCCACCGACAGCATCACCCTGAACGCCAACTTCAGCTATCCCTATTCCGATACCGGACGGATCGGTTTTGGTGCGGGAGTCGAGACCCTGAAACTGGATCCTGGCTTTTTCACCTCGCTGGAAATTCTCGATTTCATCGTGCAGAACGGTGATCAGTACAACATGTTCTCCACCAACGTGCAGTGGAGCGAATCGACGCTGAACCGCGGCGTCTTGCCGACCAATGGGCGCTCGCACCGGGTGTCCTTCGAGCTGACCGTGCCGAGCAGCGACCTGGAGTACTACAAGCTCACCTACGCCGCCAACTTCTACCGTCCCATCACCGGAGATCTGGTGTTGCACCTGCGCTCCGATATTGGTTATGGCGGTGGTTTTGGCGGTACCGAGCGCCTGCCGTTCTTCAAGAATTTCTTCGGTGGCGGCTTTGGCTCGGTGCGCGGCATCAAGCGCAACACGCTGGGGCCCCAGGACTCACCGTTGTTTCCGGACATCGACGATTCCGACGCCTTCGGTGGCAATGTCCGCGTCGAGGGCAGCGCGGAAGTCCTGTTCCCGTTCCCGTTCATGCGCGATCGCCGCAATGTTCAGGCGGCGGTGTTTCTCGACGCGGGCAACATTTTCGATACCGACTGCGGAGACCAGCAGACCAACTGCTTCACTCCGGACCTGGCCGAGCTGCGTTATTCGACAGGCTTGAGCGCCATCTGGTTGAGCGGGTTCGGTCCGATCCAGGTCAGTTTTGGCAGCGTACTGAATGCCGATTCCGACGACGAGACCGAGTTCTTCCAGTTCTCGTTGGGCCAGACTTTCTGATGAATGCCTCGCCGTGGCGAGGTTCGAGCTGATGAATGCCTCGCCATGGCGAGGTTCGAGTTGCAAATACCTGGGGCTACAAAAACGTGAAATCGCGAGGAGAAGTCATGAGACGAGTGCTGGTCGGGTCGTTGCTGTTGCTGGCCTTTGGCGCACCGCTGGCGTCGGCTGCGGAGAAGATTGCGGTGGTTGATATCCAGCGCGTCCTCTTTACTTCGGAGATCGCCAAGACGCGTCAGCAGCAACTGAAGGCCCAGCCGGCGTTTGTCGAACTCCAGGCCAAGTACGACAGCATCGCCGCCGACGTGAAGGCGCTGCAGAAGAAGATCGAGGCCGAACGCGACACCATGTCGCGGGATCAGGCCGCAGAGACCCAGAAGAAAATGGAGTATTTGCGCGCTGACTACGAGCTGGTGGCGCGCAAGCTTCAGGCCGAGGTGCAGCAGCTGCAGAGCAAGATCATGGAGGAGCTGCAACCGCAGGTTCAGGCCGCGCTGAAGGAGCTGGTCGAGGCCGAGGGCGTGACGCTGCTGCTCCAGCGTGAAGCAGTGATCTTTGCCACGCCTGCCATGGACCTTACCGGCAAGCTGCTCGAGCGGCTCAACGCCAAGACCAAGTGACCGGGCACGGGTTGACCCTCGGCGAAATCGCCCGCCACATCGGCGCGGAGCTTCGCGGGGATGCCGCGCTGCCCATCGCGCGGCTGAACACACTGAAGGATGCCGAACCCGGCGATCTGGCGTTTCTCGCCAACCCGGCCTACCGCGAGCAGCTGGCGGTGACCCGGGCAGCGGCGGTGATCCTCTCCGCCGGAGATGCCGAAGGCTTTCCCGGCGCTGCGCTGATCGCCACCGACCCCTATGTCGCCTACGCGCGTGCCACTGCGCTGTTCGCTGAAGTGCAGTTCGCCGATGTCCAGTTCGCTGATTCCCAGTTCGCTGATTCCCAGTCCGCGGATGCCCGGTTAGCTGGCAGCCCAGGGGCACCGGCCGGCGTTCACCCCAGCGCGGTGATCGATCCCGCGGCGCGGGTCGATGCCAGCGCCGCCATCGGCCCGCTCGCCGTGGTCGGGCCTGGCGCCGTGGTGGGTGCCGGTACCCGCGTCGGCGCTGGTACCGTTGTCGGTGCCAACGCGCGCATCGGCGCGCGCTGTCGCATTGCCGCCAACGTGACCATCTACCACCGCGTATGCGTCGGCGATGACGTGGTGATCCACGCTGGCGCCGTGCTGGGCGCCGACGGCTTCGGCTTCGCCAACGATCGCGGCCGCTGGGTCAAGATTCATCAGCTCGGCACGGTGATCATCGGTGATCGCGTCGAGATCGGCGCCTGTACCACCATCGACCGCGGTGCGCTCGGCGATACGGTGATCGAAGCCGGGGTGATTCTCGACAACCATGTGCAGATCGCCCACAACGTACGTATCGGCGAGAACACCGCCATGGCCGCCTACGCCGCGGTTGCCGGCAGTACGACCATCGGCAAGAACTGCATCTTCGCCGGACAGTCCGGGGCCGTCGGTCATGTCACCATCTGCGACAATGTCGTGGCGCTGGCACGCTGTACGCTATCCAAGGACATCACCCGGCCCGGATCCTATTCCGCGGATCTGCTGATGGAAGAAACTCCCAAGTGGCGCCGCAACGCGGCGCGCTTTCGTCAACTGGACGACATGGCCAAACGACTGAGAAAACTGGAAGGAAAATTTGAGCGTGAGTCCTGATACGAGCTGCCCGGAAAAGGTGTTCACCGGCATGGGTGTGGAGGAGATCCAGCGGCTGCTGCCGCACCGCTATCCCATGCTGCTGATCGATCGCGTGGTCGAGCTCGAAAAGTGGAAGCGGATCCTGGCCTACAAGAACATCACCATCAACGAGCAGGTGTTCACCGGCCACTTTCCGATCAAGCCGATTTTCCCTGGCGTGTTGATCGTCGAGGCCATGGCCCAGGCCGCCGGAGTGCTGGGCTTTGCCTCTGTCGACAAGCAGCCCGACGACGAGCGCCTGTATCTGTTTGCCGGCGTGGACGGGGTGCGCTTCAAGCGTCCCGTGGTCCCAGGCGACCGGCTGATGATGACCGCCGAGGTGGATTCCACGAAACGCAATATCTGGCGTTTCGCGTGCAGCGCCAGCGTGGATGACCGCCTGGTGTGCGAAGCCACCATTCTGTGTGCGCTGGAGGCGCCCTGAAACCATGGCCGATCCCCTCGCGAAGATCGATCCGCTGGCCAAGATCGATGCCGGCGCGCGGCTGGGGCGCAACGTCCAGGTGGGCCCCTGGACCTGGATCGGCCCGGATGTGGAAATCGGCGACGACTGCGTCATCCATTCCCATGTGGTCATCAAGGGCCCGACCCGGATCGGCCGCGACAACGAGATTTTCCAGTTCTCCACGCTTGGCGAGGCGACGCCCGACCTCAAGTATCGCGGCGAGCCAACCGAACTGATCATCGGCGATCACAACAAGTTTCGCGAGGGCGTGACCATCCATCGCGGCACGGTGCAGGATCGCGGCGAAACGCGCATCGGCAGCCACAATCTGATCATGGCCTATGTCCACATCGGCCATGATTGCGTGATCGGCGACCACACCATCCTGATCAACAACGCCTCGCTGGCCGGTCACGTGGTGGTCGACGACTGGGCGTTCCTCTCCGGCTATACCCTGGTGCACCAGTGGGTGAACGTCGGCGCGCACGCCTTTGTCGGCGCCGCCGCCTTTCTCAACCAGGATGTTCCCGCCTATGTCATGGCCGCGGGCTACCCGGCGGCGCCGCGGACCATCAACAAGGTCGGTCTCGAACGGCGCGGGTTCACCGCGGAGCAGATCAAGGTCGTGCAGGGCGCCTACAAGACCCTGTACCGCCGGGGCCTGAAGCTCGAGGAAGCACTCGCCGAGCTGGAGGCCGACGCATCCCACCGCGAACTGTTGGCGCCGCTGGTGCAGTCGATCCGGCGCTCCCGGCGCGGCATCATTCGCTGATCCCGCGTGATCGAGCGCGCGTGAACACCGGGCCGCTCATCGGAGTGGTTGCCGGGGAGGTCTCCGGCGACCGCCTGGGCGCTGGTCTGATTCGGGCGCTGCGCAGCCGTTTTCCCGATGCACGCTTCGAGGGTGTCGGTGGCGACGCCATGCAGGCCGAGGGCCTGCGCAGTCTGCACGCCATGGAACGGCTCGCCGTCATGGGCCTGATCGAACCCCTCAAGCGGCTGCCCGAGCTGCTGCGCATGCGCCGCGCGTTGCGCGAACATTTTCTGCGCAGCCGACCGGCGCTCTTCGTCGGTATCGATGCTCCCGATTTCAATCTGGGGCTCGAACTCCACCTGCGCCGCGCCGGTATCCGCACCGCCCATTACGTCAGTCCCTCGGTGTGGGCGTGGCGGCAGGGGCGCATCCACAAGATCGCCCGCGCGGTGGACCACATGCTGGTGCTGCTGCCCTTCGAGGCCGAGTTCTACCAGCGCCACGGCGTGCCCGTCACCTGGGTCGGCCATCCGCTGGCGGACGAATTGCCCCTGGTGCCGGAAACCGCCATAGCCCGCCGCACGCTGGGCCTGCCCGCCGCTGCCCGGGTACTGGCGCTGCTGCCCGGCAGCCGGCGCGGCGAGATCGAAATGCTCGGCCCGCTGTTCCTCGACACCCTGGAGCACTGCCGACAGCAGTTGCCCGGCCTGCGTTGCGTGCTGCCGGCGGCCAATGCCGCGCGCCGCGCCCAGCTCGACGCCCTGCTCGCGGCGCGCCCGCAGCTCGACGTTCAGGTGCTCGATGGTCAATCCCATCTGGCGATGACCGCCGCCGATGCGGTGCTGCTGGCCTCCGGAACCAGTGCCCTCGAGGCCATGCTGCTCAAGAAACCCATGGTGGTCGCCTATCGCACCGGCCGCATCACCCATGCCATCGTCTCGCGCATGGTGCGCATTCCGCATGTCTCGCTGCCCAACCTGCTGGCCGGGCGCGAGCTGGTGCCCGAGTTGCTTCAGGATCGCGCCCAGGTGGAGCCGCTCAGCGCGGCCGTGCTGCGTGCATTGACCGACACCGCCACTCGCGACGGCCTGATCGCCGAATTCGAGGTCCAGCACCAGCGCCTGCGCCGCCAGGCCAGCGAGCGCGCCGCCCAGGCCCTCGCCCAGCTCATCGCCGAACCCCGCTGAGATGGATATCGGCGCCGCCGGCTGGTGCGGAGTGGACGAAGTGGGGCGCGGCTGTCTGGCCGGAGACGTGCTGGCCGCTGCCGTCATCCTCGATCCCTCCCGGCCCGTCGCCGGGCTGGCGGACTCCAAGCGCCTCAGCGCCGCGCGCCGCGAGCGACTGTACGGGGAGATCACCGCGCGCGCCGCGGCTTGGGCGGTGGGCCGGGCCACGGTCGCGGAGATCGACCGGCTCAACATCCTCCAGGCCAGCCTGCTCGCCATGCATCGCGCGGTCGCGGCCCTGGCCGAAGCGCCCGAGTTGGTATTGGTGGATGGCAACCGGTTGCCCGACTGGCCCTACGCCGCGCGCGCCGTGATCGGTGGCGATGCCACCATCGCCTGCATCAGTGCCGCCGCGATCCTGGCCAAGGTCACCCGCGACCGCGAGATGCAGGCGCTGGAAGCCGATTTTCCCGGCTACGGCTTCGCCCGCCACAAGGGCTACGGCACCGCCCAACACAGCGCTGCCCTGGACCGGCTCGGCCCCTGTGCATTGCACCGGCGCAGCTTTGCCCCGGTGCGCAGAGCCTGCGGAGAGCGCTGATTGCACTGGCTTGGGGCTTTGTGTACAGTCCCGGCCCCACTCCGGTGAGGTGTCCGAGTGGCTGAAGGAGCACGCCTGGAAAGTGTGTATACGGCAACGTATCGAGGGTTCGAATCCCTCCCTCACCGCCAAATCAAAAAGCCCCCGCGAGGGGGTTTTTTTATTGGCGGAAATCGAGGGGGATGAGAACCCGGGGTTCGACTCGGAGCCCACGCAGTGGGCGGAGAGAGCGCCCGCGAGAGCGGGCGACCCGGAGGGCGAGGGCGCAGCCCGAGTAATCCCTCCCTCACCGCCAAATCAAAAAGCCCCCGCGAGGGGGGGGGGGTTATTGGCGACCGCCTCAGCGGCCGGGTCGCTGGAATACGCCACGTGCCTGCTCGGCGCTCGCGCGGATCGCGCAATCGCCGAGGTGATCGTTGATCAGCCCCATGGCCTGCATGAAGGCGTACACCGTGGTCGGCCCGACGAACTTCCAGCCGCGCTTCTTGAGCTCCTTCGATAGCGCCACCGATTCCGGTGACGTGGACGCCGTCTGCGGCGCCGCGAGTGTCGAAGGGTCGGGCTCGTAGCGCCAGACAAAGGCAGCCAGCGATTCCTCGCGATCGACCAACTCCCGCGCGCGTTGCGCATTGTTGATCACCGCCTCGATCTTGCCCCGGTGGCGGACGATGCCCGGATCCTGGAGCAACCGCGCCACATCGTCGGCGCCGAAGCAGGCGACGCGCTCGAAATCGAAACCGAGAAAGGCAGCGCGGAAATTCTCGCGCTTGGCGAGAATCGTCCGCCAGCTCAACCCTGACTGAAATCCCTCCAGACACAATTTCTCGAACAGGCGGCGGTCGTCCGCCACCGGAAAGCCCCACTCGCTGTCGTGGTAGGCGAAGAATTCCGGCGCCGCGCTGCACCAGCCGCAGCGGGGCAGGCCGTCGGGTCCGGGTACGGTTGCCGGCATGGTGGACTCCCCTGTTTGCGTGCGGGAATCGTCGGGCATTGCGGTACGGATTGCCAGATGCTGGAGTGTGAACGACCCGGCGGGTGTTGGGATTAGGGACCATCGGCGCGGGCGCACCGGGATTACCTGTCGGGAACGTTTGCGGCCGCCCGACGCAGAGTTTTCCGGATAGCCAATTGATTATTCCGAAAACCGGATTGTCATGGGCAAACCGCCGGTGTAACGTCCGGGTCGACTAACCCTGGTTATGCCTCGCATCCAAGGAGCCACCGTGAGTAGTTTCAAGGGGTTTGCCGAGCTACGAGTCCCCCGCGATCTCGTGAAAAAACTAGAGTACGATCTTGATCGGGTTTTGAAATCACCACAGGATCAATATGCAGCGTTCGATTTCTTTGTCACCGCGGAGCATATCGTGGACTGGATTCACCCCGATGACCGAAAGGCAAGAGAGGTAGTCCGCTCTAGTTCTTCGCTACTTCGAATCACCTCGCACCTTGCAAATGGAGTCAAGCACTTCGAAGCAAAAGCGGAACATCATCACTCTGTCGCCGAGGTTGAAAAATCCAGATATGTAGAGGCTGGATATGTCGAGGAGGGATACTTCGAAGATCCCCTAATCGTCCATCTCACTACCGATGAAGGAGGTTCCTTTGGGAAAAGCAGCATCGAAGTCTCTGTCCTTGCAAAACAGGTCTACGAGTATTGGAAGTCCAATGCACCGTAGGCATAAACCCTCAGTCGGGTGAGCCTGCGCGAAAAAGCCGCGCAGGCTGCTCACTTCCACGTTGATGCTGTAGTACCGCTATTCCACAGCCACCTCACTCCACCCTCTCCACCGTCCCCTTCGCTTCCTGAATCCGCACCACCTGCCGGTCGCCACTCGCGAACCGCTCCAGCAATTCAGACTCGCGGCGGCGCACGGCGGCGAGGTTGAGTTCCTTCACATGGCCGAAGCCGCGGATGAATTCCGGCAGGCCGGCGATCTCGGCGGCGAGCGCGCGGTTGTCCGCGTTCAGTTCCTTGAGCAGGCCCTCGATGCGGTGTTCGTAATCGGCGATGAGCTGCCGCTCCAGGCGCCGCTCGGCGGTGTAGCCGAAAATATCCAGCGGGGTGCCGCGCAGGAAGCGCAGTTTCGCGAGCAGGCCGAAGGCCTTGAGCATCCAGGGGCCGAATTCGCGCTTGACGAGCCGCCCGGTGTCGGGGTGGCGGCGCGACAGCAGCGGTGGGGCGAGGTGGAGGGTCAGGCGGTAGTCGCCTTCGAACTGCTGCTCCAGCGCCTGGCGGAACTCGCCGTCGGTGTAGAGCCGGGCGACTTCGTATTCGTCCTTGTAGGCGAGCAGCTTGTGGTAGTTGGCGGCGACGGCGCGGGTGAGCGCGAGTTCGCCGCCCAGCGGGGCTTCGGCCGCGCGCGCGCGCTCGACCAGCTGGCGATACCGCTGGGCGTAGTGGCGGCTCTGATAAGCGGTGAGCCGGTTGGTGCGGTCGTCGATCAGCTGGTCGAGGGTCTGGGCGGGTTCGGCGTAGTCGATTTCGGCGATGCCGGCGGCGCGGCGTACGGCTGCGGCGTCGGCCGCGTAGCGCCGGCCCCAGGTGAAGGCGCGCAGGTTCTGCTCGATGGCGACGCCGTTGAGGCGGATCGCC
>DASUDS010000099.1:0-2355 GCA_036275455.1 Porticoccaceae bacterium
TGACGGCCTATCAACAGCGTCAACCGCACATTGTGAAGCAGTTCAAGAATGCGGCCGTGCCACAGTGGCGCGCACTCGGCGCGCGGCGGCAGATCCCCGCCACGACCGCGCCCCGGATAGCAAAAACCCATCGGCACGATCGCGATCCGCGACGCGTCGTAGAAGGTTTCCTGGTCGAGTCCCAGCCAGGCGCGCAAGCGATCGCCGCTGGGATCGTCCCAGGGTATGCCGCTGGCATGCACCCGCATTCCCGGGGCCTGACCCACGATCAGCACCCGCGCGGAGATCGCCGCGCGCAGCACCGGACGCGGGCCGAACGGCAGATCCGCGCAGTGCCGGCAGGCGCGCACGGCAACCAGCAGATCGCGCAAGGCCAACTCGGCGCCCTGGTTTGGCGGCTCCGGCGTGGCGCTGCTACCATCGGCGCGGCCCGGGATTTCGTAGTTCTCCGCTACAGGCATCGGTTCTCTACAGACATCGATTCTCTACAGACATCCGCTCTCTACAGACATCGGCAATGACTTCTGCATTCGATCTCGCTGAACTGAACGACGCCGACGGCTTTCTCCACCGCCACCTGGGCCCGCGCGCTGACGAGTTGCGCACGCAACTGACGGCGCTGGGCGCCACCGACCTCGATGATTTCGTGGCCACCATCCTGCCCGAAAGCATTCACTTGCGACATCCGCCGCAACTGCCCGAGCCCTGCTCCGAGAGCGTGGCGCTGGCCGAGCTGCGCACCCTTGCCGAACGCAACCAGGTATTCACTTCGCTGCTCGGACTGGGCTACCACGGCACCATCCTGCCCGCGGTGATCCGCCGCAATGTGCTGGAAAATCCGGGCTGGTACACCGCCTACACGCCCTATCAGGCGGAAATCTCCCAGGGCCGCCTGGAAGCCCTGCTCAATTTCCAGCAGTTGATCGTGGATCTGACCGGCATGGAGCTGGCGAACGCCTCGCTGCTGGATGAAGCGACTGCCGCCGCCGAAGCCATGGCCATGGCGCGACGCCTGTGCCGCGATCATCCGTCCAACCGGTTTTTCGCTTCCGACCAATGCCTGCCGCAAACCCTCGCGGTACTGGCCACCCGCGCCGCGCACTTCGGCTTCGAGCTGGTGGTGGGCGATGCCGAGGCGGAACTCCGCCAGCGCGATTGCTTCGGCGCCCTGCTCCAGTATCCCGGCCGCGACGGCGCGGTGGACGATCTCGAGCCCCGGATCGCGGCCATCCACGCCAGCGGGGGAATGGCGGTAGTCGCCGCCGATCCGCTCGCCCTGGTGCTGCTGCGCGCGCCCGGCGCCCTGGGCGCCGACATCGTGGTCGGCTCCTGCCAGCGTTTCGGCGTGCCCATGGGTTTCGGCGGTCCACACGCGGCCTACCTCGCCTTTCGCGACGCGCACAAGCGCGCCGCGCCGGGGCGCATCATCGGCGTCTCCGTGGATCGCCGCGGCAAGCCGGCGCTGCGCATGGCGCTGCAGACCCGCGAGCAGCACATCCGCCGCGAGAAGGCCAATTCCAACATCTGCACCTCACAGGTGCTGCTGGCGGTGATCGCCGCCTGCTACGCGGTCTACCACGGGCCGGATGGGCTGCGCCGCATCGCCGAGCGGGTGCAAGGACTTGCCAATGCCCTCGCCGCCGGGTTGCGCCGGCTCGGTTTCCCGCTGCGCCACGAGACCTGGTTCGACACCATCGCAGTGACCGTCGGCGGCGAACAACAGGCCATCCTGACGCGGGCGCGGGGCGACCGCATCAACCTCCGCGCGCTCGGCACCGACGGCATCGCCATCAGCCTGGACGAGACCACCACGCCGGAACTGGTGGCGCGCGTGCTCTCGGCCTTTGCCGGCGGCGCCGGTCCCGGCCCGGAGCCCATCGCCGGCCTCGCCGCCAAGGCCGGCGGGCTGCCGCAACGGCTGCGCCGCGACGACGCCATCCTCACCCACCCCAATTTCCACCGCTACCATAGCGAAACCGAGATGCTGCGCTATCTCAAGCGCCTGGAGCACCGCGATCTCAGCCTGGTGCACGGCATGATCCCGCTCGGCTCCTGCACCATGAAGCTCAACGCCAGCGCGGAAATGCTGCCGATCACCTGGCCCGAATTCGCCGACCTGCACCCGTTCGCTCCGGCGGAACAGACCACCGGCTATTTGCAGCTGTTCGCCGATCTGGAGCGCTGGCTCGCCCAGTGCACCGGCTTCGCCGCCGTCTCCCTGCAGCCCAACGCCGGCTCCCAGGGCGAATACGCCGGGCTGCTGGCGATCCGCGCCTATCACGCCAGCCGCGGCGAGGAACACCGCGACATCTGCCTGATCCCCGCTTCCGCCCACGGCACCAATCCGGCCAGCGC
>DASUDS010000100.1:0-3251 GCA_036275455.1 Porticoccaceae bacterium
ACGTCGAGTGGCTCGCCCGCGATGCGATCCAGCTCCACCACCGAACCCTGATTGAGCTGCATCAGATTGCGGATCGGCACCCGGGTACGGCCCAATTCGATCGACAGGGTCACGGGGATATCGAGGATCACGTCCAGGTTCATCTCGGAACTTGCGGACTGCGGCGAGCTCTCGAGCGCGGGCAGTGCCGCGGGCTGATACGTCGGCGATGGCGCCGCGACTTCGGGCGCATCCTCCACCTGATCCTCCAGCGCCGCGGCCCATTGATCGGCCAGCGCCTGTTGATCGACAGCGTCCACGTCTGCATCCATTGGTTCACTCATCTCATCACCTCAGGAGTGGGCGGCTATGGGAATGGGTCGGCGTCCCTGGCGGGGAATCCGGTTGGCGATCTTGACTGCCAGTTGCCCCTGATGGCTGCCAAGCGCGCCGCGAAATGAGGGTATGCCCTCGACATGCAGGGTGACTTCCTCCGGGAGATCCATCGCAATGACGTCACCCGCCTGCAACTCCAGCACCCGACGCAGACTCATGGGCAGCTCGGTGAACACGCCTTTTACCTCGACCTTGGCCTGCTGCATTTCCTCGCGCAGCGATTCCGTCCAGCGTTCGTCGGCCTGCGAGCGATCGCTCATCAATCCGGTGTCGAGCAGATCGCGTATGGGCTCGATCATCCCGTAAGGCATGGTGACGTGCAGATTGCCGCCGCCACCCTCCAGATCGATATGGAAAGTGGACACCACCACCACTTCGGTAGGGCTGACGATATTGGCAAACTGCGGATTCACTTCGGAATTCAGATACTCGAAGTCCACGGCCAAGGCCGGCGACCAGGCCTCGCGCAGATCACGGAAAATGGCCTCCAGCAGCATCCGGATTACGCGGTTTTCCGTGGGCGTGAATTCACGTCCCTCGATCCGCGCGTAGAACTTGCCGTTGCCGCCGAAGAAACTGTCCACGATGCGGAACACCAGCATCGGATCGATCACGATCAACCCGGTGCCACGCAACGGCGGCACGCGAATCAGATTGAGGCTGGTAGGCACAAACAGGGAATGAATGTGTTCGGAAAACTTGACGACCTGGATGCCCCCGACGGCAATTTCCGCACTGCGCCGCAACATGTTGAACAACGAGATCCGCAGATAACGGGCAAAGCGCTCGTTGATGATCTCCAGGGTCGGCATGCGCCCCCGGACGATGCGATCCTGGCTGGTGAAGTCGTAGGCATGAACCCCTTCGCGCGGCCGCTCGTCGGTCTGCACCGCACCCCGATCGACCCCGTGGAGCAGGACGTCGATCTCTTCCTGGGAAAGTACTTCGTCGATCTTCATCGTCGCGTTACCGGCTATTGGCCGACGATGCTGGTGAGATAGACATCCTCGACCAGCGGCTTCCCGGTGGCCTTGGTCAAGACCTCCTGCACTATGGTGCGTGCGTCCGCCTGGAGTTTGCGCTTGCCTTCTTCGGAGAGAATGTCGGCAAAGGTTTGCTTGCCAAACAGCACCACGAGGTGATGGCGCACCACGGGCAACTGCTCCTTGACCTTGTCCAGGCTGGGCTGGTCGTAGGCCATCAGGGACACCTCCACCTGGAGAAAGTGGATGGCGTTGGCCTCGTTCAGATTGACCACGAAGGGCGGCGCGACTTCGAGATACAGTGGCGTCTTGACCACCGCCCCCTTGCCTTCCTCGCTCTCCTGGTGATCGCCGCCCTTGGCGGGATCAACCGCTGCGGCCTTCTCCTTGCCGCCACCGGCCAGCAGCAGGGTGGCCGTGACTGCCAGCGCCGCGACCAGTGCCGCAATCACCCCGATCAGCAGCCAGGGCTTGCCCGCGCTCTTGGCTGGCGGTGGTGCCGGGGTATCGTCGTCCAGATCTGTCGCGGCCATGGTTGTCGTTCTCCGGGTGCTGGCTTGATGACCGCCGACGCAACAGGATCCCTGGTGGGTGCCATACGTCAGCGGCACTTAGTCACAGCAACCGCCATGCCATCCGCGAAAATTATCTTTTTCCTCTGTTTTATCAAACGGTTGGGGTTTATGCGCGGACAAGGGTCCAGCGTGAGGCGCCATGAGCTTGACGCTCTCCGCCACAACCGCCAGAAACTCAACGCTGCTGCGTCGCCCGGCGCTCGGAATCCACCACCATCTCCACTACCTTCTCCAGGGTGGCAACCGTGCGTTGCGCGGCCTCGCGGGTCGAGTCGGTACCCGCGGCAATTTCGGTGGCCATGCTGCTGATGGTGGAGATGTTGCGGTTGATCTCCTCCGCCACGGCGCTCTGCTCTTCGGAAGCACTGGCGATTTGCAGGTTCATGCCATTGATGCTGCTGACCACATCCGCAATTGCGCCAAAGGTCGTCACCGCGTCGTCGACCCTGGCGAGCGCGGTATTGGTACGTTCACGGCTCGCATCCATGGCTTTCACCGCTTCCCGAGTGCCCTGCTGCAAGCGCTCCACCATCGCCTGAATTTCGGTGGTGGACTGGCGCGTGCGGCCGGCCAGGGTGCGCACTTCGTCGGCCACCACGGCAAAGCCGCGGCCATGCTCTCCGGCACGCGCCGCCTCGATCGCGGCATTCAGCGCCAGCAGATTGGTCTGCTCGGTGATCTCGCGAATCATCTCCATGATGCTGCCAATGCGTTCGCTGTCGGACTCCAGTTCCCCGACCACGTCGGCGACTCGAGTCACTTCTGTCGCCAGTGCGCGCATCTGCGTGCCGGCATCGGCAACGATGTCGCTCCCCGCGCGTACTCGGTCATCGGCTGCGGTGGCGGCCTCCGCGGCCTGCGCGGCGTTGCGCGCCACTTCCTGTACCGTCGCCGCCATCTCGTTCATCGCCGCCGCCACCTGGCTGGTTTCATCGTTCTGCCGGGACACGGCAGCGCCAGTCAGATCCACGGCTCCCGAGGTGCGCTCTGTCGCGAGGTGCAAATCGTCCGTAGCTTCCCGAAGCCGGTAGAGAAGAGATGCCAGCGTGGCCGTGGAAAATCTGTTGGAGAGAAGTATCGTCCCCAGCTCATCTTTGCGACCGGTGTACACCCATTGTGCCAGCGGGTTATCGAAGGCCTTGCGTGCCGCTGCGGCAGAAACGCGCAGCGGACGCGCAAGCCACCAGCCCGTCAGCACAGCCAACGCCAATCCAGAGCCTGCACCGATTGCGGCATGGGAGAGAGATATCGCGCCCAATGCCCAGCCACCGATCACCAATGCCAACGCGGGAACCGCGATCATGGCAATGTATTTCGC
>DASUDS010000101.1:0-3768 GCA_036275455.1 Porticoccaceae bacterium
GCGCGTCGGCAAAGTAGGTACAGGGGATGTCGAAGCGCCAGCCGCCGATCACCACCGCAACGGGTCTCGTGTCGAAGGTCCGGGTGACGCCGAAGCCCATGCCCGGATAGGTCTGCTCCGCCCAGGCGTCGAGCGGGACCAGCTCCCGCGGCGGCACGCCCTCGAACATGCGCGCGGCGTAATAGAGCTTGCGCAGGCGCTCGTCCGCCACCCCGGGGCCGATCGCGTCCGGCGTCTGAAATCCACAGGCGATCAGTACCCAGTCGGTACCCGCCGCCAACCAGGTGAAAATCTGTGGGCGCAGTGCGATGTAGCCCGCGGCGAGGGCGAGGGCCAGCAGCGCCGCGGCGATCCAGGTCCAGCGGCGCCCCAACCCCGATCGAGCCATTGCGCTGTTCATGAGAACTCCGGCTGCAAGCGACAGCCATGATCGATGCCTTGGCCATTATGTCGCCTTGCCGGGATAATCCCCAGCGACCGGTTCGACCTCCGAGGAGTACCGCTTTCATGACCTCCGGTTTGCGCCGTATCTGGCCGTTGCTGCTGACCGTGCTGGTACTGGCTGCCGTGGTGCCGGTCGCCGATTACCTGATCCAGCTCCAGCGCAGCGAGGGCCGCATCCCTCCGGGTGCCGAGGGCCGCATCAGCGGCCGCTTCGAGCTGGTCGATCAGCACGGGCGCGCGGTGACCGAGGCGGATTTCGCCGATCGCCACAAGCTGGTGTTTTTCGGCTTCACCCACTGCCCCGACGTCTGTCCCACCACGCTGGCGCGGATGTCGGTGGTGCTGCGCCTGCTGGGGCCGACCGCGGAACGCCTCTATCCACTGTTCATCAGCGTCGATCCGGAGCGCGATACTCCGGAGCGGCTGCGCGAGTACGGCAAGTCGTTCGATCCGCGCGTCGTCTACCTCACCGGGACACCACGGCAGGTGGCGGCGGTGCTGGACTCCTGGTGGGTGACCCGGGCCCGGATTGCGGCGGGCGACGGCGACTACAGCATGGAGCACAGCGCGGTGCTCTATCTGCTCGATCCCGCCGGTCGCGTCATCGCATCCTATCGCTGGGATCTGACCGAAGCGGAGCTCGCCCGCGATCTGGGCTCGCGCTTGCAGAAACGCTAATGCTAAGCTGCTGTTGCCGGAACATCAGAAAAAACTTATGTTCGCTGGCGGCATTCCCCCGGGCAAGCTATTCCGATAACGCGCTGGCCCGGTCGCCAGCCGGTCCGGGGGACGGTCTGCGGCGCGGAACCGGGGTTGCTGCAATCGTTTTCCAGTTGTAAGGGGGGAGTGCCATGAAGGGTTGGGTGGTGACCACATTGGTGGTCGCGTTGATTGCCGTTGGATCCTACGTTTTCTATGTCAGCACGTTGCCACCGCAACTGCCGGAAGGGCTGATCTACGGCAACGGCCATGTCGAGGGCACTGAGGTGCGCGTCGCCGCCGAGGTGACCGGGCGGGTGGTGGCGAGCAATCTGGTGGAAGGCCAGCCGATCGCCAAGGGCGGGTTGCTGGTGGAGCTCGACGCGCGCGACCAGGCCGCCGAGCTGGCCAGCGTCCGGGCCGAGACCAGGGCGCTGGAATTCGAACGGGAGCGCGTTCGCGAGCAGCTGGCAACCTCCGCAGACCTGCTCGCCACCGCCCAGCGCGATCTCGAACGGCATCGGGTGCTGCGCAAGACCGGCGTGGTCACCGAGCAGCGCCTCGATCAGATCGCCACCACGGAGCGGGAGGCCAGCGGCCAGGTGCGCACGCTGCGGGTGCAGCTCGAGGAACTCGGTGCGCGCATCCAGCAATCGCGGCATCGCGAGGAGCTGCTGAGCATCAAGGTCGAGAAGGCGAAGATCCATGCGCCGCTCGACGCCACCATCCTGTCCAAGGGTATCGAGGTCGGCGAACTGGCCGAACCGGGCCGCAATATCGCGGTGCTGGTGGACATGGACGATCTCGAACTCAAGATCTATCTGCCGGAAGCCGTGCTCGGCATGATCAAGCTGGGCGATCCGGCGCGCATCCGCGTCAGCGCCTTCCCGGATCGCTACTTCGAGGGTCGGGTGAAGCGCGTCGACCAACGCGCCCAGTTCACCCCTCGTGACATCAACATGCCCGAGGAGCGGGTGCGCATGGTGTTCGGCGTGGTGCTGGCGCTGGCCAACCACGACGGCCACCTGAAGCCGGGCATGCCGGCGGATGCCTGGATTCGCTGGCAACCGGAGCTGGAATGGCCGGCGCACCTGGTGGTGCCGCGTTGACGGCGCGCTGAGGACATCGCCGTGACACTGGTCGAGCCGGTCTTCGACAGCTTCGCGCCGCATGCGACAGGCACCGAGCCGGTCATTGCGACGCAGGATCTCGGGCGCGCGTTTCGCGGCCGCCTGGTGCTGCGCAAGGTCAACATCGAGGTCCGGGAGAGCGAGATCTTCGGCCTGCTGGGCCCCGACGGCGCGGGCAAGACCACGCTGATGCAGTTGATGGCGGCGATCCTCGATCCCACCGAGGGCAGTTGCCGGGTGATGGGCCACGATACCGTCAAGGATGCCTACTGGATCAACTCCCACATCGGCTACATGTTCCAGGGCTTCACCCTCTACGACAAACTGTCGATCGCGGAGAACATGCAGTTCTCGGCCGATATCCGCGGCCTGTCGCGGGAGGTCTACGCAGAGCGCCAGGAGCGGCTGCTGCGCATGGCCGGCCTGCTGCGGTTTCTCGAACGGCCAGCCGGCAAGCTCTCCGGCGGCATGCGCAAGAAGCTGTCGCTCTGTACCAACCTGATCCACGAGCCGCGCCTGCTGCTGCTCGACGAGCTGAGCCTGGGCGTCGATCCGGCGTCGCGGCGCGAACTCTGGGACATGCTCCATGCCTTCCGCGAGGGCGGCGTGACCGTGGTGGTGAGCACGCCCTACATGGACGAGGCGGAGCACTGCGACCGCCTGGCGTTTCTCCACGAAGGCGAGGTGCTGGCGGTCGATCATCGCGCGGCGCTGCTGGAGCGTTGCGCCGGCTGCGTCTACGAGCTGCGCACCGCCGATCGTGGCCGGGCACATAATCTGCTGGTGGCACGGCCGGAAGTGCTGGGCATTCGCCACCTCGCCGATAGCGTCCATTTTCAGGTGGATTCCGCGGCGGCATTGGCTGCGGGCCTTGGCGAGGTGCTGCACCGGGAGGCCTGCGAAGTCGAGGCCGTGGAGCCCGGGCTCGACGACGCCTACATCATGCTTGGCGGCGGCGAGAAGGGCGCCGCCTACGCGCGCCGGCCGCCACAGCTGAAATTGCCGCCGCGGCTGCCCGAGGCGGGCCGCATCCACACCCGGGCATTGCGCATCGAATTTGGCGACTTCGTCGCCAATCACGATGTTACGCTGGACATTCGCTCGGGCGAGGTGTTCGGTTTCCTCGGCGCCAATGGCGCCGGCAAGACCACCTTCATTCGTTCGCTGTGTGGCCTGCAGCGCATCACCTCCGGCGATGCCTGGATCGGCGGGGTGAGCGTGCGCACCCAGTCGCAGTTGCTGCGCGACCACATCGGTTACATGTCGCAGCGGTTTTCACTCTATCCCGATCTCACCGTGGGCGAGAATCTGAATTTCTTTGCCGGCGTCTATGGCCTGCGCGGCAAGGATCGCGCGCTGGCGCGCGACTGGGCCATCGAAGTGACCGATCTGGGCGACGTGCTCGACGGTCTGGTGGCCCAGATGAGCGGGGCGCTCAACCAGCGTCTGGCGCTGGCCTGCGCCATCATGCATCAGCCGGAAGTGGTGTTTCTCG
>DASUDS010000102.1:0-9981 GCA_036275455.1 Porticoccaceae bacterium
CGCTAACGCCAACGCTGCGATTGCGGCAGGCGTGCGCGGCAATGCCCTGGCCCAGATCGGGACCATCCAGGATCCCGGCAGGTACAAGGGAGTCGATGCGCTGGACCGGCCGATCACGCCCTTCGCGTGGGGCTACACGGCATTGGCATCCTACGAATACAACAACCTGTTCTGGAACCTGAACGTCAAGCCGCGCTTCGTGTTTGCCCACCATGTCGAGGGCTACACACCATTCACCAGCGGCGCACTGGTGGAGAACCAGCGCACGGCGGCAGTCGGGGTGGCTTTCGAGTATCTGAGTTCCACCTCGCTGGATCTGGCCTATACCTGGTGGCTGGGCTCGGCGGGCGTGTGGGATGACCGCGACAACATTGCACTGACCTTCAAATACAGTTTCTGAGGAATCGAGATGTCTCCTGTAGTCAGTAAACGCATCGCGGGCGCCACGGGCGCCCTGGTACTGAGCCTGGCGATGGTCAACACCGCCCTGGCCCAGGATTACAACGAGAAGCCCACGTCAGCCGAGTTGGCCAAGCTGGGCTTGGAAGGCACCGAGTTGACGCCGGCCGGTGCCATTCGTGCCGGTAATACCGAGGGCACCATTCCGGCATGGAAAAACGAGCCACTGCCCGTGCCGTCGGGATTCACGCCAGGCTCCTTCCATGCCGACCCCTTTGCGGCGGATCAGGTGCTGTTCAAGATCACCGCGCAGAACTACAAGCAGTACGCCGACAAGCTGTCACCCGGGCAGCAGAAGATGTTCGAGACCTACCCGGACTACTTCATGAACGTCTACCCGAGCCGGCGCAGCGCGGTGTTCAAGCCGCATATCTATGAGGCAGCGCTCAAGAATGCCGGCAAGGCCAAGATTGTCATCTCCACCAAATTCCCGGGGCTGATCGGCTTCGAGGATGCGCGCAACAGTTGGGCGTTCCCGGTTCCCAAGAACGGCGCCCAGGGCATGATCAACCTGTTCACCCGGCCGGTACAGCCCTGGAAGGACAGCTGGGACAATATCGCACCGGTAACGGCGGCGGGCTCCTACGAGGTCAACAAGCTGTCGGTGCAACAGAATTGGCCCTACAGCGATCCGGCCAACGGCTGGGATAACCCCGGTTATGACCCGGCCTCGCCAGGTGGTGGGTTGAAGTACTACCAGACCACTACGGCACCAGCCAAGCAGGCCGGTCAGGTGGTCCTGGCACGCGATCCGGTAAGCTTCGTCAACCAGTTCCGCCAGGCCTGGAGTTACAGCCCCGGCCAGCGTCGGGTGAAGCGGGCGCCGCAGATCGTCTACGACAACCCGCTGACATCGTCCGATGGCTTGGCGACCACCGACCAGAAGTTCGGCTACAACGGACCGAACGATCGATTCGAGTGGACGCTGGAAGGCAAGGCCGAAGTCTATGTGCCCTACAACGCCTACAAAATGCACACGGACAAGCTCAAGGTCGCCGACATCATCACCAAGGATGGCCGGCTGAACCAGGATCTGGTTCGCTACGAGCTGCATCGGGTGTGGAAGCTGAAGGGTACGCTCAAGCAGGGCACTACCCACGATTATGGCACCCGTGTCATGTATCTCGACGAGGATAGCTGGTGGTATCTGCTGGGTGATCACTATGATCGCCGCAATCAGCTGTGGCGCCTGTACGAGTTGCATTCGGTGATGTACCAGGACGTGGGTTATCTGGACTCCACCATCGAGAACCAGTACGACATGCAGGCTGGGCGGATGGTGATTCTCGGGTTGGATAACGAAGACGGTGCGCCGAAGTTCGATTTTCGCGCCGACGACGATTATTTCACCCCGGGACAAATCCGGCGCCGCGGCGTTCGCTGAGGCTGCTCGCGCCTGCTCGGGATGGTGTTGACGATCCCGAGCAGGCGCGAGGACAATCGGAGCGCTGGCCAGGTTGCGGGATGGATTCGGGCAGCGACCCCATCCTGGCCTGTTGGATTGGCTATCGTGGTTCGGATCAGGGCGCGGCTTTGTCGGCGCTGGCTATGCCAAGAGAATACTGGCTGTGCCAAGAGAATAAATATAGTGACTGCCCGGCGCGGCGGTCTCCGAGCCCAAACACGGGTCGGAACGAGCGTCAACAAAGAAAGTAGAAAACTATAGATAAATGGAAGAGGGCGCACGGAGATTTCAGGCCATGACGCACCCGGAGTCCCGGTGGAGTTAGGCGAAATTCCGTGTCGATGCGCGTTTTCTTACTGTAATTACACGCGGGGGTTAACCATGGGGGCCAGCTGTTACTTGGGGTCGAGGGCCGCGTTCGTCCTGCGGACGCAGAGAAAGGCAGTGCACTGGATCGCTCATTGTGCGATATCACTGGTAATGGCCATGATGGTGATTCCGGCGTACGTTGACGCTGCTGAATCCGTACAGATTCCCGCCCTTAGTTCGTCGATGGCGAGCAAGACTCTGTTAACCGATTCGGTACGGCTTTCCGATCGCGTGGTTGCGGTGGGCAGCAACGGGGTAATCGTGTATTCGAAGAACAACACCGATTGGGTGCAGGCTCAGGTGCCGACCCAGGTGTTGCTGACAACCGTGTTTTTTGTCGACGACAAGGAAGGTTGGGCCGCCGGGCACGACACGCTGATTCTGCATACCACCGATGGCGGAGAGAGCTGGTCCATCCAGTACGAAGACCCGATCACCGGGGGTGATCTGCCCAAGCCGATTCTGGATATCTACTTTCGCGACAAGTCCCACGGTTGGGCGATTGGCGCGTTTTCGTTGATGCTGGAAACGCAGGATGGCGGGGCGACCTGGGAGACTGTCGATACCGGTGACCTGTACGACTTGCTGGAGGGGCTGGATCTCGAGCCCGAGGCCAACTTCAATGCTTTCCTGAAGACCGAGCGTGGATTCTTCATCGTTGGCGAGCTCGGCACCCTGTTGCATTACAACACGGAGGAGGTGGATGAGGGAGCCGGCGCAACAGCAGTGGAAGGAGAGGCTGTTGTGGAGGGTGAGGCTGTTCTGGAGGGTGACGCGGCAGCGGAAGGGTATGCCAGTCGCAAGGTGGGCCCTTGGCAAGTGTTCGAATCGCCCTATAACGGTTCCTACTTTGGCGTCAGTCGCCTGCGTAGCGGCGAGTTGCTGATCTATGGTCTGCGCGGACATATCTATCGGGCCGCGCAGTTGGGCGATGCCTGGGCGGTAGTCGATACCGGTGGCAGGACCGCAAACATCAACCGGATCATCGAACGAGCAAACGGTGACGTCTTGGCGGTGGGTGGCGGTGGCACCCTGTTCAGAATCGATATGGGGGCCAGCAAGGCTTCGCTGATTCCCTATGCCGGATTCGATGATTTTGTTTCCGTCGAGGAAGCCGGATCAAACGAGTTGCTACTGTTCGGCAGTGCTGGCGCGAAGGTGTTCGCCTTGCCGAATCCCTGAATATCGACAGCCATAGCCGTTTCGACGACTGCACTCAATAGCTGGGGCCCGTAATGACAAAGCAAACCCTGATGGATCGCGCGGTACGACTCATATTTTCCAATCGTGTGGCGATTCTGCTCATTTTCACCGTGTTGACCATTTTCATGGGGATCAACGCGTTGAAGCTGCGCGTCGACGCAGGTTTCGAGAAATTGTTGCCGTTCAAACACCCCTATATCCAGACACTGGTCGAGTATTCGAACGATTTCGGTACGGGTAACCAGATCATCGTTGCCTTGATCCAGAAGGAGGGAAACATCTTCAATCCCGCCTTCTTCGAAGCGATGAAGGAGGCTACGGACGAGGTGTTTTTCCTCCCCGGCGTGGCGCGGTCGACGGTGACGTCGATCTTCACGCCCAATGTGCGCTATATCGAGGTGGTCGAGGACGGTTTTTCGGGCGGCAATGTCATTCCCGCGGAATTTCGGCCCACGGAAGAGTGGATGCCGATCGTGCGCAACAACATCATCAAGTCGGGCCGGCTGGGCAGTCTCGTTGCGAACGACTTTTCCGGGGCGTTGATCCGCGCGGAGCTGATCGAGCGTGACCCTACCACCAGGTTACCGTTGGACTACCGCAAGGTGGCGGCTGATCTGGAAGAAAAAATTCGCAAGCGTTTCGAAACCGACGCCATCGACGTACGCATCATCGGCTTTGCGAAATCCACCGGCGACATCGCGGATGGCGCTGCCGACGTGGTGACGTTCTTCGGCGTGACGCTGCTGATTACCGGGTTCCTGTTGTGGTTCTACACCCGATCGATCGTGCTGTCGTTGTTGCCGCCGATCGTATCCATGGTTGCTGTCGTCGGGCTGCTGGGTTCGCTGGACATGCTGGGCTATGGGCTTGATCCCATGTCGATCCTGGTGCCGTTTCTGGTATTCGCCATCGGTGTCAGTCATGGCGTGCAGATGATCAGCGGCTGGATGGGCGAGGTCATGTATGGCGGCGAGACCGACGCGCACGGTAACCAGATCGTCCCGGCTCCCGCCGATCTGCAGGGTGTCGACAGCATGGAAGCAGCCCAACGCACTTTTCGCCGTCTGCTGGTGCCGGGGGCGCTGGCGGTGATCACCACCTCCGTCAGTTTCGCCACCATTTTGCTGATCGACATCGGCATCGTGCAGGAGACGGCGATTACCGCCAGTATTGGCATGGCGATCATGCTGCTGACCAAGATGATTCTGCTGCCCGTGATGCTGTCCTACGTCAAGCTGCGCAATCTGGATGAATATCGTCGCCGCCATCGAGAATCTGAGACCAAGCGTGATCCTCTGTGGCGGTTCATCGCAAGGGCGACACGAACCAAGCCGTCGCTGGCCATTCTGGCGGTGCTGGTGCTGCTGACCGCATACGGTATCGACAAGGGCAAGGAGATGGCCATTGGCGATCTGCATGCCGGTATTCCCGAATTGCGCGAGGAAGCTCGTTACAACATCGACAGCAACGCGATCGCCAAGAAATTTTCGATCGGTGTCGACAAGTTGTCGGTGATGATCAAGGCCCCGGAAAATGCCTGTGTCCAGTACGACGTGATGAAGGAAATCGACCGGTTCACCTGGTATCTCCGCGACCTTCCCGGCGTGCAGTCTGTCGATTCGCTGGCGCGGGCGATGAAAGTCATCATGGCCGCGAACAACGAGGGCAGCTCGCGTTGGTATGAGCTGTCGCGAAACAGCTACAGCATGTCCTCCACGCTGTATCACATGGGCGGCGGCGGCAAGGAGTTGATGAACGCCAACTGTACCGCCATGCCCGTGAACATCTATACGGTCGATCACAAGGCTGAGACCATTGACCGCATCATCGCTGGAATCAAAGCCTACAAGTCCAACTTGCCCGAAGACAAATTCAGTGTCCAATTGGCGACTGGCAATGTGGGCATCATTGCTGCGACCAACCAGACGGTATCGGCCGCGGAGAAGCCCATGCTGGGCTGGGTCTACGCGGTGACGATCATTCTCACGTTGATGGCGTTCCGTTCCGTGGTCGGGATGCTGTGTATCGTGACGCCGCTAATCGTGGTGTCGTTGCTGGGTAACGCCATGATGGCGATGCTGGAGATCGGTCTAAAGGTGAATACCTTGCCGATGATGGCCCTGGGTGTGGGTGTGGGCGTTGATTACGCCATCTACATTTACGCCGCTATGCGCGGGTATCTGGATGAGGGGGATTCGCTGGAGGAGTCGTTCTACAAGGCGATGCGGCTGACCGGCAAGGCGGTGATCTTCATCGGCATGACGCTGGGCGCGGGTGTGGCTACCTGGATCTTTGCATCCCTGAAGTTCCAGGCCGACATGGGAATTTTGCTGACCTTCCTGTTCCTCACCAACATGCTGGGCGCCATCCTCATTCTGCCAGCGCTGGCGCGCTGGCTGTTGCCGGCCCGGCTACGCAACGGCAAGGCTTGAGCGAGAAGGTATCGCTTTGTCTTCAAGGTGGCCCAACCCCTCCCCGGGGGCGGGCCAATGGCGTGCACAGTGATCGCCAGTGTTTGTGGCCGGCGGGTCTGTTTCGGTTCCGGGAGATATTAAAGGCCGGTAGCGCAGAGTGCTCGCCGCGGCTCTTTGTAGGTGCCGCCATTTGTAGGTGCCGCCATTCGGCACAGCGCCCAAGCCAGAGATGCGTATAGCCGTTCGTCCGGATCTCCGCTGAAGGGGATCCGGACCGGTTTCAACAGGGCGGTCGTCGATTATTGCTGAATGGATTCGAGGTACTTGGCGAGATGCTGGATCCGCACTTGGGCCAGACTCTCCCGGTTGCCGCTGTCTTTGGTGAGCTCCTTGCCCCAGACGGGCATGTCCGCTGGTCCGTGCGTTCGGTAGTTCAGGGCGTAGTCGGAATTGCCCTGGATGATATCCGTCACGCGCTTCAACGGGAACTCGCCACTCATTTCCTGTTGTTTCAGGTAGGTAAGGTTCGGGGGGCGATTTTTCAGCGAACCGGATACCGGGCCATCGCCTTCGCCGTTCGCGCCGTGGCAGGACGCGCAATAGGTGAGATAGTCCGCGCGGCCTTGCGCCATACCAGCACCGCCATCCTCGGCGGCGTGGATACCCGCTGCGGCACCCAGGGCGACTGCCAGGAACCCAAACCTCGCTCGGCGGTAGAGTAGTCGGTTAGAGGGGACGTTGCCCGATACACCCAACACTTTATTGTTCATGGCTGAATCCTCCGTCGTGCATCTGCTCGTGGGGAGATCAATCGATCTTTCTTGAGGCTAGCAGTGATCAAGTGACGGTCGGTTGACCTGCGTCAATGGCGGTTGACTCCAGGATGAGACTTGCAAATTGCACGGAAGCTCTGTTGGGCGGGCTTGCGGTCGCGACGCTAGCCGTCGATTTGCGGTACATTTTGATCTCCCCGGCGGCGCCAGCCGGGCCCAATTCGATAACAACAAGGTGGGAGGCGTGATGGCCGGACGCATGCTGGATGGTTTCAAAGTCATCGATTTCACACATGTGGTGGCAGGGCCCCATTGCACCAAGATGCTGGCCGAGCACGGCGCGGATGTGGTCAAGATCGAGCCGTTGGGTGGTGAGATGGCGCGCCTGCTGCCGTCCGTCCGAGAGGGGCGGAGCGGGTATTTCATTCAACACAATGTCGGCAAGAGAACCATGGCCATGGATCTCTCGACGCCGGAGGCACAGGAAATCTGTCGCGAGTTGATCCGCGATGCCGATGTTGTGGTGGAGAATTTCACGCCGGGCGTGATGCGTCAGCACGGCCTCGATTGGGAAAGCCTGCGCAAGATCAATCCCGATCTGGTGATGTGTTCGATCTCCTGCTTCGGACAGACGGGACCGCTGGCGCAACTTCCCGGTTACGACTGGATCGGCCAGTCCTACGCCGGCATCATCGATCTGCTGGGCGAGCCTGGGCGCACGCCGATCTTCGGCGATTTCGCATTTGGCGACATCTCGGCGGGTGCGCACGCCTACGGCGCCATCGTCACTGCATTGATGCATCGTCTGCGCGGTGGTGGCGGCCAGCACATCGATATCTGCCTGCTGGAGGTGCTGTTCAGCTTTCATGAGTTGAGCGCCCAGCTCTACGACACCACCGCCGGCCAGCTGGTCGCGACCCGCTCCGGTGCCGGCCACTGGCTACTGTCGCCGGTGGGAATCTATCGTTGCGGCGAGCGTTATCTGTTCTTGCTTGGCATCAATCACCAGTGGCGCGGGCTGGCGACGGCCATGGGGCGACAGGACATGCTCGAGGATCCGCGCTTCTCGGACATCAAGACAATGGGTAAGTATCGAACCGAGCTGGATGGGGCGATCAACGATTGGCTGGCGGAAGTCGGCGATGTCGACCGGGCGCTCGAGCTGCTGCGCAAGCATCGCGTGCCCTGCGCGCCGATTCTCAGCCTTCCGGAAGTCGTGGAGCTTCCCCATGCCAAGGAGCGTGGCCTGGTGCGGACGGTGAAGGACGACCTGTTCGGCGAGGTGCGCATTCCCCGCACGCCGCTGCGTTTTTCCGCGTTTCCCGACACCCCGGATCTACGTGCCGGGCGCCTGGGGCAACACAATCACGAGGTTCTGCGCGAGCGCCTGGGGTATAGCGTCGAGCGCATCGCCGACCTCGAAGCGCGGGGTATCATCGGCGCGAAGAACCTTTAGCTCGACTGCGCTAGCGGGCGCAGGGCCGATGGTTGGCAGCGCAGTGCAAAGAGGAGAAAGCTGGCGACGCTGACGGCGGTCGCCAGCGTGAATACGGCGAGATAACCGCTCGCTGCCACCAAGTGGCCCAGGGTCATGCCGGCGGCAGAAACGCCGAGATTGAAGGCGCCGTTGTAGGCGGCCATGACCTTGCCGCGCTCTGCGGCGGTGGCGAGCTCGATGGCGATGGCGTTGAGCGCCGGATAATAGATGCCTTGCACCAAGCCCAGGATTGCTCCCGCCGCCGCCAGACCCAGGCGGTCGATCCAGATTACCGACAGCGGCGCCAGCACATAGAGGAACAACATGGCGCGGACCGTGCGGACCCGGCCCAGCCGGTCCGCGGCATTGCCGGCCAGGATACGCATGGCTACGGCAGCGACGGCGTAGGCGACCAGATAGCCTGATACCTGGGGAATCGACAGGGAGAGTGCCCAGGGCTGATAAAAGGTGAAAAGGGTTCCGAATACCCAGCCAATCAGCGTCGACACGATGATTACCGGCGTCATGCCGGGACGACGGAGCACCTGCATCAGGCTGGTCCGAGAGCCTTCCGGATGGCTGATTGCCGGTTCCCGAATCAGCCGCGATCCGAGTGCGGCGAGCAGGGCGCTCAACGAGGTTGCCGCGAAAACCGGGGTCCAGCCGAAGCGCACCGAGGCCCACTCCGCGAAGGCCGGGCCGGCTGCATTGGTGAAGATCATCACGGCGCCAAACAGTCCGAGTGCCTGGCCCAGCCGCTCCGGCGGCGAGAGATCGGCGACCAGTGTCGCTACGGCGACGTAAAACAGGGTAAAGCCGACCCCTTGGGCGATGCGCAGCATCCAGATCAGCGGCCCGACGGAATCGATCCACACGAATCCGGCGCAGGAGCACGCAAGCAGCAGCCCGCCGATCCCGGCAAACAGTCTGCGGCCCCTGCGATCGATCTGCTGCCCGGTGAAGGGAACGACCAGCGCCGACGCCAACCAGAAGATCGTGGTGACGCCCCCGATCGTTACCGGGTCCGCGGCGAGTTCAACCGAAAGGAATTTCGGCAGGAGAAAATAGGTCGAGAACGACAGGCCAAACAGGGTGGTGATCGCCAGCAGCGCCAGAAAGCGGGGCTCGGCCAGGCCGGTCCGAGCCGGATCCGCAGAAAGGGGTTCTGTGGCGGTCATGGCGAAATCCTGGAGTGCGGTGGGCGGGACCGCCGGACATTGGCTTTAGCGGTGCTGGTCGGTCGCTGCATCCTTCCCGGCCGTGGCACGAAGTCGGCCGTCGCCCGCAGGGCGCGGGCCTGGCGTCATGGTGTGGGTCGGGAATACGGGTTGCTGTTCTTGATCAGCTAGCCCTTGTTTCGAGTTTGCCTCCGATCACCGGCAATGTCACTCTGGGCAATGTCACTCTCGGGCAATGCCGCTCTGGCGAGCCGTACCAGCACCGGTGCTTGTCGAGAATCCCGGCAGAATCGATCGTTGTTTCAAGTGGTCGCCGCGAACGATGGGAGGAAGGTGAAGGCATGCCGCGCGAGGTCGAACTCAAGCTTGCGCTGTCGCCCGCGACGGTCGCTGTGGCGCGTGGCCATCCCTTGCTGCTGGGCGACATGCCGCCGCAACGGCTGCTGAGCACCTATTACGACACCCCGGAATGGACGTTGCGTCGCCGCGGGATCGCGCTGCGGGTGCGCCAGATCGATGCCGATCGGGTGCAAACCGTGAAGCGCGCCGGGCGCGCCGGCGGCGGTCTGGCCGATCGCCCCGAATGGGAGCAGCCCTGGTGCGGCGCGTTCGATTTTTCGCACCTCGACGATGCCGCTGCGGCCGGCGTGTTGCGCGCCTGCGCAGCGCGTCTGGAGCCGGTGTTCGTCACCGATTTCATGCG
>DASUDS010000103.1:0-2922 GCA_036275455.1 Porticoccaceae bacterium
TGGCGCCGGTGCATTCGTCGCGGATCGCTGCGGTTTTCATCGCCTGATACAGGTCGCTGGCGGCAGCACCCCTGAGCTGAAAACGAAAATGAGTATCACGCGGCTCCTCCGCACCGGGGTCGAGGAGACTCCTCTCGGTAATCGCATAGGTTCCTGTCAGCGGTTTCCATTCCGCCGCATTCGCCGCGAGAGCGACCCCGGCAAACACCGCGATCCATGGCTTCGCACCGCAGACTTTCATTGTTCGTGCTCCTGAATCTTGCGCAGAAACAAACTCATCGCGGCGCGTCCGCCATTACCGCACGCCGTTGCGCCACCGCTTGCGCACCAGCGCGGCCGTCCCGCCAATCAGGGCGGGAATGATGATCAGAAAGATCGTGGTGACGGCACCGAGCAGCGCCCAGGCGCGGGTTTCGGCACCGCCCATCACATAGGGATAGAGATTCAACCCCAGATAATTGCCCAGCAACGCAGACACCAAAACCCCGCCGCCAGCCCGGAACCCGGTCAGCGCAGCGGCGATGGACAGCGCGATCTGCACCACCAGAAAACCCGGCAGGCTGTCGAAGGGCTCTAACACGCCCGAAATCAAGGCACTGGCTCCCCAGGCCGCGGCACCCAGCAGGGTACCGCCGATCATCGCGGTGAACTTGCGCATTCGGGAATCCACCCTCCCCCGTGATCAGGCATGCTCAGTGTTCGCCCACCTTGCCTATCTGCTCCACCCGCGCCTTCGCTTCTGCCAAACCCAGCCCCTGCCGCTCGCGCAGCAGCGCGATGGCCGCCAGCTTCTGGCCCACGGACAATAGCTTTGCCACCTGCGCTTCGTCGGACAAGTCATCGACCTTTGGTGCTTCGCGTTGCGGCTCGCCCAGCACCGCGCGTACCTCAGCTGCAAGCGCCTCGTACTCTTCCTTGTCAGCACTCGAAGTCTGGGTGAGCTGGAAGGGACCGGCGCGGGTTGCCAGGGTCAGCGAATACAGCCAGCGGCTCTGGCTGGGAAATTCGGAATCCGTTTCGAGTCGGGCAGATACCACTACATCCTGGATATCGGCAAACAGCATCACGCCGCGTCGGTCACGGAACCAGTTCCTGCGTCGCCAGGTCAGGGTGCGCCGGCGTGGATCGAACAGGAAACGCCAATCCTGAAGCACGGCGGCCACCAAGGCGGCCGCGACCGCACCAACGCCGGTGCCCAGCACCCGCTCCCAACCGGGCCATCCCTCCAGCCAGGCGCCACAGAGCACCAGCGCCGGCAGCAGCACCGCGAAGGCTGTACAGGCCCAGCGGACCAATGGTTTGGACTCGGAAAGCTCCAGGCAGTCGTCGGGCAAATTTCTGATCTTCATCCGGCTTTCCCTCGCGGCAACGACCACTTCTCTGACGCCAGCCCAATGGTTTGCTGTCCTGCCACGAAGAGCAGGAATTTCACGGTTGCGGAGCTCTCTCATCCTCCGGTGCGTCAGCCACCAAGCGCGCGGCAGGCTGGGCCTGGACTGGCTGTGCCTGGACTGGACGGCGCGCGGTCAAACATGTACGTTTAACCGTACATATACATGAGAAGCCCCATGGACGCCATTACCTATACCACGGCCCGCGCACGCCTTGCGGAGACGATGGATCGGGTTTGCAATGACCACGAGGCGATCATCATCACCCGCAATGGCCGGCAGTCGGTGGTGATGGTCTCCCTCGACGACTTCAATGCGCTCGAAGAAACCGCCTACCTGCTCCGCGCGCCGAAAAATGCCCGCCGCCTGCTCGATGCCATCGCGGAACTGCAAGAGGGTCTGGGTACGGAGCGGGAATTGGCAGAGTGAAGCTCATCTTTGCCGAGCGGGCTTGGGAAGATTATCTGTACTGGCGGAAAACCGACCGCAAACTGCTCGACCGGATCAACACCCTGATTCGGGAGATCTCCCGCTCGCCGTTCGCCGGCATCGGCAAGCCCGAACCGCTCAGGAACGCGCTGTCCGGCTACTGGTCCCGGCGCATCAATGACGAACACCGCATCGTGTACAAAATTTCTGACGGCGCGGTATTGATCGCGCAGCTTCGCTATCACTATTGAATTTGTCCTCACTGCCGCATCGGTTGGCACTGCCGAATTCGCCAGCGCAGCGCAAGACGCTGGTCAATCGGCACCGGGCTGCGCAAACGGCCGGTCAACCGCCAGAGCGCCCCCCAAACGAAAACAGCGGCCCGCAGGCCGCTGTCGAGCGCACGTTCTGAACGCCGCGGTCAGCGGACTTCGAGCCCTTCCATGTTGCCCTCGTTGCGCCAGTCTTCGAGGATCTGGAAGAACTTGACCGCGCCGCCGCCGTACTGGCCGGAGATGAAGCCGTTCTTGTTGGCCTTGCCGCCTTCGTTGTTGTAGTAGCCGGGCGTGCACTGGGCGAGCAGCTGTTCGGTCTTGTTGCCGTAGCTGTCGCAGATGCGGCACCACTCGTCCTCGCCGGCCTGGGTCGGCTCCACCGTCTTCGCGCCCTTGGCGCGCACCTGCTTGACGATGTAGGCCATCTGGCTCGCCTGCTCGTCGAGCATGTGGGTCGCGTTCGGGGTGACGCCGGTCTGGGTGAAGCCGAGCACGAAGCAGTTGGGGAAGTCGTGCGTCATCAGGCCGTGGTGGGTGCGCAGGCCGTTGGCCCACTTCTCGCTGAGCCTGGTGCCGTTCCTGCCCACCAGATCGTAGCCGGACTGGCTGGTGTAGCTGGTGCCGACCTCGAAGCCGGTGGAGAAGATGAGACAGTCCACCTCGTATTCCACGCCGTCGAACACCACGCCCTTTTCGGTGACGGCATCGACGCCGCGGCCGTTGGTGTCCACCAGGGTCACGTTGGGGCGGTTGTAGGTTTGCAGGTATTCGTCGTGGAAGCAGGGCCGCTTGCAGAACTGGCGGTAGTAGGCCTTGAGCTTTTCAGC
>DASUDS010000104.1:0-2662 GCA_036275455.1 Porticoccaceae bacterium
GAGCTGAAGGCGGTGTGCCAGCAGCAGGGGCTCGGCGTGCTGCCCTATTTCGCGCTGGCCAGCGGCTTTCTCACCGGCAAGTACCGCAGCGAAGCCGATCTCGCCGCCAGCTCGCGCGGCGCCTTCGTCAAGCACCATCTCAACGAACGCGGGCTGCACATCCTCGGCGCCCTCGACCAGGTGGCGGCCGACTGCGCGGCGACCCCGGCGCGGGTGGCGCTGGCCTGGCTGATCGCCCAGCCCACGGTGACCGCGCCCATCGCCAGCGCCACCTCGCTGACCCAGCTCGACGAACTGGTGAAGGCCACGGAATTGAAGCTGGACGGGCAGGCACTGGCGAAGCTGGATGCGGCCAGTGCCTGAGCACCCCTCGGGCGCTCAGGCCGCGAAACCGGGAGTGACATAGGCGAATGGGTGGGCAACGACCGCGCCCGGGATTCTCTCAGCTACCCGATTTGGCCCGCTGCTGGCCTTTCGGCCTGCGCGGTGCTTTCAGCTCCTGCATCTCGGGCAGCCCCGGCATCTCGGGCAGCCCCGGCATCTGGGGCTCCCGCAGGCGGCCGGTGACATATTTGTGGAGGATGCTGGCAATCAGCGTCTGGTACGGCACACCCTCTTCGAGGGCGCGAACCTGAATATCGTTCAGATCGCCAGCGGAGAGCCGGATATTGATCCGGCGATCCTGGATCGTCGTGGCGCTCGCCGCGGCCTTGAGTCTGGCGAGTTCCTCCCTGGTCGCCACGGACTTCAACTTGCCTTTTTCGAAAGCCGACAGGATCTCGCGTTCGTAATCGTCAATCTTCGGCATCTGTTTCATCTCGATCAAGATAGTCCCGGGTGGCCTTGCGACTCGGGATCACCGTCTTGAGAAAGAAAAAATCCTGCTCTTCAACGAACGGTACCAAGTGAACGTAATTGTCGCACAGCACCACCAGCACTCGCTGCCCGGGATATTTCGCCTGGTTCGGATGTGTTACGAGGTCCAGCAATCCGCCCGATTCGATGGCGACCACGATGCTTTCGAAGGAGATGCCGCGCTCCGTCCTGAGCGCTTCATTCTTCTCTGCACTCCAGCGACACGCCTTCACTCTTTGGCGCCATGCCGCCTCGCGGCTGCCGTCCCTGGCAAGGTCAACCCCCTTATAACAGCCTCATCTATAACAGGTTCGTCTATAACAGGTTCATATATAACAGGTTCATCGCACAGAAATCCCACCCGCACGGCAGGCCCGCGGCGCGGCTAACGAGCAGGCGCTTCCCGCCAAAACCCTCACATTCATCCCTTCATTTCGTCCGCCACACCAGCGCGCCCTGATTGGCGGCCTTGAGGTGCTCGTTGGCGCGCGCCCAGGCGAAGCCCAGCTTGATGCGGTCGAAGAGGCGGTCGATCTGCTTCTCCATGTTCGGGTCGGTGAAGATGTAGAACTGGTTGTCGCGGATGCCGTCGAGCACCAGTTCGCCGACCACGTCGGGGTCGAGGCCGTGGGCCAGCGTGTCGCCAATCGGGTTCAGGGCGATGGGGCGGTCGTCGGAGCTGCCGAACTGTTGTGGGCGGTGTTTGGCGGCTTCGAGGATGTTGGTGTTGACCGCGCCCGGGCACAGCACCGAGACGCCGAGGGGGGTGTCCTTCAGTTCGCTGTAGAGCACCTCCATCATTGCCACGGCAGCGTGCTTGCTGGCGTTGTAGGCGCCCCAGCCGGCGCCGGCGTTGATCAGCCCGGCCATGGACGCGGTAGTGACCACGTGGCCGCTCTCGCCGTGGGCCTTCATGTGCGGCAGGAAGGCGCGCATGGCGTAGACGATGGCGGTCTGGTTGACCGCGACGACCCAGTCCCAGTCCTGCTGCGACAGTTCCTCACTGAGCCCGCCGACGCTGACCCCGGCGTTGTTGCACAGCACATGGACCTTGCCGAAGCGCTTGATCGTGGCCTCCGCGGCGGCGAACACCTGCTCCTCGCGGGTGATGTCGCAGGCATGGGTGTCCACCTCCGCGCCCCTGGCGCGCAGGTCGGCGGCGGCGGCTTCCAGCCGCTTGGCGTCGATGTCGGCCATCATCACGCGCATGCCGGCCTTGGTGAACGCCTTGGTCATGCCGAGGCCCATGCCGCTCGCGGCGCCGGTGATGAAGGCGACCTTGCCGTCGGTATCTCTCATGGTGGGAAGCTCCGTAGTGGGAAATGTAGTAGTTGGGGAATTCAGGCGGGCACGAAGCAGGGCAGCGCGGCGCCCTCGCCGGTGTCCATGAATTTCACCTTCACCGCCTGGCCGATGGCGAGGCAATCGAAGTCGCACTCGACCAGATTGGTCAGCATCGTTGGGCCTTCCTCCAGCGTCACATAGGCGATGGCGTAGGGCTCGCCACGGCGGCTGACGCTGTAGCTGTAGATGCTGCCGCGACCGCTGCACGACAGCCATTCGGTGGCGTCGCTGAAGCAGAACGGGCACAGGCTGCGCGGGTAGTAGTGATTCTCGCCGCAGGCAGTGCAGTGCTTGATCAGCAGTTCGCCGCGGGTGGTGGCCTCCCAGAACGGGCGGCTCTCGTCGTTGATGCGCGGCGCGCGGAACTTCGGCCGCGGCTTGGCTGTGGTGTCGCTCATGCGTCCTCCCGTTCCAGAATGACCGTGGCGCTGCCCATGCGCGAGCCGAGCAGGCCGCCGGTGCC
>DASUDS010000105.1:0-13163 GCA_036275455.1 Porticoccaceae bacterium
GGCGATCCATTCCGCCTGGGTCCTGCTCCGGAAGGTTGCGGTAAAGAACTCCTTGACGGGCTGCTGCGTCGGACCGGGCGGCGGCTCGCACAACGGCAACAGATCGAGCCGGTTCATCTTGGCCAGCACGTTCCGGGCGAAATGCAGCTCGGAGGCACCGAGTACGATGTACTTGCCGTCGGCGGTCTCGTAGATGTTGTACATGGCATAACCGCCCCAGGTGCGCTCGTCCTTCACCACCGGCGGCTTTTTCTCGGCAAACACGCTGCCCAGGTTGTTGGGAATGCTGGCGATCAGCGAATCCATCATCGCCAGGTCGATGTAGTCACCCTGCCCGGTCTGCTGGCGGCGCAACAGCGCCATCAGCACCGCAGACAGGCCCATCATCGAGGTCAGCATGTCGGCATTGGGAATCGCCGGGATCGCCGGCTTGCCGTCGAAACCCAGGTTGACGCTGAGGATGCCGGCGTAGGCCTCGGTGGCGAGATCATGGGCGGGCTTCTTCACATAGGGTCCGGTCTGGCCGAAGGCCGACAGCGACGCGTAGACCACGCCGGGATTGCGCGCCCGCACCGCTTCGTAGCCAATGCCCAGGCGCTCCACCACGCCGGGGCGGAAGGCCTCGATCACCACGTCGGCGCGCGCCGCCAGACGCAGTGCCATCTCCAGCCCCGCGGGATGCTTGAGATTGAGCTGCACGCTCTTCTTGCCGCGGTGGGTATTGGCGAAATACACCGACACGCCGTCGCGCTTGGGCCCGATCTCCCGGTTCGGCTCGCCGCCGTTGGCGGGTTCGAGCTTGATCACCTCGGCGCCGTGATCGGCCATCATCTGGGTGAGCGACGGTCCCGGCAGGAACAGTGACAGGTCGAGAACCTTGATGCCTTCGAGTTTCATCCGTTCAAAAATCCTGGCGGCAAATGCTGGGTGAAAGGATAGCTGCGTATCACCGCGCGTTTAGCGCCCCAAGGCCTGGGTGCGCTGGCAGATACCCATGAACTTGTAGATCAGCTGGGCGGCGGCGAACTGGTAGGCGTGAAAGCCCGGAATGGGCGCGAATTCCATGACATCGAAACCGATGATGCGGCGCTGGCGTGCCACAGATTCGAACAGCGCCAGCGTCTGATACCAGCCGAGGCCACCGGGCACCGGGGTGCCGGTGCTGGGGAACACGCTGGGGTCCAGTCCATCGACATCGACCGTGAAAAATACCTGCGCGGGAAAGTCCGCCGGCAGTTCGATGGCCATGCAGTTGCCCACCACCAGCTCGCGGGCATCCAGGGCCAGCACGCCGAACTCCCGGCGCGCCTGCAATTCCTCCTCGCAACAGGCGCGCACGCCGAGCTGCACCAGAGGGATACCCGCCTCCACTACCCGGCGCATCACCGAGGCATGGCTGTAGGGATTGCCTTCGTAGCGGTCGCGCAGATCGGCATGGGCATCGATCTGCACCACGCCGAAGGGACCGATGCCACTTTGCTGCAGCCCCCGTACCACGCCGCAGGTGACGGTGTGCTCACCACCGATGGCAACCGGCATGGCACCGACCGCGACCGCACGCGCGGTGGCGGTGGCAATAGCCATCATCACGGCTTCGACGTCGTCTCCAATGGGAACAGCCGGCTGGGTGTGGATGCCCAGCAGGGAAGGATTGCTCTCGCCATCCCAGGTCTCCAGTTGCCAGGAGGCCTCGAGGATCGCGTCAGGGCCGGCGGCGGTGCCGCTGCCATAGGAAGTCGAACGCTCGAAAGGCACCGGGATGACGTGAAAGGCCGCCTGCTCGGGCGCTCCGTTGGCGATTTCCGAGCCCAGGAAAATGTCAGCTTCAGGTTCGCTCATGAATCTCCTGGTCGATGCAGACCATGGGGCGAAGAAAGGTCGCGGATTATAGGCGACCTTGGTTGCCCATGATCTGAATCAACACCATCCGCGCCTGCCCCGCTCGACCCCAGTGTTAGACTCGATCAAACCCGACTTCACAACCCGCGCCTCAATGGCGCGAAAACCCTTTTTCAACCCTCCGAGGATCCGTAGATGAAACCCCTGATCTCCGCAGATTCCCACATCGTCGAGCCGCCCAACTGCTACGTCGATTTCATCGAACCGAAATACCGCACCACAGCGCCCCATATCGAAAAGAACAAGCATGGCGTCGACACCTTCGTCATCGAGGGCATGAAGCACGGATTGCCGCTCGGTCTGCTCGCCGGGGCCGGCATCCCCCCCGACCAATTGCGCGCGCAGCGCAACGCCAGCTTCGTCGATCTGGCCCGCGCGAGCTGGGATCCCGCGGCCCGCATCGCCATCCAGGATCAGGAAAATGTCGGTGCCGAGATTATCTATGCCTCGGTGGGCATGGTGCTGTGCAGCCACCCGGATTTCGCCTACAAGTCGGCCTGCTTCCAGGCCTACAACCGCTGGCTGCAAGGCTTCTGCGCCGGCGCTCCCAAACGCCTGTTCGGTCTCGCCCAGACCGCGGTGGAATCGGTCGATGGTGCCATCGCCGATTTCCGCGCCGCCAAGGAGATGGGCATGGTGGGCATGATGATGACTGGCAATCCCCAGCATGAGGACTACGATCATCCCGACTACGATGCCCTCTGGGAATGCGCCGTCGACCTCGATCTGCCGATCTGCTTCCACATCCTCACCTCCAACGACCACGGCGTCGAAACCGCCTTCAAGGCCGAACGCGGCCATCCGGCGAACGGTTTCATGAACATCATTCGCGGCGTGCAGAACGTGTTGGGCGTATTCGTGTTCGGCGGCGTCTTCGAGCGCCATCCCAAACTGCGTATGGTGGTGGCCGAGGGCGATGCCGGCTGGGTGCCCCATTACATGTACCGCGCCGACCACGCGGCGGAGCGCCTGGGCACCGGCCTCGAACGGACCATCTCCAGGCCGCCCAGCACCTATGTGGCCAACAACATCTGGTTCACCTTCCAGGACGATGCCACCGCCTATCAGACCCAGATCCTGGTCGGCGACAAGGCGCTGGCGGACAGCGGCCGGCTGATCTGGGCCAGCGACTATCCGCACACGGATTCCACCTATCCGCGCTCGCAGCAAATCCTCACCCGACAGATGGCGCATTTGAGCGAGGCGCAGCGCAACGCCATCGTCCACGACAACGTGAAGGATCTGTTCAAGCTGCCGATCGCCTGATCGGCGGCAGCCTTACCCCGCCGGCGCGGAGCGCTGCGCCGTACTGAGGTTGGCGTGGACGGCGGAGAGACGGCGCTCCAGCGCCGGATCGACGAGCAGCGCCGGCGCCTTGCCCAAGCCGGCGGCGGCGAGGTATTCGGGAATCGGGGTTGCCTCGGGAGACGCTAGCAGTCGCTCCAGCCCGGCCGGCAACTGGAAGCTCTCCTGCCTCGACAGCAATTCCGCGAGGCGATTGGCGAAATAACCGAGCGCCACACCTGGCAACAGCTCGGCCTCCAGATCCCGTGCCGGAATGGTCAACGGCAGGAGGCTAGCGTCCAGCAGCCGGCACAACCCCTCCGGCAATTGCCAGGCCCGACCCAGATGGGCGCCCGCCAGGGCCGCGTTGATACCCAGTTCGCGCTGCATTCCATCCACCCGCTGGCGCAGCTCGTCTGCTTCGAGATAACGGTCGGCCAACTGCGGATATTGCGTCACCAGCGCGATATCGCCGAGACCGAACAGCAACGCCTGTGTGGACAGTTCGGCCGCGCCAGGCATCCGCAACTGCTGGGCCAACGCAAAGGCGATGGCACTGGCCAGATAGCTCTGGCCCCACAGGGTTTCGAGCATCTGCTCCTGGACACTGCCCGCGCTGACCTGCGGCAGCGCCAGTGCGTTGCGGATCGCAATGTCGCGAACCTGATTGGCGCCCAGGTAGGTGATGGCGCGCTGCACGCTGGTGATTTCCTGTACCAGCTGGAAGCGCGCCGAGTTCACTGCCCGCAGCAGCAGGGCCGCGGTGGCGGGATCTCCGGCGACCACCCGCGCCAGTTCCAGCGGATCGCTGCCCGTCTGCAACAGCTGCAACAGCACCAGGCGCGGCCGGGGCGCGGTGTCCACCAGGGTCTTCAGGCGCTCGCTCGCTGCGACCGTCAGGGAGTCCTCGCGCAACAGGGTCAAGGCGGCTGCCGCGGGCTTGCCCGGTTCACCGCCGGGAAGCTCCGGGGGTGACGCTTGCTGCGCGGGCGCCGGATCGACATCGCGCTCCACCCGGATCTCGACCCGGCGGCGCGGCGCGACCGGCACCTCCGGCCGGGCCTCGCGCAGCGCACGCAGCGCCCACCAGACTACCGCGGCGACGCCAAGGGCTGCCGCCGCCATTATCAGCATTGCCATGTTCATTTCCCGCGATCCGTGGGGACAAGCGTTTGGCGAACCCGGACAGCGGCCACGCCGGTGGTCGCCAGATCAAACGTCAGCCGCCAGTGACGTCCATGCGGCTGCCAGTGACGCCGATGCAGTCATTGTTGCGTGTGGCTTACCGCTCGTGCCGCGACTCCGTTCTCAGATTCCGTGCGGGGAACGCAGCGACCTGCGGCTACGCCGCAGTCCCGGCAAGATGCTGAGCGACGAACAGCGCCACGGCACGTTCGATCGCCTCACCGCGCTGCGCGGAATCCGCGCTGCCGACACCCAGCAGCGCACGCAGGTGCAGATCGGACCGCACCAGACTGAGAAACTCGCGCGCCAGCAGCTCGGCCGATGTCCCGGCACCACCCAGACCACATTGGCGCAGGTAATCCGCCAACTGGGTGGCCACCCGGCCGGGCCCTTTATCGAAGAAAACCCGACCGAGGTCGGGAAACCGGCCGCCTTCGGCCATCACCATGCGATAGAGCGCAAGGCTGCGGGGCTCGAGCAGCACATCGAGGTAGGTCCGCGCAAAAGCGCCGAGCGTCGCGGGCAGGTTGTCGATATCGTCGATCGTGGGGTGCTCGATCGGCGCGGTCATCTGCGCCACCAGTTCCTGGATGATCGCCGCGAACAGATCGGCCTTGCTGCTGAAATGCCGGTATAGCGTGGCCTTGGAGCCGCCTGCGCGCTGCACGATGCGATCGACACTCGCACCCGCGTAGCCCTGCTCCAGAAATACGGCGATCGCCGTATCGAGCAGCTGGGCACGGCGTTCGTCGCCGCGCCGCGAACCCTGCACTGACCCCATGGGCAGATTCCTCTGTGCCGCGTTCCCCGCCCACCACAGCCGCCTGTCCCTGTGGTCACAGTGGACCGTTGTCACAGTGGACCGTTGTCACAGTCGACCGTTGTCACAGTGGACTGCTTGCGTGGCATCCGGCCGGATTGGTACTGTACCGTACAGTATCAATCCTGGACGGGCAATCGCACCGGCGGCGCCCCCACAGCGCGGGGCCGTGGCACCCAGCAACCCTTTCGATAACACAGCGGGCACGACATGAAACGCAAACTGATCATGGCCATAGTGGGCCTCGGAGCATTGGCGGCAATGGCCGCCGCTGGCCTCCACTGGTGGTTCGAAGGGCGCCATTGGGAGAGCACCGACAACGCCTATCTCGCCGCCAACATCACCGCGTTGAGTGCCCGGGTGCCCGGTCCGGTGGCGGTAGTGAACGTGCGCGAAAACCAGGTGGTGGCCAAGGGCGATCTGCTGTTCGCCATCGCGCAACATTCCTACATCGCGCAACGCGACCGGGCGCAGGCCGAGGTCGCCAAGCGTGCCGCGGAACTGGCCCATCTCCAGACCCGCATTGCGCAGCAGCAGGCCAACATCGGAGCGGCGGCGGCGGAGGTCAACAGCAGCAACGCCGAGCTGACCCGCGCGCGGCAAGACCTGGGGCGCGCCGAAACCCTGCAAGCCAAGGGTTTCACTGATCGCCAGCGCTACGACCACGCCAAGATCGACTTGCAGAGCGCCCAGGCTGGCCTCGGCCGTGACCGCGCCAATCTGGAGGCGGCGAACGCCAAATCCCGGGTGCTGGCCGAGGAGTCCGCCGAGCTGCAGGCGAAACTCGACGCTGCCGAGGCGGAGCTGCGCCTGGCCGAGATCAGTCTATTTCTGACCGAAGTGCGGGCCCCCGCCAATGGCGTGATCGGCAACAAGCAGATCGAAGTCGGCGAATACGCCCTGGTCGGTGCGCGCAAGCTGGCGCTGGTCGAGCTGGACGATGTCTGGGTAACCGCCAACTTCAAGGAAACCCAGCTCACCGAAGTGGTACCCGGTCAGCACACGGTGGTGAAGGTCGATGCCTTCCCGGATCAGCAGTTCAGCGGCGTGGTGGAAAGTCTTTCCCCGGCCAGCGGCGCCAAGTTCAGCCTGCTGCCGCCGGACAACGCCACCGGCAACTTCACCAAGATCGTCCAGCGGGTGCCAGTCAAGATCGTGCTCGACCGCGGGCAACCGCTGCTCGAACGCCTGAAGCCGGGCATGTCGGTGATCGCCAGCATCGATCTGCGCACTGGTCAGGCACCCGGGCAACCGGTGGCCCAGGGCGCGGCGCCTTGATCGCTCGTCGCGCCGGCCCCTGCTATTTCAGCCGCGCATCCGCTCGAACGAACACACGCGGATGAACGCCTGAATGGCCGAAGTGGCGGCGCCCGCGGCAATCTCCGCTCCGGCCGGTGATCGCGTACCGGCCAGCACCTGGCTCACCGTGTTCGGCGGCGTGCTGGGCGCCTTCATCGCGGTACTCAACATCCACATTACCAATGCGTCGCTGAAGGACATCCAGGGCGCGCTGGGCGCCACGCTGACGGAGGGGTCGTTCATTTCCACCGCCTATCTGACGGCGGAAATCGTGGTGATTCCGATCACCGGCTGGTTGACCCAGGTGTTCGGGCTACGCCGTTACATCCTGGTCAACACCCTGCTGTTCATGTTCTTCACCACGCTGTGCGCAATGGCCTGGAACCTGGAATCCATGCTGGTGTTCCGGGCACTCGCGGGACTCACCGGCGGCACCCTGATCCCGCTGTCCTTCGCCATCATCCTCACCCTGCTGCCGCCGGCGAAACAGCCGGTGGGCATGGGCCTGTTTGCGCTCACCGCCACCCAAGCGCCCACCATAGGCCCCACCCTGGGCGGCTATCTGTCGGAAAACTTCGGCTGGGAAACGATTTTCTATTTGCAGCTGATTCCGACCAGCATCATGTTCTTTCTGCTCTGGCGTGGCCTGAAGCCCAGCCCCACCAACCTCGGCCTGCTCAGGAAGGGCGACTGGTGGGGCATCGCCACCATGGCCGTCGGCCTGGGGGCGCTGGAAATCGTGCTCGAGGAAGGCAACCGCAAGGACTGGCTGGAATCCGATTTCATCCTGCGTGGCGCCTGGCTCGCGGGCATCAGCCTGCTGCTGTGCATCATCATCGAGCTGACCCGCAAGGACCCCTTCATCAATCTGCGGCTGATGGCGCGGCGCAATTTCGCGCTGGCCAACGTCGTCAACGTGGTACTGGGTCTGGGTCTCTATGGCTCGGTGTTCATCATGCCGTTTTATCTCACCCAGGTGCACGGCTACAACGCCATGCAGATCGGCCAGGTGATGATGTGGATCGGCCTGCCGCAGCTCGTCATGGTGCCCATCGTGCTGCGGCTCATGAAAGTCGTGGACATGCGCATCCTGCTCGCCATCGGTGCCGGGGTGTTCGGGCTGAGCTGTCTGCTCAACATCCACATGACCGCCGATTACGCCTACGACCATATTCTATTGCCCCACCTGATCCGTGGTCTGGGCATGCCCTTCATCATGATCCCGCTGTCGGTGATCGGCACCGCCGGCATCGAGCCGCAGCAGGTCGGCTCCGCCTCAGGGCTGTTCAACGTGATGCGCAACCTCGGCGGCTCGGTGGGCATTGCCCTGCTCGCCACTTTCGTCTCGGTGCGCGAACAGTTCCATTCCAACCACATTCTCGATGCGGTGTCGCTCTACGATCCGCTCACCCAGGAGCGCTTGCAGGCACTGACGAGTTATTTCGCGAGTCTCGGCGCGGATCCGGAGCTGGCGCAGTTGCGCGCCCTGACCGCCATCGACCACATCGCGCGTCGCGACAGCTACGTGATGGCCTTCAACGATGCCTTCTTCGTGATCGGCTCGGCCTTCGTGCTCAGCCTGTTGGTGATCCTGTTCCTGAAGAAGGCACCGACTGCCGCCGCCGCGCACGGCGAATGAATCCTCAAAGATACGGCGACGCCAGCCAGCACAGGGCATCGCGGGTGCGCACCGCGAGGGAGCGCGCCTCCAGCGCGGCCAGGGCCAGCGGCGTCGAAACCGCCACCCGGCCATCGAACCAGCGCGCCAGTTCCTGCGCGAACCGGGCATCGAATACTTCCACACCCAGCTCGTAGTTGAGGCGCAGGCTGCGCGGATCGATGTTCGCCGAGCCCAGCAGTACATAGGCGTCGTCCACGATCAGCAGCTTGCCGTGATGAAACGGTGGCGGCTGATAGCAGACCCGCACCCCGCGACGCAGCAGATCCGCGAGCAGATGGCGCGTCGCCCAGTGCACATAGGGCAGATTACTGTGGCCAGGCAGCAGCACCGTCACCGCGATGCCGCGCAGGGCCGCGCTCTGCAGGGCCGCGATCAGCTCTCGCGACGGCAGAAAATAGGGCGTCATGATGCGCAGGCTCGAACGTGCCGCGGCGGTGGCCGCGTGCAGCATCAACGCCAGCAGGTCCATATGCTCGTCCGGGCCATCGGGGATCACCCGGCACAGGCTGTCGCCCACTGGTGGTGGAGTGGCGAAGGTGTCGCCAGTGGCAGTGGCAGTAGTGGCAGTGGCAGTAGTGGCAGTGGCATCGCCATCGGCCTGGATCCAACTGTCCTGGAACACCGCGTGCAAATCCACCAGTACCGGGCCCCGGAGGGCGAAGTGCAGATCGGCGACCGGGTGACGGATGCGCGGCGGATCGAGCAGGTGGCGGTCGCCGATATTGATGCCGCCGGTGAAGGCGATGCGGCCATCGACCAGCAGCAGCTTGCGATGGTTGCGCAAATTGATGTTGAGGCTGGGCGGCAACAGGCGCGGCGGGTTGAACCGGCGCACCGCGATCCCGGCGCCACGCAACCGGCCCCGGATGCCGCGGGAATACCACTCGCCGAGGCCGTCGAGCAACACCCGCACGCGCACGCCGCGCGCCCCTGCCTCCGCCAGTGCCGCAACGAAATCCCGGCCCAGCGCGTTGTTCTCGAAGATGTAGGTGGCCAGATCGATCGTCGTGTGTGCCGCGCGGATCGCCGCGAGCATCGCCGGATAGACCTGGTCGCCGTCGTGGAAGATCTCCAGGGCATTGCCCGGCCACAGCGGCAACCCGGTGACCTTGCCGCCGGCGCGGGCCAGATCGGCCAGGGTATCCGGTGCGACGGAGCAAACGTCCGGCAGGCTCGCCGGCGGTGGGCAAGCCATCTGCCACGGCCCGCCGCGCAGGCGCCGCGCCCGCCGCTGCGCGCGATTGATACCAAACAGCAGATACAGCGCCGCCCCGAGCAAGGGCAGCGTGAGCGTGACCAGCATCCAGGCGAAGGCCGCGCGCGGTTCGCGCTTGTGCAGCAGGGCGTGCCAGGCCGCCACTACCCCCACCAGGGAGAGCGCCTCCAGCCACCACCAGCCCCATTGCGCGAATTCGGTCACAGCCCTGCCCCGCGGTTGGCGTCATCTCGCATTGTAGAGTCGCAGCCCGGTCGCTGCGGGCTGCGGGCTGCGGGCTGAAGTATCATCGCGCCCCATCGCCTTCAACCATTACCTTCAACCATCGCCTTCAACCATTGAGACCTGCATGAACGCTTCCTCCGGCAGTTTTCCGCACCTGCTCGCCCCACTCGACCTGGGCTTCACCCGGCTGCGCAACCGCATCATGATGGGCTCGATGCACTCCGGGCTCGAGCTGCTCGACCACCCGTTCCAGCGACTTGCGGCCTTCTACGCCGCGCGCGCCCGCGGCGGCGCCGGCCTGATCGTCACCGGCGGCTACGCCCCCAACGAGACCGGCCGCATCGAGGAAGGTGGCCCCATCTTCAATCACGCCAGCGAAATCCCCAGCCACCGCCTGATCACCGAGCGCGTGCACGCCGAGGGCGGCAAGATCCTGCTGCAAATCCTGCACACCGGCCGCTACGCCAAGGACGCCGGCATCGTCGGCGTGTCCGACATCCGCTCGCGCATCAACCCCCGCGTGCCGCGGGTGCTGGAAAGCGACGAAATCGAGCGCTACATCGAGGATTACGCCACCACCGCGGCATTGGCGCGCGAAGCCGGTTACGACGGCGTCGAGGTGATGGGTTCCGAGGGCTACCTGATCAATCAGTTTCTGGTGCGCCGCACCAACAACCGTAGCGATGAATGGGGCGGCAGCTACCAGAACCGCATGCGTTTCCCGCTGGAGATCGTGCGCCGCATCCGTGCGCGCGTGGGGCCGGATTTCATCCTCATGTACCGCATCTCCTGCATCGATCTGGTGGAGGACGGCAGCACCGGCGCCGAAATCGTCGAACTGGCCCAGGGGCTGGAGCGCGCCGGCGTCACCCTGTTCAACACCGGCATCGGCTGGCACGAAGCGCACATCCCCACCATTGCCTACATGGTGCCGCGCGGCGCCTGGCGATTTGCGGTGCGCAACATCAGCGATCACGTAAAGGTGCCGGTGATCGCCTCCAACCGCATCAATACCCCCGAGGTGGCCGAGGACATCGTCGCCAGCGGCGACGCGCAGCTGGTATCGCTGGCGCGCGCCATGCTCGCCGACCCGGAGTTCGCCGCCAAGGTGCAAGCCGGCAAGCCGCAGACCATCAACACCTGCATCGGCTGCAATCAGGCCTGTCTCGATTTCATCTTCAAGGGCAAGCCCACCAGCTGTCTGGTGAATCCCGATGCCGGCCGCGAATTCGATCTCGAAGCCCGGACACCAGCGACCCGGGCGCGCAAGGTGGCGGTGGTCGGTGCCGGCCCCGCCGGACTCGCGGCCGCCGTCGGCGCAGCCCGCCGCGGCCACCGGGTGACGCTGTTCGAGGCTGGCTCCGACATCGGCGGCCAGCTGCATCTCGCGCGGCGCATTCCGGACAAGACCGAATTCAACGAGCTGCTGCGCTATTTCCGCGCCCAGCTCCAGGAACTGGAGGTAGAGGTCCAGCTCAACCGCCGCGTCGATGCCGACCAGCTGCGCGGCGCGGGCTTCGACGCAGTGGTGGTTGCCACCGGCATCCAGCCGCGGATGCCGGACATCCCCGGCGTCGACCATCCGTCGGTGATTCCCTACGTCGAGCTCATCACCGGCCGCCGCACGGCGGGCAAGCGGGTCGCCATCCTGGGTGCCGGCGGCATCGGCTATGACGCCGCCGTGCTGCTCGCCCATGGCGCGCGCGAGGCCGCGCCCGACACCGCCGGCTTTCTCGCCAAGTGGGGCGTGGACACCAGCATGCAGTCCCCAGGTGGCCTGCTGCCGGGAGGCCCGAAGTTTCCGCCGCCCCAACGCGAGATCACCCTGTTGCAGCGCAAGCCCGGCGCCATGGGCCGCAGCCTGGGGCTGACCACCGGCTGGGTGCTGCGCGCCGAGCTGGAAGCCTGCGGGGTGAACTTCGTGCCCGGTGCCAGCTACCAGCGCATCGACGCCGCCGGCCTCCACTACCAGGTCAACGGCGAGGACCGGCTGCTGGCGGTCGACAACATAGTGCTCTGCACCGGCCAGGAGCCCCTCGATGAACTCAGCGCAGCGCTCGCCGCCAGCAATGCACAGGTCCAGGTGATCGGCGGCGCCCACGCCGCCGTTGAACTCGACGCCTATGCCGCCATCGCGGCTGGCACCGAGCTGGCCGAGCGGCTGTAACCGCAACTGAAAATCCTGTGAGGAATCCGCGATGACCGCCACCACCACACCGGTCTACGGCGATGGCGATACCTCGTTCCGCACCGCGGGCGGCATCGAGGGGCTGCGCAAGCTGGTGGACGATTTCTACCGGATGATGGACAGCCTGCCCGAAGCCGCGGTGATTCGCGCCATGCATCCCGCCGATCTCGGCGTGGCGGCGGACAAGCTGCACCGCTTTCTCTGCGGCTGGCTGGGCGGCCCCAAGCTGTATCGCGAAAAGTACGGTTCCATCCACATTCCCAGCGCTCACGCCCATCTCGCCATCGGCGCGGCGGAGCGCGATGCGTGGCTGCTGTGCATGGAGCGCGCGCTGGCGGAACAGGACTATCCGCAGGATTTCCGCGACTACCTGCTGCGCGAGCTGTTCCGCCCGGCCGAAGGCTGCCGGCGCGCCGCGGAGCGGTTTCGCGGCGAGTCCAGCAACGCCACCTGTTGAAGGCCGCTCCGCCATGATCAAACGCACCGGCGATCCGCGCGGCTTGCGCCGCATTCATCAAGCCAGCTTGCACAGCATTCACCAAGCCAGCTTGCGCCGCAGTCACCAAACCAGCTTGCGCCGCGTCCATCGGGCCGGACTGGCGCTGGTGCACTTTGCCATTCTCCTGTTGGCAGCCCCACCGTTGCTGCTGGGCGCCGAAATGCCGGGCGATACCCCGTTGCACCGCAATGGCTACAGCCGCATCAGCACCTCGGCCGAGATCAGCGCGGACCTCGCCGCCATCGCCACTGCCTCGCCGCTGGCCCGGGTCGAGACCATCGGCCAGTCGGTGCAGGGGCGACCGCTCGAAACCCTGGTGTTCAAGAAACCCGGGGACGGCACCGAGCGCCTGCGGGTGCTGATCGTCGGCTCCCAGCACGGCGCCGCCGAGCCCGCCGGCAGCGAGGCACTGCTGACTCTTGCCCGTGCGCTGGCGTTCGGCGATCTGCGACCGCTGCTCGACGAGTTGGATATCGTGCTCTTTCCGAACGCCAACCCCGACGGCCGCGATCTCGACCGGCGCACCAATGCCAACGGCGTCAACATCAATACCGACTTCGTCCTCGCCCGCGAGCCGGAAACCCGCGCCCTGCTGGCGGCACTCGACCGGTACCAACCCCAGGCATTGCTGGATTCCCACGAATCGGCGGTACTCAAGCGCAAGTCGCTGGGCCTGGAGGGCTGGCTCACCGATTTCGAAATCCAGTTCGAGTTCGCCAACAATCCCGGCGTGCCCGGCGCCGTGCGCGAGTTCAGCGAGCGCGAATTGCTGCCCGCCCTGCTCGCCGCGACCTCCACCGAGGGCGCCAAGGCGCACCGCTACATCGGCGAGATCACCAGCACCCGCCAGCCGATCACCAACGGCGG
>DASUDS010000106.1:0-7857 GCA_036275455.1 Porticoccaceae bacterium
TCGTCGAGCAGCCGGGCCAGAAAGTCGTCGGCCAGGTGCAGGTTGATGAAGCCGGGGCCGGCGATCTCGGCGCGCGCGACGATCTCATCGAGCTGTGCTGCGGCGAGGATGCGTTCGGCCAGCTCGCGCGGCTTGGCCTTCATCTCCTTGGCTGCGGCGAGCGCGCCATTGGCCTGGAAATCGCCGAATTCGGGGCGCGACGCCCGGGCCAGTTGCGGACCCAGGTGGGCCGGAATGGCGCAGGCCGCCATGGCCATCCGCAGGCGTTGGTCGAGCAGGGCGCGAACGCTCATGGAAAGTCCGGTGACGCGGGAGAGCAGGCATTCTAGTGGGGGAGGAGGGGATTGCAACGCATGGCCCACACGCATGACCCACACGCAGGGCCCACACGCTGCGCGGCGCCGGTGGTACGCTCCGTGCCCTGCTAGATCGGGAGCGGTCCTCGTGAACATTCAACGCCAGATCGAAGAAATCCTGCGTGCCGCGCTGGTGCCAGAGCTACTGCGGGTCGAGAACGAAAGCGCCAGCCACAATGTGCCGCCGGGATCCGAGACGCACTTCAAGGTAACGCTGGTCAGCGCGCAGTTCGCGGGGCAGAGCAGAATTCAGCGTCACCGCCGGGTGAATCAATTGCTTGCCGAGCTGCTGGCCGATCCCGTACATGCGCTGGCGCTGCATCTCCACGCCCCCGCAGAGTGGCGGGAAAAGCCTGTGGTGCCGGCGTCGCCACAGTGCCTCGGCGGCGGCAAGCCGGCGGCTTCACCGCGTCATTGACGCTGCGGGCAAGCGCTTGAGGCGACACAGACATTTCCCGCTCAAGAGTTAATCAAGATCAAGCATTCAGCCGGTCAACGCTAATTTCGATCAACTTCATTTGCGCGCCATGCTGGTGCAATACCCCTGCGATTTCACACGAGAGGGGAAACAGGCATGAAGCAACACTCGGCTCTGGTGTTGGCGACTCTGGGCATGCTGGCCGGCAGCAGCGCACTGGCGTATCAGCCCGGCGATTTCATCATGCGTGCCGGGGTGGCCTCGGTGCAGCCCAACGAAGACAGCGGAGAGCTCAAGCTCAACGGCACGCCACTTGCCGGAACCGAGGCCGGTGTCGACAACAACGAGCAGCTCGGCCTCACCTTCACCTACATGCTCACCTCCAACTGGGGGCTTGGGCTGCTGGCGGCGACGCCCTTCGAGCACGACATCAGGGCGAAAGGGGTGGGAGTGGACGCGGGCTCCATCAAACATCTGCCACCGACGCTGACGGTGCAGTACTTCCCGCTGGATGCCTCATCGAGCTGGCAGCCCTATGTAGGCTTGGGCGTGAACTACACCCTGTTCTTCGATGAGGATGTCGACAGCGAACTCGAAGGCTTGTTCGGCCCCGGTGACCTGGAGCTCGATGATTCCCTGGGATGGGCGGGCCAGCTGGGGGTCGATTACCTGCTCGACGAACACTGGCTGCTGAACGCTTCCGTCTGGTACCTGGACATCGATACCGATGCCACCTTCAAGTTCGCGGCCAACCGGGTGACCGCCAACGTGGATGTCGATCCCTGGGTGTACATGCTGGGCGTGGGCTATCGCTTCTGATCGCTGCCGACAGGGCAGACCAGCGGGCCGGCGGGGCAACCACCGGCCCGCTTTGGTTTTGCGCCCGCGCCGGGCAAACTCCGCTCGCCCCGGCCGCCGGCAGGCAGCGGCCGTCACGGAGGTGCGCGGTGAAACACGAAATATTCGGATTCGACGCCTACAGCCCGGCGCAGATCGCCGAGCGCGTCCAGCAGGTGTGCGTCATCAAGGCGCGCATGCCGGCGCTGACCATGCTGCTGCTCGCGGTGCTGGCGGGGGCCTTCATCGGTCTGGGCGCGCTCTATTTCACCCTGGTGATCAGCGACCACAGCCTGGGTTTTGCCGCCGGCCGGGTGCTGGGCGGCGTCTGCTTTTCGCTGGGGCTGCTGCTGGTGGTGGTGGCCGGCGCGGAGCTGTTCACCGGCAACAACCTGCTCGCCATGGCCTGGGCCGAGGGCTGCCTGACCACTCGCGACGTGCTGCGCGACTGGCTGATCGTGGGCGTCGGCAACTGCATCGGCGCCGGTGCCCTGGCGGTGCTGGTGTTCCTGTCCGGCCATGCGGCCCTGAATCAGGGCGAGATCGCCCGCACCGCGGTGCAGATCGCTGCCGCCAAGTGCGCGCTGCCATTCTGGGAGGCGTTTTTTCGCGGCGTGCTGTGCAATGTGCTGGTGTGCATGGCGATCTGGATGGCGATGGCCGGGCGCAGCGTGATCGACAAGGCGGTGGCGATCCTGTTCCCGATCTCGGCGTTCGTGGCCGCCGGCTTTGAGCACAGCATCGCGAATCTGTATTTCATTCCCCTGGGGATGCTGCTGCGCGATGGTCTGGCCAATCCCGTGGCGGGGGCGGAATTGATCGGCTGGGCGGGAATGATGCGCAATCTGGTGCCGGTGATCCTTGGCAATCTGGTGGGCGGCAGTGTGCTGGTGGCGCTGGTCTACCACCTGATCTACCGCCGCGGTGCGCGGGCGCTGTCCTCCTGAACGCCGCTACCCGGTCACGAATCGCCGTGGCGGGAAAATTGTCGGTGGTTTGTCGTTTTGCTAGCCTCGGTTGCGACTGGAGTCTTGTTGTTCCGTGACACCCTGGTACCCCGAAACCCTGGTACCGCGACACCCTGGTACCGGGAAAAAAGCGACAGGAGCAATCGCCATGAGCAGCTATGCAGAACAGCTGAGCCGGCTCGGCACCGGTGAAAGCCTCGAAGTTCTCCGCGACGAATTCCGTGCCTCCATCACCGATCCCATCGAGCGCGCCGCCTACCTGCCGCTGGCGCGGCGTCTCGCCGCCCAGGCCGGCTGCAATCTCGACGTCCAGGAAGAGCGGATGGTGTTTCGCAAGAAGCCGCCCAAGAACTGAGCGGCCGGATGGCGCCGGCGTTCCCGTCAGGGTGAGCCGGCGCCGGGCACGGTCACCCGGGTGGTTTCGATCCGCGCGGCGCGCAAGCCCTTGCCGATATCCTTCATTTCGCCGGCAAAGGTGAGGCAGTAGAGCGTGCGCAGATCGGCGCCGCCCAGGGTGCAGGCCACCGCCCGGCGGTCGCCCGAGGGGATCACCTCGGCAACCTCGCCGCCGTCGCGCACCCGCACGAATGCGTTGTTGGCGAAGGCCGCGACCCAGATTGCGCCTTCTGCGTCCAGTGTGATGCCGTCCGGGGTGTAGTCGCCCAGATCGGCGAAGGTGCGGCGTCCGCTCAGGGTGCCGTCCGCCTCGATCTGGAACGCGGTGAGGCGCTTGCCCCAGCTCTCGGCGACCACCAGCGTGCGGTTGTCGGGCGTCACCACCGGGCCGTTGGGGAAGTGCAGCTCTTCCGCCACTACCCGCGCCGCGCCGCTCGGCGTGACCAGCACCAGATTGCCGGGCTTGAATTTGGCACCGGCGAACAGGTCGTAGCCCATGCTGCCGACATAGGCGTTGCCGCGGGCGTCCACCACCATGTCGTTGATCTCACCCTCCACCAGGTGGGCGATGCTGGCGTGCTGCACCAGGCGACCTTGTTCGATCCGTTGCAGCGTGCGGTCCTTCATCGACACCACCAGCGGCGTGCCGTCGGGCAGGAAGCCGATGCCGGACGGCCGGGTGGGCACTTCCACGCAGACGGCGCGCTCTCCCTGTTCGGTCAGCGTGTATACCTTCTTGCCGTTGACGTCCGCGACCCACAGCTTGCCGAAGCGCCAGCGCGGGCCTTCCAGGAACACGAAATTCTCGGCGAATACTTGCAGTTGCGGACTGGTCATGAGGACGATCCGGTCGTTATGGAGTTTGTCTCCAGCCTACGGCAAACGAGCGGGCGACTGCCAGTCCCGGATCGGCCATGGGTTGCGATGGCAGCGGGCTCCCGCCCGGCGCTAGACTCGGTCGGTAACGTTCTCCACCACATCCGATAACCACAGAGGAGATCCACCATGAGCAATAGCCAGATCGCCAGCGCGGCCACCGACACCGCCAACCGCAACCTCGACCTCACTCGCGCCTTCTTCAAGGCCTGGGAGCGCAAGGACGTCGACGCCATAGTTGCCGCCTTCGCGCCCGACGGGGTCTACCACAACATCCCGTTCAAGCCCGTGCAGGGCCACGAGCCGATCCGCAAGGCGGTGGAGAAATTCGTCGCCGCCGGCGACGACATGACCTTCGAACTGCGCAAGGTGGTCTGCGCCGGCGACGCCGTGGTCACCGAGCGCGTCGACGGCTGGACGCACAAGGGCGAGCGGCGCGCGCTGCCGGTGATGGGCATCCTCGAATTCGATCCCCAGGGGCGTCTCGCCAGCTGGCGCGAGTATTTCGACGTCAAGACCTTCCAGGAGGCCAGCGCCTGAAGATCAGCTACCCTCGCTGACAGGGGGCGCGTCGCAACGGCGCGTGCCCGGCGCCGGCGGCGCTTCCGGCGGCCCGGCGAAGCATTGGGCGATTGCCATCCAGGCACGCGCCGGCTCGCCGACCACTCCCAGCCGGGTATCGGCGATGTTGCGCACCTGGGCCACCACCTGGCAGAACTCCACAGCGGTGCCGGTGATGCGGTTGTCCGGCTGGGGTTCGTGCCATTCCCAACGTGCGCCCGAGGGTGCCTCCAGCACGAGCCATGGCGGCGGCCCGGACTCCGGCTGGCCGCGATTGGCGAAGGTCCAGCCGTAGGTGCGTGCGCCGAGGGTGGCGATGTGGCGGATGCGGTCGGTGTGCGCCCGGCTGATGCCGAGCAGATCGTAGATCGCCCAGCTGTGCGCCCAGGTCTCCATCAGCCGTGCGGTGGCGAACATGCGGATGCCCATGCTCGGCCCCGCCCAGGCCAGGCGGAGCCCGGGATCGCTGGCTGCGAACAGGGCACACATGGCGCGGAACTGGTCGTACCACTTCGCCAGCAGCGGTGGGCCGGAGAGGCCGTCCAGCCACTGCCGGGTGAAGTCCGCCAGCGTCTGGCCGGAGCGCTGGACTTGCGCCATGAAGGTGCGAAATTCGTCGGCATCGCGATGGGAGGAGATGCCGAGGTAGTCGCCGAAATACAGGTGGGCGACAACATCGGCGATGGTCCAACCCTTGAACCGGGTGGCGCGCGACCAGTCGGCCTCCCGCAGGGTGCCCAGCAACCGGTGCAGTTCGTCGCCCTCGGCGTGCAGATCGGCGACGACTTGCTGGAGTTCATTCATGGTGACTGGTGCCTTGGCGATTGCTCGACGGGGACTACAGCAGAACGGTAGCAGCGGGTCCAGCGTGGCCTGGTTGGGGCCTGCGCCGCTGTGGCGTCGCGCGCGATCTCGCGGCAGCAGGGTGTCCGGTAGTGGTGGATGGCGGTGGTGAACGGTTGATGGTGGGCCCAGCAGGACTCGAACCTGCAACCAACGGATTATGAGACCGGAGCCATAGGATTTCAAAGGACTTCATAAACCTTCAATGGCGATGTCCAACCCCTTGTTTTACGGTGCTTTTTACCCCAATTGTCCTGAAAATTTCCCTTCATGGGGGTTTATTAAAGATCGCCCCCAGTCGCACCACCCACCCAACCACCATGAGGGGACGATTATGGGGAGCATCAAACTTACCGCGACGGCTATCGAGAAGATGCCGACGCCTGCAACACGCAAAGACGTTTATGACGGCGAGGTGCCGGGGCTGGTCCTCCGGCTGCTGCCATCCGGCACCAAGTCATGGAGCTTCACTTACCGGGTCAAGGGTATGCCTCGCCGCTTGTCGCTGGGCGTTTATCCGGGCGTGACATTGAAGCTGGCGAGGGAGCGCGCCCGGGAAGCTCGCGCCGCTGTCCAGCGAGGCGAAGACCCCGTAGAAGATAAGAAGGCCGAGGAACGGGAACGGCTGTATAGCGGCTTCGAGGCTTGCGCCAAGGATTTCGTCAAGAAGTACTGCAAGCCGAAGCTGAAGTCATGGGAGCAGATCGAAAGCGCGTTTGTGCGGCTGGCTATCCCCGAGTTCAAGGATCGTCCGGTCAAGGACATTCGCCGCCGCGACATTGTTGATCTGCTGGAGAAGGTCGCCGCCAAGACGCCGGGGCAGTCCAACCATCTGCGGGCGTACCTCTCCAAGATGTTCAACTGGCTGCTGGAGCGGGAGATTGTCGAGGTCAATCCGGTTGTCGGGATCGCGCAGCGGTACAAGCCACAAGCCCGGACCCGCATCTTGAACGACGACGAGGTTAAGGCGCTCTGGAAGGCAACCGAGCGCCTGGGCGGGGCCTTCGGCGATTGCACCCGCCTCCTGCTGCTGTCTGGTATGCGCCGCGACGAGGCGGGGCTGTTGCGCTGGGATGAGGTGAGCGGGGAATGGGCTAGCCTCCCGGCCTCGCGCATGAAGGCAGGCCGCGACTACCGCGCCCCACTGTCGAAGAAGGCGCAAGCCATCATCGAGGGCCGTCCGCGCTTCGACAAGTGCGCCTTCGTCTTCACGACCAACGGCAAGGTAGCCATCAATGGCTGGGGCAAGGCCAAGCAGACGCTGGACCAGTACATGAGCGAGGAACTAGGGGAGCCGGTCGCCGACTGGCGGCTGCATGACTTACGGCGCACCTGCGCTTCTGGGCTGGCGAAGCTGGGTGTCCGGGCCGAGGTCATAAAGCGCATCTTGGCGCATACCCCGCCAGCCGCTGACGTGACGGCATCGGTCTATAACCAGCACATGTACGACGCCGAGGCGCGGCAGGCCATCGTGGCATGGGCCGAGCATGTGGCCAGCCTGACCGCCCCCAAGCCCGCCGAAGTCCCGGCCCTCGCCGAGGAAGGGGCCGAAGTCCCGGCCTAACCTCCCGCCCCTGGCCCCCGTAACCGCGCTATACCCCGCGAACGGGGCCTTCCCCTCGCTACCCTATAGCCCCGGCCCCGAAACCCCCTTAAATCGCAGGCAACAAGGCCGGGGTTACCCCCAGCCGGACCCCGAACGAAAAACAAAACGCCCAACCCCTTGTCAGGGCTGGGCGTTTTCGTTGAAGGCCAGAGAAATTAGAATCAGGCCGCCTGATTTTGCTTCCACTTCTGGTACTGCGTCCGCGCCGTGAAGAAGGCGATACCGCGGCGCACACATTCGGCGATCACGTCCTTGCGGCGGACTTGCGGGTTGGCCGCGGACATCTCGTCAGCGATGTGCCAAACGGTCTTGGTCGGCCGCCCAATGACCGAGTGGCTGGAGACCGCTACCTTGCGGGAGCCCTTGATTGCGGGGCCGAACTCCTTACCGCAGCTGAGGCACTCGTACTCGAAGGCGCCGTGTCTTACCACGTGGCCGTTGACCTCCAGCCCGTGGACGCCGTACCCATTGCTCAGGTGGATACCGCAGCGCGGGCAGTTGACGTATTCGCCAACCACCGGCTCTTCGGCTTCGGTCGTCGCGACAGGGCTGATCATTTGGTAGCCAAACTGTCCGTTGACTTCGACGATCTCGTATTGCTCCAGACCGGCAGCCTTTGCGGCGCGGTGGGCTGAAGACTTGGCGGCGTACAGTTTCATGATGTTCCCCTTGCTGGTTGGTGTCAGGGGCCGTTCCCCTGCTCGATGACTCAATAATCAAGCGATGGCGCAGGGGTGGCACTCAGGGAAGCGATCAATTGTTCGACTCAGCAAGCACCTTCCGATATTTGCGCACTTGGGCGGTCGCGGTCGCCTTGTTGATCCCAGCGGCGACACAGGCCTTGACCATCTCGCTAGGCCTCGCGCCCGGCATAGAGGCAGCAATGGCCCGGGCAAGCTGGACGGGGCGAATGGCTGTCGAGGGCTTGCTCTTTACCTGCCGCGACCTTTCCCAAGGCGTAGCAGGAGCCAGCCCGGCGAAGGCCCCCGGTTTGAT
>DASUDS010000107.1:0-15744 GCA_036275455.1 Porticoccaceae bacterium
CAAACGGCACCGCCGTCCCGCCCCAAGTGTCCGAACACACCCGCGTCAGCGCCGCCGTCAGCGTCGTCTTCCCATGGTCCACGTGACCAATCGTCCCAACGTTCACGTGCGGCTTGCTACGCTCGAATTTTTCCTTTGCCACGAAACAGGCTCCTCTAACAGATTACCCAGATGAATAGGATGAACCGAAGGCTCAGGCGCGCTTGGCGATGACTTCTTCGGCAATGTTGTTGGGCGCTTCCGCGTACTTCAAAAACTCCATGGTAAAAGTCGCGCGCCCCTGGGTGGCGGAACGCAGCGATGTCGCATAGCCGAACATCTCCGCCAGCGGAACCTCCGCGCGCACCACCTTCCCGGACGGGCTTTCGTCCATGCCCTGAATCAACCCGCGCCGCCGGTTGAGATCACCGACCACATCACCCATGTTTTCTTCGGGCGTGACCACCTCGACGCTCATGGTGGGCTCCAGCAATACGGCACCGCCCTTTTTCGACAGCTCCTTGGTGGCCATGGAACCGGCGATCTTGAACGCCATCTCGCTGGAGTCAACGTCGTGATAGGAGCCGTCGAACAGCGTTGCCTTCAGACCAAGCAGGGGATAGCCAGCCAACACGCCGTTCTGCATCTGTTCGTTGATGCCTTTCTCCACAGCCGGGACATATTCCTTGGGCACCACACCACCGACGATGCCGTTGACAAATTCCAGGCCCTCTTCGCCGTCGCCACGGGGTTCGAAACGCACCCACACGTGGCCGTACTGCCCGCGCCCCCCGCTCTGGCGCACGAACTTGCCTTCGATTTCGCAGGTATTGCGGATGGCCTCGCGATAGGCAACCTGGGGCTTGCCGATATTGGCCTCGACCCCGAATTCCCGCCGCATGCGGTCGACGATGATGTCCAGATGCAGCTCGCCCATCCCTGAAATGATCGTCTGGCCGGTTTCTTCGTCGGTCTTGACGCGGAACGACGGATCCTCCTGGGCGAGCTTGCCCAAGGCAACCCCCATCTTCTCCTGGTCAGCCTTGGACTTCGGCTCTACCGCCACGGAGATCACCGGCTCCGGGAAATCCATCCGCTCCAGGGTGATGATCGAATTGAGGTCACACAACGTCTCACCGGTGGTGACGTCCTTCAGTCCGATGGCAGCCGCGATGTCGCCTGCTCGAACTTCCTTGATTTCTTCGCGCTGATTGGCATGCATCTGCACCATGCGGCCGATGCGCTCTTTCTTGCCCTTGATGGGGTTGTAGACCGCATCGCCGGAGTTGAGCACCCCGGAATACACCCGGATGAAGGTCAAGGCGCCAACGAAAGGATCTGTAGCAATCTTGAACGCCAGCGCAGAGAAGGGCGCGTCGTCGTTGGCCACCCGAGTCTCGACGGTAACTTCGTCTTCGAGCGTGCCCTCGATGGCCTTCACCTCGGTCGGGGACGGCAGAAACTCGATCACGCCATCCAGCACCGCCTGCACACCCTTATTCTTGAAGGCAGAACCGCAGAAGACCGGCACGATCTCGCTGGCCAGCGTGCGCAGGCGCAGCCCGGTCTTGATTTCGGCTTCCGTCAGCTCACCGCTGTCGAGGTATTTTTCCATCAACTCTTCGTTGGCTTCCGCCGCAGCCTCGACCAACTGTTCGCGCAGCTCCGCACACTGGTCGGCCAGTTCGGCGGGGATATCGGCGTACTCGAACGTCATGCCCTGATCGGACTCGTTCCAGACGATTGCCTTGCACTTGATCAGGTCGACCACGCCACGGAATTCGTCTTCGGCGCCGATGGCCATCTGTACCGGCACCGGATTGGCGCCGAGGCGCTGGCGCAGCTGTTTCACCACGCGCAGGAAATCGGCACCCGCGCGATCCATCTTGTTGACGAATACCAAGCGAGGCACTTCGTACTTGTTGGCTTGGCGCCATACGGTTTCGGTCTGGGGCTGCACACCAGAGGAGCCACACAGCACCACTACGGCACCGTCCAGCACCCGCAGCGATCGCTCCACCTCGATGGTGAAGTCCACGTGGCCGGGGGTATCGATGATATTGATGCGATGTTCGTCGAACTGCTTTTGCATGCCGCGCCAGAAGCAGGTAGTCGCGGCAGAAGTGATGGTGATCCCGCGCTCTTGCTCCTGCTCCATCCAGTCCATGGTGGCGGCGCCGTCATGAACCTCTCCCATCTTGTGGGACAGCCCCGTGTAGAACAGCACGCGCTCGGTCGTGGTGGTCTTGCCGGCATCGACGTGAGCCACGATGCCGATGTTGCGGTATCGCGCAATTGGTGTCTTACGTGCCACTGCTTGCTTCCCCAAAGCTGGTGTTCATAAAGTACGAAAGGCAGCTGCGCGCCACCTTTCGACAACCCCTTGTGACCAAGGCGATCCCTGGCCTCCGCTCAGAACCGGTAGTGCGAGAACGCCTTGTTGGCCTCGGCCATGCGATGCACGTCCTCCCGCTTCTTCACCGCACTGCCACGCCCCTGCGCGGCATCGGCGATTTCTCCGGCGAGCCGCTGCGCCATGGATTTCTCGCTGCGCCCGCGGGCATAATCGACCAGCCAGCGCATCGCCAAGGCGGTGCGCCGCGAGGCCCGAACCTCGACAGGAACCTGGTAGGTCGCCCCCCCGACACGGCGCGACTTCACTTCCACCATCGGCGCAATGTTGTTGAGCGCTTCCTCGAAGGTTTCCACCGGGTCGCGCTTTAGGCGCTGCTGCACGAGATCGAGGGCACCATAGACGATGCGCTCGGCGACCGCCTTCTTGCCACTGACCATCACGTGGTTGACGAACTTGGCCAGCGTGCCATTGCCGTACTTGGGATCTGGAATGACTTCGCGCTTGGCGACTACGCGTCTTCTAGGCATACATCTCTCTCTTCAGGGTGTTCCGGAACGGGGGGGTCCGGCCTTACTGTTGAAAAAATCGGCGTCAGCCCTTCGGCCGCTTGGCGCCATACTTGGATCGGCGTTGGCGCCGCTTGGCGACACCGGAAGTATCCAGACTGCCGCGCACGGTGTGGTAACGCACGCCGGGCAGATCCTTGACGCGGCCACCACGAATCAGCACCACGCTGTGCTCTTGCAGGTTGTGACCTTCACCACCGATGTAGGAAGTCACCTCGTAGCCGCTGGTCAACCGCACGCGGCAGACCTTGCGCATCGCCGAGTTGGGCTTCTTGGGCGTCGTGGTGTACACACGGGTACAGACACCACGCCGCTGCGGACACCCCTGCAGGGCAGGCACGGTACTCTTGGCCACTTTGCGTTTTCTCGGCTTGCGAACCAGCTGGTTAACAGTTGCCATTTATCTCGTACTCCTGAACAAGGCCCGCCCGAAACAGGGCGCACCTGGAAATTCTGCCCCGGCCCGGAATGGGGACGCGGGATTCTAAAGAGCGCTCCCCGGACCGTCAAGCGCGAAACGCCAGGGCCCGGGAAGACGGCCGGTTACAGATCCTCGCCGTCGCCGGCGTTGAGCGCCTCGCTGAGCGCGGCCTCGACGTCGATCGCCGACACGCCCTGCGCCTCCTGCAACACGGATTCGCGGTGCTTGCGGCGCTGGTTGTGATAGGCCTGGCCGGTACCGGCCGGGATCAGCCTGCCGACCACGACGTTTTCCTTCAGGCCACGCAGGTAATCGCTCTTGCCGGTAACGGCGGCTTCGGTAAGCACGCGGGTGGTCTCTTGGAAGGAGGCTGCCGAAACGAAGCTTTCCGTGGCCAGCGATGCCTTGGTGATGCCCAGCAGCACGCGCTCGTAGCGCGCCGGGATGCGGTCGCCATCACGCAGTGCTTCGTTGATCGACTGCACCTGGGAGTACTCGATCTGCTCGCCGGGAATGAATTCGGAATCCCCGCTTTCCAGCACATCGACCTTGCGCAGCATCTGGCGCACGATCACCTCGATATGCTTGTCATTGATGCGCACACCCTGGAGTCGATACACCTCCTGGATTTCGTTGACGATGTAGCGCGCCAGCGCTTCGACACCCTTGAGACGCAGGATGTCGTGGGGGTTGGACGGGCCTTCTGAGATCACCTCGCCGCGCTGGACCTGCTCGCCCTCGTAAACCGTGAGCTGGCGCCACTTGGGAATCAGCTCTTCGTGGGATTCGCCACCATCTGCCGGGGTGATGATCAGCCGCCGCTTGCCCTTGGTTTCCTTGCCGAAAGTCACGGTGCCGGAAATTTCCGCGAGGATCTCCGGATCCTTGGGCTTGCGTGCCTCGAAGAGGTCGGCGACGCGTGGCAAACCGCCGGTGATGTCCCGCGTTTTCGAACCCTCTTGAGGAATCCGCGCAATGATGTCGCCGACGCCGACCTGGGCATCATCGCTGATCATGATGATGGCATCCGGCGGCAGCAGGTAATGGGCGGGAACCGTCGAGTTGGGGAAGCACAGCTCCTTGCCGCTCGGCCCCAACAGGGTGACCATGGGCTTCATGTCCTTGGCCGCAGCCGGACGCTCGGCGGGATCGATCACCACGGTGCTGGTCAACCCGGTCACTTCGTCGGTCTGGGTGCGGATACTCAACCCCTCCTCCATCCCGGAGAACGCCGCCCGACCCTCTACCTCGGTGATTACCGGGTGGGTGTGGGGATCCCAGGTGGCAACCACCATTCCCGCTTCGACGGTGGCACCGTCGACCACCCGAATCACCGCACCGTAGGGCAGCTTGTAGCGCTCGCGATCACGTCCGCTGGCATCCGCCACCGCGAGTTCGCCGGAACGCGAGACCGCAACCAGTTCACCGTTACTGCGTTTAGCGACCTTGGCACCAACCAACCGCACCGTGCCACCGGTCTTGACCTGGATATTGTCCGCAGCCGAGGCTCGCGAGGCAGCACCACCGATGTGGAATGTCCGCATCGTCAGCTGCGTGCCGGGTTCGCCGATGGACTGCGCGGCAATTACACCCACCGCTTCACCGGGATTGATGCGGTGCCCGCGCGCCAGATCGCGGCCGTAGCACTGCGAACAGATACCAAATTTGGTCTTGCAGGTAATCGGGGACCGTACCAGCACCTCATCGATGCCGCTGCGCTCGATAAGCTCGACCAGCTTTTCATCCATCAGGGTGTTTGCCGGCACGACGATCTCTCCGTCAACAGCGAGAATATCGTGCACCACGACGCGGCCGAGGATTCGGTCGCCGAGCGATTCGATGATGTCGCCACCTTCGATCACCGGCGTCATCAGCAGCCCTTCTTCGGTGCCGCAATCGAATTCGGTGACGACCAGATCCTGAGCCACATCCACCAGGCGCCGGGTCAGATAACCGGAGTTGGCGGTCTTCAATGCGGTGTCCGCCAAGCCCTTGCGCGCGCCGTGGGTCGAAATGAAGTATTGCAGAACGCTCAGCCCCTCGCGGAAGTTCGCGGTGATGGGCGTTTCGATGATCGAGCCATCCGGGCGCGCCATCAGCCCGCGCATGCCCGCCAACTGGCGGATCTGGGCGGGAGAGCCGCGGGCGCCGGAATCGGCCATGATGTAGACGGAGTTGAAGGAAGTCTGCTGCACCTCCTCGCCGTCGCGCGCCACAACCGCCTCCTTGGAGATGATTTCCATCATCGACTTGGCCACCAGGTCGTTGGCGCGGGACCAGATGTCGATCACCTTGTTGTACTTTTCACCCTGCGTCACCAAACCCGAGGTGAACTGGTTTTCAATGTCCAGCACTTCGTGTTCGGCGCGCGAAATGATTTCAGCCTTTTGCTCCGGAATGACGAAATCGTCGACGCCGATGGAGACCCCCGACTTGGTGGAAAAATCGAACCCGGTGTACATGAGCTGATCGGCAAAGATCACCGTATCCTTCAGACCGAGCACGCGATAGCACTGGTTGATGATTCGGGAAATCGCCTTCTTGTTCATGTCCTGGTTGACCAGATCGAAGGTCAACCCCTTGGGCACGATGTTCCACAGCAGCGCGCGGCCAACGGTGGTCGGATACAGGGTGGCGATTTCCTGCCACTCGCCGTTTTCAGCCAGCCGGAATTCGGTGATCCGCACCTTGACGCGCGCCTGCAATTCGACGCGCCCGGAATAGTAGGCCCGGGAAACTTCCTGCAAGTCGGCGAACGCCATGCCCTCGCCGCGCGCGTTCACGCGCTCCCGGGTCATGTAGTAGAGCCCCAGCACCACGTCCTGCGAAGGCACGATGATGGGTTCGCCATTGGCCGGCGACAGGATGTTGTTGGTGGACATCATCAACGCCCGGGCCTCGAGCTGGGCTTCGAGCGTCAGCGGCACATGCACCGCCATCTGGTCGCCATCGAAGTCCGCGTTGTAGGCCGCGCACACCAGGGGGTGCAACTGGATCGCCTTGCCTTCGATCAGGATCGGCTCGAAGGCTTGGATGCCCAGGCGGTGCAACGTCGGTGCGCGGTTGAGCAGCACCGGATGCTCCCGAATGACGTCGTCGAGGATGTCCCACACCACGGGCTCCTCGCGCTCCACCATTTTCTTGGCGGCCTTGATGGTGGTCGCCAGACCCTGGGTTTCGAGCTTGGAAAAAATGAACGGCTTGAACAGTTCCAGCGCCATGCGCTTGGGCAGACCACACTGGTGCAGACGCAGTGTCGGGCCGACGACGATCACCGAGCGCCCGGAATAATCGACACGCTTGCCAAGCAGGTTCTGGCGGAAGCGCCCCTGCTTGCCCTTGATCATGTCGGCCAGGGATTTCAGCGGGCGCTTGTTGGAGCCGGTGATGGCGCGACCGCGGCGCCCGTTGTCCAGGAGCGCATCCACAGCCTCCTGCAGCATGCGCTTCTCGTTGCGCACGATGATGTCCGGCGCGCTCAGCTCCAGGAGCCGCTTCAACCGGTTGTTGCGGTTGATGACCCGGCGATACAGATCGTTGAGATCCGAGGTGGCAAAGCGACCGCCATCGAGCGGCACCAGCGGCCGCAGATCCGGCGGCAGAACCGGCAATACCTCGAGGATCATCCATTCCGGACGGTTGCCGGAACCATTGAACGCCTCCAGCAATTTCAGCCGCTTGGACAGCTTTTTCACCTTGGTCTCGGAGCGCGTATCGGGAATTTCCTGGCGCAACCGGGCAATCTCGCTGTCCAGATCGAGATCCTTGAGCAGGGCCTGAATCGCCTCGGCGCCCATGCCGGCGACGAATTCGCCGCCGAACTCTTCCATCGCCTGGTAGTACTCGTCATCGCTGAGCAACTGACCGGCTTCCAGCGTGGTCATGCCGGGATCGATCACCATGAAGGATTCGAAGTACAGCACGCGCTCGATTTCGCGCAGCGTCATGTCCAGCGCCAGACCGATCCGGGAAGGCAGCGACTTGAGGAACCAGATATGTGCCACCGGACTGGCCAGCTCGATATGGCCCATCCGCTCGCGGCGCACCTTGGCGTGGGTAACCTCGACACCACATTTTTCACAGACGATGCCGCGGTGCTTCATCCGCTTGTACTTGCCGCACAAGCACTCGAAATCCTTGATCGGACCAAAAATCTTGGCGCAGAACAAGCCGTCCCGCTCCGGCTTGAAGGTCCGGTAGTTGATGGTCTCGGGTTTGCGGACTTCTCCGAAAGACCAGGAACGGATCATGTCCGGCGACGCCAAGCCGATGCGAATGCCATCGAAGTCGGCGATGCGGTCTTGGGTCTTGAGCAGATTGAGCAAGTCTTTCAAGGCCTTTCCTCCAGTGTGCATGCCGCGGCGATCACCGCCCGGCACGCGAAACAGGGTGCACGATTACTCGTATTCAAGGTCGATGTTGATCCCAAGCGAGCGAATCTCCTTGACCAGCACATTGAACGACTCGGGCATTCCCGGCTCCATCTGGTGGTCACCATCGACGATGTTCTTGTACATCTTGGTACGCCCATTGACGTCATCGGACTTGACCGTGAGCATCTCCTGTAAGGTATAGGAAGCGCCGTAAGCTTCGAGCGCCCAGACCTCCATTTCCCCAAAACGCTGGCCGCCGAATTGCGCCTTGCCGCCCAGCGGTTGCTGGGTGACTAGGCTGTAGGAGCCCGTCGAGCGAGCGTGCATCTTGTCGTCAACCAAGTGGTTGAGTTTCAGCATGTACATGTAGCCGACGGTAACCGGGCGACTGAAGGAATCACCGGTGCGGCCGTCGAACAATGTCATCTGGCCACTCTCGGGCAGATCGGCGAGCCGCAGCAGTTCCTTGATCTCCGCCTCGCGGGCACCATCGAACACCGGCGTTGCCATCGGCACTCCCGCACCGAGATTTCCGGCCAGGGCACGGATTTCCTGGTCGCTGAGCTGGTCGAGATCCTCCTGCGCCGTGCCCTGACCGCAGGCATAGACCTGCTTCAGGAATTTGCGCAGTTCGGCGATGCTCTGCTGCGCCTTGACCATGGCGTTGATCTTCTCGCCCAAGCCCTTCGCTGCCAAGCCAAGGTGGGTTTCGAGAATCTGACCCACATTCATGCGCGAGGGCACGCCCAAGGGATTCAGCACGATGTCGACGGGGACGCCATGTTCATCGTAGGGCATGTCCTCGACCGGCATGATCGCGGAGATTACGCCTTTGTTGCCGTGCCGCCCCGCCATCTTGTCGCCGGGTTGTACGCGGCGCTTCACCGCAAGATAGACCTTGATGATCTTCAGCACGCCCGGGGCGAGATCGTCACCAGCACCCACCTTGCGCTTCTTCTCCTCGAAGCGTTCGTCCAACAGGCGCCGGCGGTCGATCAATTGCTGTTCCGCAGCGGCCAATTGTTCGTTGAGCACGGAGTCTTCCATGCGCAGCTTGAACCACTTGTCGTGATCCAGCTCTTCCGCAACAGCGGCAGTCAGGGGATCGCCCTTCTTCAGGCCCGGAGCGCGCACCACCGGCTTGCCGATCAGCGCGGTGCGCAACCGGGCAAAAATCGCATTTTCGACGATCCGATATTCGTCGTTGAGATCCTGGCGGAACTGATCAAGCCCTGCCTTCTCGATCTGCAACGCGCGCGCGTCCTTCTCGAGGCCATCGCGGGTGAATACCTGGACGTCGATCACCGTGCCCTTGGTACTGCTCGGAACACGCAGCGAGGTGTCCTTCACGTCGCTCGCCTTTTCGCCAAAGATCGCGCGCAGCAATTTTTCTTCCGGGGTCAGCTGGGTCTCGCCCTTGGGGGTGACCTTGCCCACCAGAATGTCCCCGGCACCGACTTCGGCGCCGATATAGACGATTCCGGACTCATCCAAGCGCCGCAACGCTACATCGCCGATGTTGGGAATGTCCGCGGTGATCTCTTCCGGACCGAGCTTGGTATCCCGGGCCACACAAGTAAGCTCCTGGATATGGATGGTGGTAAACCGGTCCTCCGCCACCACGCGCTCGGAAATCAGGATCGAGTCTTCGAAGTTGTAGCCGTTCCAGGGCATGAAGGCGATGCGCATGTTCTGGCCCAGCGCCAACTCGCCGAGATCGACCGAAGGGCCGTCCGCCAGAATGTCGCCACGCTCTACCCGGTCGCCCTGCTGGACGATGGTGCGCTGATTGATGCAGGTATTCTGATTCGATCGGGTGTACTTGATGAGGTTGTAGATATCGACCCCGGCATCGCCGGCGGCGACCTCGCCATCGGCAACGCGCACGACGATGCGCCCGGCATCGGCACTCTCCACGACACCACCACGGCGCGCCACCACACAGACCCCGGAATCGCGGGCGACGGTGCGCTCCATTCCGGTACCCACCAGGGGCTTCTCCGAGCGCAGCGTGGGCACCGCCTGCCGCTGCATGTTAGAGCCCATCAAGGCACGGTTGGCATCGTCATGCTCCAGAAACGGAATCAGGGATGCCGCGACCGACACCACCTGACGCGGCGATACGTCGATGTACTGGATTTCGCTCGGCGCCTTCATGGTGGATTCGCCGCCATGGCGTACGGACACCAGTTCCTCGACGAATTCGCCTGCATCGTTGAGCTTGGCGGAGGCCTGAGCGACGACATGTTCCGCTTCGTTGATCGCCGACAGATACTCGATCTGGTTGCTGACCCGGCCGTCGATCACCTTGCGATACGGGGTTTCGAGAAACCCGTAGTCGTTGGTGCGCGCATAGTTGGCCAGCGAATTGATCAAACCGATGTTCGGGCCTTCCGGAGTCTCGATGGGGCAGACACGGCCGTAGTGCGTGGGGTGCACGTCGCGCACCTCGAAGCCCGCCCGTTCCCGCGTCAAACCGCCTGGACCCAGCGCGGAAACACGGCGCTTGTGGGTGATCTCGGACAGCGGGTTGTTCTGGTCCATGAACTGGGACAGCTGGCTGGATCCGAAGAATTCCTTCATCGCCGCGGCCACCGGTTTGGCATTGACCATGTCCTGCGGCATCAGGCCCTCGGATTCCGCCACGGACAGGCGTTCCTTGACCGCCCGCTCGACGCGCACCAAGCCGATGCGGAACTGGTTTTCGGCCATTTCGCCCACGGAGCGCACGCGGCGGTTGCCCAGGTGATCGATGTCATCGACCATGCCGCGCCCGTTGCGGATATCGATCAGCATCCGCAATGCATCGACGATGTCCTCGTTGGCCAGCGTGCCCGAGCCCTCGATTTCATTGCGCCCCAACCGGCGGTTGAATTTCATCCGCCCGACAGTGGACAGATCGTAACGGTCCGCCGAGAAAAACAGGTTGTTGAACAGCGTCTCGGCGGATTCCTTGGTGGGCGGTTCGCCGGGGCGCATCATGCGGTAGATTTCGACCAGCGCATCCATCTGGCTGCGGGTCGCGTCGATGCGCAGGGTCTCGGACAGGAAGGGGCCCTGATCGATGTCATTGGTGTAAATGGTCTCGATCACCTCCAGACCGGCAGCCTCGATCTTCGCCAGATCCGCGGCGGTGAGTGCCGTGTTGCAAGGCAACAAGATTTCCCCGGTATCGGCGTCGACGATATCCCGCGCCAGACTGCGTCCCAGCAGATAATCCCGGGGCACTTCGAGCTGGGAAATTCCCGCGCTCTCCAGCTCGCGGATATGACGGGCAGTGATCCGCCGACCCCTCTCGACGACGATCTTCTCGCCCTTGCCCTTGATATCGAAAGTGGCGATATCGCCCCGCAGCCGGGCCGGCACCAACTCATAGCGGTAGACGCCGTCCGCATCACGATGGAAGCGGTTCACTTCATAGAACTGCCCCAGCATTTCTTCGGTGGTCATGCCCATCGCGCGCAGCAATACCGTGGCCGGCAGTTTTCGACGCCGGTCGATGCGCACATACACGAGATCCTTGGGATCGAACTCAAAATCCAGCCAGGAACCGCGGTAGGGGATGATGCGCGCGGAAAACAGCAATTTCCCGGACGAGTGAGTCTTGCCCTTGTCGTGATCGAAGAACACGCCCGGCGAGCGATGGAGCTGGGAGACGATCACCCGCTCGGTGCCATTGACGATAAAGGTGCCGTTCTCGGTCATCAAGGGCACTTCGCCGAGATAGACCTCCTGCTCCTTGATGTCCTTGATCGTCTTGTTGGGCGAATCCTTGTCGACCAGCACCAGGCGAACCCGCACCCGCAACGGCGCAGCAAAAGTGGCGCCACGGAGCTTGCATTCCTCGACGTCGAACACCGACCTGCCCAATGTGTAATCGACGTACTCCAGACGTGCGTTGCCCGAATAGCTTTCAATCGGGAACACGGATTTGAATGCCGCATGCAAGCCTACGTTGCCGCGCTTGTCCAACGCGACATCGGCCTGGGTGAACTTCCGGTAGGAGTCCAACTGGATCGCGAGAAGATAAGGCTGCTCCATGACTTCGGGCAGCTTGCTGAAGTCCTTGCGAATCCTTTTCTTTTCAGTGAATGAATAGGTCATCGGCACTCCCCGGCAGATTCACTCGATCATTGTTACAGCGCCAACACCAGCCCGACGCCCCAACGTCCCCGAAAGCGGCAAAAGGCCGACGGGCAAACCCGTCAGCCTTTGCACACTCGGGCAGCCGCCGCAGCGGCGTCGATCTGGCCAAACTTACTTGAGCTCGACGGTAGCGCCCGCTTCCTCGAGTTGCTTCTTGGCGTCCTCGGCCTCGGCCTTGGAAGCGCCCTCTTTGACCGTAGCGGGTGCGCCGTCCACCAGATCCTTGGCTTCTTTCAAGCCCAGCCCGGTCAGCGCGCGCACGACCTTGATCACGTTCACTTTCTTTTCGCCGGAACTGGCCAGCACGATGTCGAACTCGGTCTTCTCTTCCGCAGCGGCGGCGCCGGCATCGCCACCAGCTGCGGCTGGAGCCGCAACGGCAATGGCGGCCTGGGCGGAAACACCGAATTTCTCTTCCATGGCGGCCACCAGCTCCACCACGTCCATGACGCTCATTTCGGCAATGGCGTTCAGAATATCTTCTTTGGTCAGAGCCATGCTCTTATCTCCTCAGACTAATAGGGTATGGATCGGGTACTTGGCGCTGTCAGGCCGCGTCCCGCTTCTGATCGCGAACTGCCGCAACCACGCGTGTCACTTTGGCAGGCACCTCGTTGAAGGTGCGAACCAGCTTGGTGATCGGGGCAATCATGACGCTCACCAGCTGTGTCAGCGCCTGTTCACGGGTCGGCAGAGAGGCAAGCACATCTACCTTGGAGCCATCGAGAACCTGCCCACCAATCGACATCACCTTGATGTCGAAGGCATTGTTCTCTTTGGCAAACTCCTTGAACAGTCGCGCCGCCGCACCGGGCTCTTCCATGGAAAAGCCGAATAGCGACGGACCGGCCAACTCGGTATCGAGGCACTCGAACTCCGTGCCCTTGAACGCGCGACGCGCCAACGAGTTCTTGATCACTCGCAGGTTGACGCCTTGCGCGCGAGCCTTCTTGCGTAGCGCCGTGATACCCGTGACATTGACGCCACGGGCATCGGCAACCACAAGAGAGATCGCAGAGCTGGCCGTTTCATGAACACTGGCGACAATCGCCATCTTATCTTCAAGATGCAATGCCATCAGGTTTCCTCCTGGATCAACCGACATTACTGCCGGCCTACTGTCGGCCAACAGGCCGGCGGTGTATGGGTGAACTAATCCAGCAGAAAACTGAATCGGGTCACACCGTTTACGCGGGCGGGAACCATCGACAATCCGTGGATCCCTTTAAACCCCTGGAGGTACCAGCGGTCTTTAACGGCCGGGGACGCCAGATCGTGCGCCCCGCCCCTAAAGTCTGTTCCACAACTCAAGAAAAGGTCTTTTCCACAACCCCCAAAAGATCTTTTCCGCAACTCAAAAAAAGCTTGGTCAATAACTCAGCGTCGACAGATCGACGGCGAGACCGGGTCCCATGGTGGTCGATACGGTGACCTTCTTGACGTACACGCCCTTGGCGGAAGCGGGCTTCGCCTTGACCAGATCGGCAAGCAGCGCCTCGATATTTTCCTTCAGCGCTGCCACCTCGAATTTCACGCTGCCGACGCCGCCGTGAATGATGCCGTTGCGGTCGGCGCGAAAACGCACCTGGCCGGCCTTGGCATTCTTGACGGCAGTGACCACATCGGGAGTTACCGTGCCAGTCTTGGGGTTGGGCATCAAACCCCGCGGCCCCAGAATCTGGCCCAGCTGGCCCACCACGCGCATGGCGTCGGGGCTGGCGATCACCACGTCGAAATCCATCTCGCCGCCCTTGATGCGCTCGGCCAGATCTTCCATGCCCACCAGATCTGCACCCGCGGCAGTGGCCGCATCGGCGCCAGCGCCCTGGGCAAACACGGCCACACGCACTGTCTTACCGGTGCCATGGGGCAGGGTCGAGGCACCGCGCACGGCTTGATCCGACTTGCGCGGATCCACGCCCAGATTGATGGCAACCTCGACGGATTCAACGAATCTGGCCGGCGGCAAGGCCTGCAACAGGCTCACGGCATCTTCGATTCCGTACAGCTTTCCGGGTTCGACTTTCTCGCGGATCGCCCGCTGACGCTTCGACAACTTGGCCATTAGACGCCCTCCACTTCGAGGCCCATGGATCGGGCCGTGCCGGCGATCGTGCGCACGGCGGCCTCCAGATCGGCTGCGGTGAGATCGGGGCTTTTCTGCTTGGCGATATCCTCGACCTGCGCCCGGGTTACCTTGCCCACTTTTTGGGTGTTGGGCCGCGAACTGCCACTTTCGATACCTGCCGCCTTGCGCAGCAGCACCGATGCGGGCGGCGTTTTCATGATGAAGGTAAAGCTGCGGTCACTGTAGACCGTAATCACCACCGGAATCGGCAGGCCAAGCTCAATGCCCTGGGTTTGGGCATTGAACGCCTTGCAGAACTCCATGATGTTGACCCCGCGCTGACCCAATGCCGGGCCAACCGGAGGACTTGGGTTTGCTTGACCGGCCTTCACCTGCAATTTGACGTAGGCGTCGATTTTCTTTGCCATTTCATAGCTCCTGTGGGTTCATCGCCTCGGGGCGGAACAGCATCCCGCCCGTCTCCGGCTCCCCTGGTGGTATCAGGCCTTTTCGACCTGGGTGAACTCCAACTCGACCGGAGTCGAGCGCCCGAAGATCATGACCGCCACCCGCAACCGGTTTTTCTCGTAATTGACTTCTTCAACGGTGGCGTTGAAGTCATTGAACGGGCCGTCGACCACCCGGATCAGCTCACCTGGCTCGAACACCGTCTTGGGCCGCGGCTTCTCCTCGGAATCCTGAACCTGACGAAGGATGGCGTCTGCTTCACGATCGCTGATTGGCGCCGGCTTGTCGGCCTTGCCGCCAATGAAGCCCATGACGCGGGGCGTTTCCTTGACCAAATGCCAGGTGTCGTCGTTCAGTTCCATCTGCACCAGGACGTAACCGGGGAAGAACTTGCGCTCGCTCTTGCGCTTCTGGCCGCCGCGGATTTCCACGACCTCTTCCGTCGGCACCAAAATGTCGCCGAAGAACTCCTGCATTCCCGCCCGCGCCACGCGCTCACGCAACGAGGCGGCGACCTTCTTTTCGTGGCCCGAATAGGCGTGCACCACATACCAACGCTTGGATGACATCTGCATCAGCCCATTAACAATCTGGATCAGCCCACCAACAATCTGGATCAGCCCACCAACAACCTGGATCAACCCATCAACAAAGAGACGAGCCAACCGAACAGCGAATCAAGCAACCAGAGCAGCAGCGCCATGACGAGAATGAAGCCAACCACCACCAGCGTGGTCTGATTACGCTCCTGGCGATTCGGCCAGACGACCCGCCGACGCTCCATGTTCGCGCCCTTGAGCAGCTCCCACAGCGCCGCACCCTGACTGGTCTGCGCCACAACGGCAACCGCCGCCACCGCCAGCGCTACCAGTCCCAATACGCGATACAGCAAGGGCTGATCGCCGAAATGGTAGTTCGCGTATACCCCGCCCCCAACCAACAGGGCAACGGCAAGCCATTTCAGCCGTTCCTGGATACTGCCCGGACGTTCCTGGTTGGATGCGCTCACTGCCATGCCTGGATCAGGGGACCACCCGCGGGGGTCCGTTGCGGTCGAATACTGGCAGGCCAGGAGGGACTCGAACCCCCAACCCCCGGTTTTGGAGACCGGTGCTCTACCAATTGAACTACTGGCCTAGGTTAAGGAATTCTCTGGCGGCAAAGTTCCACCAGGCAGCCATCTGGCGGCAATCGGCCCGCCAGCATGCCCGGGCGGGCCTTCCCACTCACTCGATGACTTTGGCGACGACGCCGGCGCCCACGGTGCGGCCACCTTCCCGGATCGCAAACCGCAGCCCATCTTCCATCGCGATCGGCGCAATCAACGTCACCACCATCTGGATGTTGTCGCCCGGCATCACCATCTC
>DASUDS010000108.1:0-27972 GCA_036275455.1 Porticoccaceae bacterium
ACGCGACCGCCCGCCCCATTCATCTGGGCCGCTCGACCCACATCTGGGACATCCCCATCCGGGACGACGAGGGCCGGCTGGTATGCATCGCCCGGCTGACCATGATGATCAAGGCCGGCCGGGCGAACGTCGGCGGTTGAACAATCAGAACCGAGACCCGGGGATTTGCAAAAACGCCACTTCCTCCGTGGTCGACGTCCGGCCCAGGATGGCATTGCGGTGCGGAAAGCGCCCGAACCGGCGGATCACTTCCCGGTGCCGGCGGGCGTAGTCGAGCATCCCGGCCAAGGCGCCGCGATCCGCCGGTGCGGACTCGGCGGCAAGCTGCTCGAAGTGGGCCACGCACTCGTCCTGATCGGCCAGCAGCTCGCTGTGCTCGAGGGGCATGTAGAGAAAGGCGCGCTCGGCCGCCGTGAGGCGGGCTTCGAGACCAGCTGCGATACCCTTCCGGCACCAGGCGAGCGCCAGCGGATCGCCGGCGAACGCTGCCGGCGTATCGCGATGGATGTTGCGGGTGAACTGGTCGGCCAAAAGTACCAGCGCCAGCAGGCCGTCGGGCTCGTCGGCCCAGCGGTGCAGGCGCCCAGCCAGCGCCGCCGCCACCCAGGTGCCGAAGTGCGCGCGGATGTCGGCATCGGTAGCCGCGCCCTTGCGCCACCACAGGCGGCTGCGCGCCGGATCGCGCAGCGCCCGGGCGCGGTCGGTGCCGAACCAGAATTCCAGCACCGCCGTTGGGCTCACGGCTCCGCTCAGGGCGCGGGATTGCTGTACTGACGGTGGATGTCCTCGATGCCGGCCAGCACCTCTTCGGACAGCCGCGTGGAAACGCTGGCGATGTTGGCTTCGAGCTGGTCGAGGCGGGTCGCGCCGATGATGTTGCTGGTGACGAAGTCGCGGCTGTTGACGAAGGCCAGCGCCATGGCGCCCGGGTCGATCCCGTGGCGGCGCGCCAGCGCCACATAGGCTTCGCTCGCGGCTACCGCCTGCGGCCCCGAATAGCGCTGGAAGCGGGAAAACAGCGTCAGCCGCGCGCCCTCGGGCCGCGCGCCGCCGGCATACTTGCCGGTGAGCATGGCCATCGCCAGCGGCGAATAGGCGAGCAGCCCGACGCGCTCGCGGATCGCCATCTCGGCGAGGCCGATTTCGAAGCTGCGGTTGAGCAGGTTGTACGGGTTCTGGATGCTGGCGATGCGTGCCAGGCCGTCGCGCCGGGCACCGTTGAGATACTGCATCAGCCCCCAGGGCGTTTCGTTGGAGACGCCGACGTGGCGTACCAGGCCCTCGCGCACCAGCTCGGTGAGCGCGGAGAGCGTCTCCTCGATGGAATTCAGCCCCTCCTGTTCCCGGTGCCGGTAGCCGAGCTGACCGAAGAAATTGGTGGTGCGCTCCGGCCAGTGCACCTGGTACAGGTCGATGTAGTCGGTGCGCAGCCTCTTGAGAGAATCCCGCACCGCCTGGCGGATGTGCTCGCGGCTGAGCTCCGGGCCGCCGCGCAGATGCCGCCAGTCGCCCTGGGCATCGGAGCGCCCGGACACCTTGGTAGCGAGGATCACCCGCTGACGGGTGCCACGGCGGGAGAACCATTCACCGATGCATTCCTCGGTGCGACCCTGGGTCTCCGCGCGCGGCGGCACCGGGTACATCTCGGCGGTGTCGATGAAGTTGACGCCCTGTGCGAGGGCGTAGTCGAGCTGCTGCAGGGCATCGTCCACGCTGTTCTGCTGGCCCCAGGTCATGGTGCCCAGACAGATCAGGCTGACGTCGAGATCGGTATTGCCCAGCTTGCGGTATTCCATCGGTAGTTGCTCCGCTGTTATTGGGAAGGGCTCCGCTGTTATTGGGGGCTCCGCTGTTATTGGGGGCTCCGCTGTTATCAGCTGCTTGTCGTTCAACGAATGCTTGGGCCATGAATGCCCGGCTCATGGCTGGCCTATTCATGACTGGCCGATTCATGGCTGGCCGTTGCGGCCAGTCTAACAGCCTCGCCACCACCCCTATCACCACCCCTATCGACCGCCCCTATCGACCGCGCCGCCGAATGCATGCTCCCGAATACATGCCACCCAATGCACGCCACCCAATGCATGGTTGCGGGAGGGACGGCGCCGAGCGAGGATAAGCTCCCAGTGGAGCGCTATTCATGCCGGTCCAGCCCCTGCCCTACCGCCGCGAAGGCGGTTGCTTTCTGATCGAAATGCACCTCGGCCAGCTGCGGCAGTTGTTCAACACCCTCGACCCCTCGCCCTTCCACGAGCGCGATCTCGACCGCGATGCCGAGCACTACCTGATCAGCGCCGCCGAAGAGTTGCCGGGCCGCGCGGTCTTCAAGATCCGGCTCTATCTGCCCGCCGAGGTGCTGGATACCGCAGCCGCCGCGCGGGCACCGGACGCCATCCGCCACTATTTCGTCTGGCAGGCCAGCGAAGCGCAGCGACGTCTGCGCGCGCACTTGCGCGAAGCCCGCACCGCGCTGAGCCTGGGCGGCCTGTTCCTTGCCCTGTGTCTGGCGTTCAGCACCCTGGTGGGTAGCCGACTGGAGGGACTCGGCGCCGACTTCCTCCGCGAAGGAGCGCTGATTCTCGGCTGGGTCGCGCTGTGGCGACCGCTGGACATGTTCCTCTATGCATGGCGTCCACTGCATCGCGAGGTGCGCAACCTGCACCGCATTGCCACCGCCGCAGTCGAACTGCGTCCGGCCGCTGCCGGCGCGAGCGGCGCTCCACTGACCGGACCGGGGGGCTGATCAGGGCAACCGGGCATCCGGCGTCGGCAGCTTCATCCGCCAGCCACCGCGCCGGGCGGGGTAAACCCAGCCGCGCACCTCGATGGTTTGTCCACGCCAACCGGCAACGGTTTTCCGATCCCACCAGTCCTGGTGCTCGGGATAGATCACGGCGGTGAAATCGCCGGCAAACTGGATCCACCAGGCATCGGCGAAGGCGACCCGTTCCACCCGGCCGCGCACCCGCTGGTAGCCGCCCCGGGCGATGGCCGCGCTCGCCACCGGCCCCGGCTGCGCCGGACTCCACAGGCCAGCGCGCGCGCTCCGGGCCGCGCGCTCGGCGGCGCGCAGACAGGGCGCCAGGGCGAGATTGGGCGGCAAGGCGACGTGGTAGGCAAGGCCACGGCGGAGCAGCTCCCGCTCAAGGCTGGTGCCACCGCGCTGGACGTGGGCGAGCCAGCGGCCATAGTGGTCGCGGCGCGCGGTTTCAAAGTACAGGGTGATCTGTGGCTGGCGCTGTTCCGAACTGCCGAGCAGCTCCATCACCAGATCGCGGGCGGCACGCGCAAGCGGCTGGTCGGGTGCCCGGCCGTGACCCAGCTCGGGCGCGTTGATGCCGATCAGTCGCACGCGCCGGCCGTCTCCAAGCTCCAGCGTGTCGCCATCGATCACCCGCGCGACGGTCGCGTCACTGCCACTACCCGGCGGGGCGCAATCGGCGGCGGCGGCAACTGCCGGCGACAACGGCAGCGCGGAGCAGAACAGCTGCGCCAGCAGCACGAAAAACGCGCCCGGGAATCGCTTCCCGGGCGCGTCTCGAACTGCCATTGGCGCTGGAATTGCCGAGCGCGGAAATTGTTGGGCGCTGGAACTGGCGCGTGCCGGAATTACTGCTTGGCGCCGCCACCGAGCGCGCCGAAGCGCTTGTTGAAGCGGTCGATGCGACCACCGGTGTCGGCCGTCTTCTGTTTGCCGGTATAAAACGGATGACAGGCCGAACAGACGTCGAGGTGGACGTTCTCGGCAAGCGTGGAACCCACTTCGATCACATTTCCGCAACTACAGGTTGCGGTGAGTTTGCCGTAGGGGGGATGGATTTCTGCTTTCATGGAATTGCCTCGCGGACGTGACTTGCGCGCCGCCACCCGGTCCTTTACCTTGCCGGGCACCGCACGCTGCGCTCCTGTGGGACGCGCATACTAGTCACAAAGCCCTGCGCCTTCAAGGTCGGTGTCCGTCCCGTGTCGATGCCTGTTCCCGGTTGATGCCCGCCCTCCGCTGCTATCAGGTCGCGGTGCCCTCGCCACTGCGGCGCCTGTTCGACTATCTCCCGCCGCCAGGCTGCGGCCATGAAATCGCCGCCGGCTCCCGCGTGCGGGTTCCCTTCGGCACCCGGGAACTGGTCGGCGTCGTGGTCGGTCACCGCAGCCATGGCGGCGAGGGGCGCGAACTGCGCGCCATCCAGGCCGTGCTCGATGCCGAGCCACTGCTCAGCGGAGAACTGCTCGCGCTGGTCACCTGGGCCGCGGAGTACTACCAATGTCCGCTCGGCGAGGCCCTCGCCAGTGTCTTTCCCTCGCTGCTGCGCCAGGGCCAAGCCTGCCCGGATCTGCGCACCCGGCATTGGCAACTCAGTACCCACGGTCACGGACTGCCCGATCCCGCGTTCCCGCACGCACCGCGCCGCCAACAGCTGGTGCGCCTGCTGCGCGAGCGGCCGCGAACCCGCGCCGAACTGCGCGCCGCCGGCATCACTGCCGCCGTCGTCCACAGCCTCGCGAAGCTCGGTCTGATCGAGGAAAGCACCGCTGCGCTTTCCTTGCCGACCGCGCCCGAGGTGTTGCTCGGCGAGCGTCCACCGCCGCTGCACCGCGATCAGCAGACCGCGCTCGCAGCCATCGAATTGCACGGCTATCACGCCTACCTGCTGCACGGCGACACCGGCACCGGCAAGACCGAGGTCTACCTGCGCGCCATCGAAAAAGTCCTGCGCCTGGGCCGCCAGGCGCTGGTGCTGGTACCCGAGATCGGTCTCACCCCGCAGACGCTGGCCCGCTTCACCGCGCGCTTTGCCGGACCGGTGGGGGTGCTCCACTCCGGCCTCGGCGAAGCCGAGCGCGCGCGCACCTGGATGCAGGCGCGCGACGGCCACATCGGCGTGCTGATCGGTACCCGCTCGGCGGTATTCGCGCCGCTGCCTGCGCTCGGCATCGTCATCGTCGACGAGGAGCACGATCTTTCCTACAAGCAGCAGGACGGCTTTCGCTACTCGGCGCGCGACGTGGCGGTGATGCGCGCCCGTCGCACCGGAGTACCGCTGCTGCTGGGCTCGGCGACTCCGGCCTTGGAGAGCCTGCACAATGCCGCCACCGGTCGCTACGCCCGGCTGCGCCTCACTGAGCGTCCGGGCGCCGCCGTGGCACCGCGCTGGGAACTCGTCGATCTGCGCAGGAGCCAGCTGCGCCAAGGCATCTCGGCGCGCACCCTCCAGGCCATCGCGGAAACCCTGGCGCGCGGCCAGCAGGCGCTGGTGTTTCTGAATCGCCGCGGCTACGCCGCCACGCTGCTGTGTCACGACTGCGCCTGGGTAGCCGGCTGCCCCCACTGCGAGGCAAGGCTGACCACCCACCTGCGCGCCCGCCACCTGCTGTGCCACCACTGCGGCCATCGCCGCGCGCTCCCGGCACAGTGTCCATCCTGTGGCGGCAGCGATCTGCAATTTCTCGGTCAGGGCACCGAAAAGACCGAAGCGACGCTGCAAGCGCTGTTTCCGGACGCTCCCCTGGTGCGCATCGACCGCGATACCGTGCGCAGCGGCAGCAGCCTGCAGGCCAGATTCGACCAGATCCACGGCGGCGGACCCTGTCTTCTGGTCGGCACCCAGATGCTGGCCAAGGGCCACCATTTCCCCAATGTCACCCTGGCGGTGATCCTCGATGCCGACACCGGGCTGATGAGTGCGGATTTTCGCGGCGCTGAACGCCTGGGCCAGCTGCTGACCCAGGTGGCGGGGCGTGCCGGCCGCGGCGATCAGCCCGGCACCGTGCTGATCCAGAGCCACTATTGCGACCACCCGCTGCTGAAGCTGCTGGTCGAGCGTGGCTATCCGGCGTTTGCCGAGCAATTGCTGGCCCAGCGCGCGGTGGCGGGCCTGCCGCCGTTTGGCGCCCTCAGTCTGCTGCGCGCCGAAGCGGCCAGTGCCGCCCGTGCCGAGGCCCTGCTCACTGCCATCCGCCGCATCGGCGAACCGCTCGACGCCCAGGTGCGGTTTCTCGGGCCCCTGCCTGCACCCATGGAAAAACGCGGCGGCCGCTATCGCTACCTGCTGACCCTGAGTGCCACCACGCGCGGCGCGTTGCAGCGGCTGCTGCCGCAGTTGGCGGCCAGTCTGGAGACCTTGCCAGAGGCGCGCGGGGTGCGCTGGAGCATTGACGCCGATCCGCAGGAAGTGCTGTAGACCCAGCAGGGTGCAAGGCGACAGGCGCCGTGAATCCAACCCGTCGTGGAATCCGAGGCGGAGACGCCTCAGCGCTCGTTCTTGTAATGCGCCATGGCGCGGCGCTTGCGGGCGATCTGGCGCGGGGTGAGTTCGTTCTTGCGCCCGGCGTAGGGGTTGACCGAGGATTTCAGCTCGATGCGCACCGGGGTGCCGTGCAGATCCAGGCCGCGCCGGAAGGCTTTTTCGAGATAGCGCAGATACTGGTTGGGCAATTGCTCCACCTGGGTGCCATGGATCACCACCAGCGGGGGATTGCGTCCGCCCAGATGGGCGAAGCGCGGCTTGATGCGCCGCCCGCGCACCATCGGTGGCGGGTGGGTGGCGATGGCATCGTGGAGAATTCGCGTCAGCCGCGCGGTGCCGTACTGATCGGTCGCCGCGCGGTGGGCGCGCTGCACCGAGGGATACAGATCGCCGACACCACTGCCATGCAGTGCCGAAATGAAATGGACATCGACGAAATCGGCAAAACGCAGCCGTCGCTCGAGCTCGCGGCGCAGCCAGTCGCGGCGCTCCGGCGCCAAGCCATCCCATTTGTTGACCGCAAGCACCAGTGCCCGACCCGCCTCCAGGCAATAGCCGAGCAGGTGCAGATCCTGGTCCACCAGCCCTTCGCTGGCGTCGACCAGCAGCACGGTCACCTGGGCGTCGTCGATGGCCTTCAGCGTCTTGACGATGGAAAACTTCTCGATCGCCAGATCGATGCTCTTGCGCCGGCGCACGCCCGCGGTGTCGATCAGGGTATAGCGCACGCCGTTGCGGACGTAATCGATGTAGATACTGTCGCGGGTGGTGCCCGGCTGGTCGTAGACCACTACCCGCTCTTCGCCCAGCAGCCGGTTCACCAGCGTGGACTTGCCGACGTTGGGCCGGCCCACCACGGCGACGCGGATGCTGTCACCCATGCCTTTCGGCAAGGGTTCGCGAGCCGGCAAGGCTTCGCCATCTGGCCGAGCTTCGCCATCCGGCAAGGCTTCACTATCCGGCCAGACTTCGCGAGGTGGTTCGGGTAGGGGCAGCTCGGCCAGCAGCGCGGCGAGCAGGCCGCGAACGCCGCGGCCGCCGGTAGCGGTGACCGGGAACAGCCGGGCAAGGCCCAGGCGGTGGAAATCGCCCAGCACCAGATCGGGATTGGTGCCGTCGATCTTGTTGGCCACCAAGTAGACCGGCACCCGACCCTGGCGCAGCCGGGCGGCGATCTCTTCATCTACTGCCGTCAACCCGTCACGGCAGTCCACCATAAAGAAAATGGCATCCGCTTCCTCGATGGCGCGATAGGACTGCTCGGCCATGGCGCTGTCGATACCGGATTCCTGCCCGGTGATGCCGCCAGTGTCGATGACCACGAAGCGGCGGCCCTCGAAGCGCGCCTCGCCATAGCGACGGTCGCGGGTCAGCCCCGGAAAATCCGCAACCAGCGCCTCGCGCGACTGGGTCAGGCGATTGAACAGCGTCGATTTGCCGACGTTGGGACGGCCCACCAGGGCGACTACCGGCAGCATGCAATCCTGCCCGGGATCCTCGAACCGCCGGCATTCGCCATGATCACTCGCCCTCTGGCTCGCTGGCCGCCGCGTCTTCTGCCGCACCCGCACCGAGCACACGGTAGGCGGACAGGTCGCTGCTGTTGTCCTGGACGAAAATCCGGTTGCCCTGACCGGCCATGGGCACGACGATGCCGTCGCCATCGACCTTGCGCCGCCCCACCAGCTTGCCGTCGGTCGCCGCAAGCAGATGCACATAGCCCTCGATATCGGCCACTGCGACCAGATCACCGATCGCCAAGGGTGCCGAGAGCTTGCGCCCGCGCAACTCGTCATTGACCCACAATTGCTGGCCGCCACTCACCCGCAGGGCGATCACGCGATCCTCGGTATCGACCACGAACAGGTGCTCGCCACCCAGCGCCGGGGCCTGATGACTGGAGACCTCCCGGGTCCACAGCTCGCGGCCGCTGCCCCGGGTAAAGGCGCCAGCCCGACCCTGATAGCTGACCGCATAGACGATATCGCCGCCCAGCACCGGACTGTTGAGATCGACCATGCGTTCGAGCTCGGTGCGTCCGCTGGGCATGGCAACCCGGGCCTCCCAGCGCGGCGTTCCCGAAGCCAGATCGAGCGCCACCAGCTTGCCATTGGCGAAACCCACCAGCACCAGGTTGTCGCTCAACACCGGCGTCGCCGTGCCGCGCAGCGTCAGCACCGGCAGATCGGCCTCGAAGGACCAGCGCCGGCTGCCGTCACCGGCGGCCAATCCGTATACCTTGGCGTCCTGGGTCTGCACCACCACGATGTCTCCCGCCGCCACCGCGGGCGCGAGAATCTCGCTCGACAGTCGCGCCCGCCATGCCTCCTCGCCGGTCTCCGCGCGCAGCGCGACCAGGTCTCCGGCCACCGTGCCGACCAGCGCCAGGCCCGCACCCGCACCCACGCCACCGGTGAGCTGGGTATCGAGATCGATGCGCCAACGGCGGTCCCCTTCCTGGGCGTCGACGGCTACCACGCGGCCTTCGCGACCCGCGGCATAGACCACGCCTTCGGCAATTACCGGGCGCAGCACCGCGTCGAAAGGCTCCTGCTCGTCGCCAAGGCCGACACTCCACTCGCGATCGAGCTCCGCCGCCTCGTCGAAATCCGGCAGGTCCGGCAACTCGTCTTCGTCGCGCTCCTCCGCGTCCTCATCTTCCCCGGCGTCCTCATCCTCCCCGGCGTCCTCATCCTCCCCGGCGTCCGCCGCGGTGCTGTCGTCATCCGCCTGGGCGCTCTGTCCACCAACGGCGGCGCCGTCGGCCTTGGCTTCGTCGTCCCAGAATTTGAGGCTGCTGCATCCGTTCAGCAACAGCGCGATACCCAAGCCCAGCAACAGCCGCGTCATGATGCATCCCCGGTCTTGGTGGCTTCGGGCTTGGCGGCCTCGGGCTTGGCGGCCGCGGGTGTCGTGACCTCAGGCTTGATGGCCTCGGGCTTGGTAGCGTCGGGCTTGGTGGCCGCGGGCTTGACCTGATCCAGCTTGATGCGCAGCAGGGTTGCGAGCGGTGAATTAGGCTTTTCGGCGCTGGCGTCAAGCGCAGCCTGGTAGGCGCTCGCCGCGGCCTCGCGCTCCCCGCGCAACCCGTGGACATCGCCGCGCGCCTCGGCGAATTCGGCAACCATGGCGTCGGGAACTTCCGTCTCGGCGAGGCGCAGCGCGTCGTCATAGCGCTGCTGGGCGGTCAGCACCCGCACCAGCCTCAACCGCGCCAGCAGTGCCAGCTCCTGGTCACCATCATCGTCCATGACCACGCGCAACTCGGCAGCGGCGACCTCAAAATCCTCGCGCGCCACCGCGAGCCGGGCCAGCAGCAAACGCGCGAGACGATCGTACTGGGTGCCGCCATATTCCTTCTTGAGCTGTTCTGCCTTGGCGGCGATGGCTTGCAGCGGTTCCGGGGCCAATTCCTCGATGGCGGTCATGCCGATCGCGGACATCATTTCCTCGTATACCAGCGAGGCCGCCTGGGCCCTGCTCTCGCGGGAGCTCTGCCACTGGCTCCAGCCGAACCAGCTGCCTACCCCGAGCACCACCGCCAGCGCCAGACTGGCGCCGTACTGTTTCCACCAGCGCTTGAGCGCTTCGAGTTGTTCCTCATCGGCAATGTGATCGGCCATGGAAGATCCTGCGGTCCTGTGGATTTCAATCGGTGGGTCTTGTCGACGCTCGGGCGTCCGCCAACAGCGCTGCCACCCGGTCTAGCGTCAGCCGCTGCTGGGGTTGGTCTTCGCGCAGATGCTTGATGGTAAGCGTTCCCGAGGCCGCCTCCTCCGCGCCCAGAATCAGCGCCAGCGGCGCGCCACTGCGATCGGCGCGCTTGAACTGGCTCTTGAGGCTGCCGCCGCCGCAGTGCTGGAGCAGCCGCAGGCCGGGGACCGCATCGCGCAGACGCTCGGCCACGGGTAGCGCTGCCATCCCCTCGGCAACCACCAGGTAGGCGTCCGGCGAGCCCTGATCGACGGCCGGATCCGCCGCGGTCGCCTCCAGCAACAGCAACAACCGTTCGAGGCCGATGCCAAAGCCGATGGCGGGCGTGGGCTTGCCGCCGAGCTGCCCCACCAGGCCGTCGTAGCGCCCGCCCGCGCAGGCGGTGGCCTGGGCGCCCAGGCGATCGCTTGTCCATTCGAACACGGTCTTGCCGTAGTAATCGAGCCCACGCACCAGGTGGGGATTGATCCGGTAGCGGATCCCGGCGGCGTCGAGCTGCGCGCGCAGCCGGGCAAAGTGCTCCGTCGATTCGGCATCGAAATAGTCGGTCAGCGCCGGGGCATCGACGAGCAACTCCCGGGTGCGCTCGACCTTGCTGTCGAGGATGCGCAGCGGGTTGGTGTCCAGGCGGCGCTGGCTGTCCGCATCCAGGTCGGCGCGATAACGGGACAGATGGCTGACCAGGGCCTCGCGATAGGCGGCGCGCGCGGCACTGCTGCCCAGCGAATTGAGTTCGAGCTCGATGCAGTCGCGCAGGCCGAGCCGACGCCACAGGCGATCGGTCATAGTCAGCATTTCGGCGTCGATGTCGGGGCCGGGCAGGCCGAAGACCTCGGCGCCCAACTGATGAAACTGGCGCAGCCGGCCCTTCTGCGGGCGTTCATGGCGAAACATCGGCCCGCGATACCAGAGCCGCTGCACGGCGTCGCGCAACAGTCCGTGCTGTTCCGCGGCGCGCACGCAGCTCGCGGTGCCTTCGGGACGCAGGGTTACGCTCTCGCCGTTGCGGTCGGCGAAGCTGTACATCTCCTTCTCGACGATATCGGTGACCTCGCCGATGGAGCGCCGGAACAGCTCGGTGTTCTCCAGCAGCGGGAAGCGGATTTCGCGGTAGCCGTATTCGGCCAGCAACTCGCCCAGCGTCGCCTCCAGAAACCGCCAGCGCGGGGTTTCGTCGGGCAATATGTCGTTCATGCCCCGCAGGGACTGGATCGAGATCAAGGGGTGATACCTGAAAAATCAGCCGCGGGCGATGAGCTCCGCGTCGCGCTCGGCGCGGGCGCGGATTGTAGCGCGAATGTGCTGCTCCAGCTGATCGACGAGCTCGCCCTTGTCGAGTTTCTGCTGCACCTTGCCGTCGCGATAGAGCAGGTGCCTGGGGGTGCCGCCGGTCAGGCCCAGGTCGGCCACCCGCGCCTCCCCGGGCCCATTGACGATGCAACCGATCACCGCCACGTCCAGCGCTTCGGTGATGTCGGCGAGGCGCTCTTCGAGCGCATTGACGGTGCCGATCACGTCGAAATTCTGCCGGGAACAGCTGGGACAGGCGATCAGGTTGACGCCCCGCGAGCGCAGCCCCAGGCACTTGAGCAGATCCCAGCCGACCCGTACCTCCTCGACCGGATCGGCGGCGAGCGAAATGCGCAGCGTATCGCCGATGCCGTCGAGCAGTAGCGCTCCAAGCCCCACCGCAGATTTCACCGTGCCGGAGCGGAAACCGCCAGCCTCGGTAATGCCGAGATGCAGCGGGCAATCGACCTGCCCGGCAATCTGGCGATAGGCGGCCATCGCCATGAACACGTCCGATGCCTTGAGGCTGACCTTGTATTCCCGAAAACTCAGCCGCTCAAGGATGTCGATGTGCCGCAGCGCCGATTCCACCAGGGCCGCGGCGGTGGGTTCGCCGTACTTGACCTGCAAGTCTTTCTCTAGCGAGCCGGCGTTGACCCCGATGCGGATGGGCACGCCCAGATCCCGGGCCTTCTCCACCACCGCGCGCACGCGCTCTTCGCGGCCGATGTTGCCCGGGTTGATGCGCAGGCAATCGACGCCGAGATCGAGCACCCGCAGCGCGATGCGGTAGTCGAAATGAATGTCGGCAACCAGCGGCACCGCCACCTGGCGACGGATCGCCCCAAATGCCTCGGCGGTGTCCAGCGAAGGCACCGAGACACGGACGATGTCGGCGCCGGCATCCGCAATGGCACGGATTTGCGCCACCGTGGCGGCCACATCGGTGGTCTCGGTGTTGGTCATGCTCTGCACCGAGATGGGCGCAGCGCCACCCACCGCGACCTGGCCGACCATGATCTGGCGGGAGACCCGCCGCCGGATGCCGCTGTCGTGCTTCATCGCCATTTCAACCAGGCCGCCAGCGAGCCCGCCGCCACCAGCAGACCGCCAAGCACGCCACCCAGCATGCGCCAGCCACGGGCCGTGCCGCGGCCATCCCGGCGCCCCATCTGGCGACAGCTCCCATCACCGCAGCGTTCCCGGTACTGGAGATCGAAATCGGCCACCCAGCGCTCGGCGTCGCCATCGAGCAGCGCGGCACAGCGCCGCAGATACCCGCGCACATAGACCGGATCTGGCAACCGCGTGTAGTCGTCCGCCTCCAGCGCCAGCAGGTAGCGCCGGGGGATGCAGGTCTGCGCCGCCAGGTCTTCGACCGACAGCCCGCCGGCCGCGCGCGCCTGGCGCAGCGCGATGCCGGGCAGGCACAGCATCACACCCTCATCGGGCAGCGCCACGGTCCCGACTCCACTTCTGGTATTCGACGGTCTCCGCCGCATGAGGAAACAGCTTGCGCAGCGCCAGCCCCTTGCTCGCCACCCCATTCTCGTTGCCGAAGGCAGCTTCCATCCGCACCTCCAGCCACAGACTGCGGGCGCTGGGCTTGGCCAGCTGGCCGTAGGCCGCCAGGTAGCGCTTGGCCACGGGCGGTTCGCTGCGCGAGAAGTGGTGTTCGGCGAGTTCCAGGTAAGGCCCCGGGAGACTGGGGTCCAGTGCGATCGCGCGCTCCCAGGCGTCCTTCGCCTCCTCGGCGCGACCCAGCCGGTTGGCCATCGCCCCCAGGCTGGAAAACACCTGTGGCCGCAGCGTGTAGTTGACATCGCGGGAGGCGATCTCGAACTGGGCAAAGGCCTCCTGATAGCGCTCCTGGGTGGCCAGAAAAACCCCGTAATTGTTGCGCGCCTGGGTGAAACCGCCGTCGTAACCGAGCGCCTTCCGGAAATGTTCCTCGGCGCCCTTGGGATCCTTTTCGAGCTGAAACAGCAGCGCCATGCCGTTGTGCGCCGCGGGCGACCGGCCATCAATCTCCAGCGCGCGCAGCAGATTCAGCCGTGCCTGATCGCGATTGCGCTGGCCGATGTAGCCCAACCCCACCTGGACGTAGTTGGCAACCGCCTCCTGCTTGCGATCCTTCTCCGTCTTCTTGTCGGGGCTGCTAGTAGTCAGCGTGGTGCTGGTCGTCTTGCTGGTGGTGGAACAAGCGGCCGTCACCGCGACGATCAGCGCCAGCAGCACTCCCCTCACCGCACGACGACTATCCACCGATGATCCTCACGGTCTGTTCTTCATTATCGTTGGCGCCGGTACCGTCTGGCGCATTGGCCCAGCGCTGGCGGTAACGATCGCTGCGCCGGGTGCGGTCGTTCACCTCACCGGCGAGTTGCCCGCAGGCAGCCGCGATGTCGTCACCGCGGGTGGATCTGACCGTCACAGTGTACCCCTGAGCGGCCAGGATATCCTTGAAGCGAGCCACGGCCTGGGGGCGCACCGGTCGATAACCGGCACCCGGGAACGGGTTGAAGGGGATCAGGTTGATCTTGCAGGGCGTATCGCACAGCAGCCGACCCAGCTCGCGCGCCTGCTCCGGGGCATCGTTGACGCCATCGATCAGGGTGTATTCCACGGTGATCCGGCGCCGGGTGTCGGGCAGCTTGCGCAGATAACCGCGCGCCGCGGCAAGCAGTTCGGCGATGGGATACTTGCGATTGAGCGGTACCAATTGGTTGCGCAACGCATCGTTCGGCGCATGCAGGGAAATCGCCAGGGACACGTCGGAGACATCGCCCAGCCGCTCCAGCATGGGCACCACGCCGGCAGTGCTCAGGGTGACCCGGCGCTTGGACAGGCCATAGGCGTTGTCGTCCAGCATGATGTTCATGGCGGCGACCACGTTGTCGAAATTGAGCAGGGGCTCGCCCATGCCCATCATCACGGTGTTGGTCACCCGCCGCTCGTCGCGGCCAGCGAAATTGCCGAATGCCCGGTTGGCGATCCACAGCTGGCCGATGATCTCGGCGGCGGTGAGATCGCGGTTGAAGCCCTGCTTGCCGGTGGAACAGAAGCTGCAATCCAGTACGCAACCGATCTGCGAGGAAATGCACAGGGTCCCGCGACCGCGCTCGGGGATGTAGACGGTTTCCACGCAATCGCCGCCATCGACCCGCACCAGCCACTTGCAGGTGCCATCGGCAGAGTCCTGCTGGCTGACCACTTCCGGCGGCCGCACCTCGGCCACTGCGGCGAGCTTTTCGCGCAGCGCCCGACCAAGGTCGGTCATGGCGGCAAAATCGGTTTCACCGCGCTGGTGAATCCATTTCAGCACCTGGATGGCGCGAAAGCCGCGCTCGCCGATGGTGGCGAAGAAATCGCCGAGCTGGGCAGCCGTCAAGCCAAGCAGATTGACCTTGCTCATCGCCACCATCCCGGCTCGGAACACGGCGCCGCGTCCCGGCGCCGGGCACTGCGACCTGGAGGAAGCGCAATGCGGGCGACCCGCGGCGCCGCCGGCGACCCGCCGCGACGGCCCGCGCGGCTGTCCACGACCAGGTAGCGTGCGCGCTCAGCGAGCGTGGATTTCGCCGCCATTGAAGAAGTACGCGATTTCCCGCGCGGCCGAGGCCGGGGAGTCGGAGCCATGCACGGCGTTGGCGTCGATCGATTCGGCAAAATCGGCACGGATGGTGCCGGGAGCCGCTTCGCGCGGATTGGTGGCGCCCATCAGCTCGCGGTTGAGTGCAATGGCGTTGTCGCCTTCGAGCACCTGCACCACCACCGGGCCCGAGGTCATGAAGGCGACCAGATCGCCAAAGAAGGGGCGCTCGCGATGCTCGGCGTAAAAGCCCTCGGCCTGCTCGCGTGAAAGGTGCAGCATGCGGCCGGCAACCACCTGCAGGCCGGCCTTCTCGAACCGGGTGGTGATTTCGCCGATGACGTTCTTCGCCACGGCATCGGGCTTGATGATGGAAAGCGTGCGCTGACTGGACATGCGAGGACGACTCCGATGATCCGGGCGCGACAAGTCACCGTCTGCCCACTGGAAAGGGCGGGCATTTTACTCTTGCCCCCCATGCGGACACAACAAACGCGCCCTCCGTCACAAACGCGACCCCCGTCACGCCACTGCCTCCTGCACCAGGAGGGCCTCGAACCGATCCACCGAGACCGGCATGCTGTAGAGCGCGCCCTGGTAGCCGTCGCAACCGAAGTGCCGCAGCAGCTCCAGGGTGGCGCCATCCTCGACGCCCTCGGCGATCACCTGCAGGCCGTACTGCCGCGACAGGGCCAGAATCGCCTCGACGATACCGCGTGCATCGGCATCCCGATGCATGTGGCGCACGAACTCGCGATCGATCTTGAGCCGGTCGAAGGGCAGCCGGCGCAACGCGCTCATCGACGAATACCCCACGCCGAAATCATCGACCGCGAAGCCCACCCCCATCGCCTTGATGACCTTCATCTTGGCCACGGTGCCCTCGACATCTTCCATGGCCAGGGTCTCGGTGATCTCCAGCGCAATCAGCCCCGGGTCGATGCCGTAGCTGAGCAGGCTGTGACGAATGACATCCTGTAACCGGGGATCCTGAAACTGGCGCCGGCTCACATTGATGTGCAGCTGCATGTCGTGGCGCCACACGCCGGAATCCAGATAACCGCGCAGGGTCTCGCAGGCAGTGCGAATCACCCAGTGGCCGACATCCACGATCAGCCCAGAAGTCTCGAGCAGGGGAATGAACTCGGAGGGCATGCTGGTCATGCGATCGCTGTTGATCCAGCGCAGCAGCACTTCGCCGCCCACCAGCCGGTTTTCGGTCACCCCCACCAGCGGCTGTACGTAGAGCGCAAATTCCTGATTGTCCACGGCCTTGCGCAGCCGGGTGTTCAGCGCCACCTGACGCTGCGCCTTGGCGGCGATCGAGCGATCGAAAAACGCGTAGCTGTTGCGACCCTTGCGCTTGGCCTCGTACATGGCCGTATCGGCGAATTGCAGGGCCCGCTCGGCGTCCAGATCGGGATCGCTGAGCAGCGAGATGCCGATGCTCGCGGTCAGCACGAACTCGCTGCCTTCCAGAAAAATCGGCGCCGCCAGCTGCTTGCGCAGGGCATCGGCGATGGCCCGCGCCTTCACCGCCGCCTCGGTCAGGCTGTCGGCCAAATCGGGCACAAAGAGCAGGAATTCATCCCCGGCGTGGCGCGCGAGAAAGGCGCCGGGCGGACCGCTGGTCACCAGCTGGCGATGCAGCGAGGCGGCAATCCTGGCCAGCACGCGATCACCGAGATCATGGCCCCAGGAATCGTTGATGTCCTTGAAGTTGTCGAGATCGAACAGCATCAGCGCCGCGCAGCGGCCACCGCCACTGCCACCCCACTGCTCGCGCAGATGTTCGATCATCGCCAGGCGGGTCGGCAGCCGGGTCAGCGGATCCCAGTAGGCCGAATCCAGGGGCGCGGCTGCCCGGTCGAGCGGCGTGGTCGCCGCATCGCCGCCGGGGTGCGCGCACGCTCCCGCACCCGGCGCGGACTCCGCTGCCACCACCAGCGGAAACGAATGCAGGGTGACCGTCAGTTCGTGCTGTTGGGCGCCACCGCCCGGACGCAGATGGATCAGGCAGCGCAATGACTCGTCGGCGCTGCGCAACTCCCAGATCGCCTGGTTCTGGCCCGCCGCAACCGTGGCACGCACCTGTTCCTTGAAGGACGCCAGGGCCACGGATTCGTGGGGCAGAGCAGCTCCCAGATCCTGGCCGAGCAGCTGGGTGCGGGTGCAGCCCAGCAACCGCAGTGCTTCCGGGTTGGCCTCGATGCAGACGCCGTAGACGAAGAACAGCAGCCCGAAGGGCGCGGTCTCCACCACGCGCCGGTACAGCTCGCAGCTGGAGTCACTCACCGAGCACTCCGGAGCTCCGGTTTTCGAAGACATTCTTCTTTCGAAGACATCCTTCGCCTTTCGCAGATATCCGCCGCCGGGCTCGGGTCCATGCCCTATCGCCGCCGGGCGCGAACCCGGGGGCGGAACTGCTGTTCGGGGTGCCGCTGCAATCCCCGGTCGCCGCCGTCCTGGCACCGGAGTATAGCCGAGCCCGCGTCGAATGCACGGCAACCCGGTGCTGTTGCAACCCGGTACCGCTGCAACCCAGTACCGTTGCAACCCGGTGCTGTTGCAACCGGGCAGCAGCCCAACCCGGCGCTGACCACTCACGCCGGGACGTCCGCCACTCACACCGGGGCGTCCGCCCCTTCCGCCCAGGGGGCGCGTCCGTCCGCGGCGTCGATCGGCCCCGCTCCGCGCAGTCCGGTCACCACGTTGCGCACCGCGGCAGCCGCGCGCTCGATATCCTCGGGCCGGGTGAAGCGACCGAAGCTGAATCTCAGGGTCGCGTGGGCGAGATCGTCCGCGATGCCCAGCGCGCGCAGCACATGGGAGGGGTCGAGACTCGCCGAGGTGCAGGCCGAACCCGACGACACGGCGATATCCTTGAGGGCGAGCAGCAGGGCTTCGCCCTCGACCCCGGCAAAGCTCAGATTGACGATTCCGGGCACCCGTCGGTGGCGCGAGCCGTTGAGATGGACCCCGGGCAGATCGGCCAGCGCCGCGCGAAACTGCGCGCGCAGGGCCTCCATGCGTTCACGGTCGGCGGCGAACTCCAGCGCGGCGAGGCGGAAGGCCTCGCCCATGGCAACGATCTGGTGGGTGGGCAAGGTGCCTGAGCGCAGGCCGCGTTCGTGCCCGCCGCCGTGCATTTGCGGATGCAGGCGCACCGCGCCGCTGCGGCGCACAAAGAGCGCGCCGATGCCCTTGGGGCCGTAGGCCTTGTGCGCCGACAGCGACAGCAGATCGACCGGCAGCGCCGCCAGATCGACCGCGACCTTGCCGATGCTCTGTGCAGCATCGACGTGGTAGAGGACCTTGCGTTCCCGACACAGCGCACCGATCGCGGCGATGTCGTTGATGGTGCCGAGCTCGTTGTTGACGTGCATGATCGACACCAGGATGGTATCCGGGCGCAGTGCCCCGGCGACCGCGGCCGGCGCGATCAGGCCATCCGCATCCGGATCCAGGTAGCTGACCTCGAAACCCTGGGTCTCCAGGTAGCCGCAGGTATCGAGCACCGCCTTGTGTTCGATGCGGGAAGTGACCAGGTGACGGCCACGCTGGCAATAAGAGAACGCACAGCCCTTCAGCGCAAGGTTGTCGGCCTCGGTCGCCCCCGAGGTCCAGACGATTTCGCGGGGGTCGGCATTGAGGGTTTCTGCGACCTGGGCCCGGGCCTCCTCGACCGCGGCCTCGGCCTGCCAGCCGTAGCGATGCGCCCGCGACGCCGGATTGCCAAATACCCCGTCGATCGTCAGAAATCCGGCCATGCGCTCGGCCACGCGCGGATCGACCGGCGTGGTCGCGGCGTAATCGAGGTAGGTCGGCAGCTGCACCGCGCTGGGCTCCCGAGGTCAGCCCGCCGGCCGTTCGTCCGCGGCGCGTGCGGCGGGTTCCGCAGGAGAAGCAGCGCCACGGGCGCGCCAGACAAAGTTCTGCATCGCAGTGAGCACGCCGCGCAGCATCGACAACTCCATCTGGTCCGGGCGAATGCGCGCCACCAGGCGTCGCAGCCGCGCCATGGTCTGGCGCGGGTTGGCGGGGTCGTGGAAGCCGATCTCGACCAGCACGCGCTCGAGGTGTTCGAAATAGAGTTCGATGTCCTCGGCCCGCGCGTGCGGCACGTCCCAGGACTGGGTCGCGCACTCGCCCCCGGCATCCGCGAGCGCGGCCATGCGCAGCTCGTAGGCCAGCACCTGGACCGCAGCGGCGAGATTGAGGGAGCTGTACTCGGGGTTGGCGGGAATATGGACATGAAAACCGCACTGGGCCAGCTCGTCGTTGGTCAGGCCGCGATCCTCGCGCCCGAACACCAGCGCCACCTGATGCTGCACCGATTCCTGCCAGGCGCGCTGGCCACACTCGCGGGGATCGAGCAATGGCCAGGGGATGCGCCGCTCGCGCGCGCTGGTGCCGATCACCAGCGCGCAATCGGCGATGGCCTCGGCCAGGCTGCCGACGACCTGGGCGCGCTCCAGCACGTCGACCGCCCCGGCTGCTCGCCACTGCGCGCGCGGCGCGGGAAACTCCCGGGGTTCGACCAGATACAGGCGCTCCAGCCCCATGTTCTTCATCGCCCGGGCGGCAGCGCCGATGTTGCCGGGATGGCTGGTGTTGACCAGCACCACGCGCACATTTGCAAAATTGCCGGGCATCTCGATTCGCAGCGACGAGCGGGTGGCGCAGTGTAGCAGAGCCGATCGCCGCCAAACCCGTATCGCGCCGCGGCGAGAGGCTGGCGCGGCCTATCCGGTGCCCTCGGAGAAGCGCCGCAGCAGCTATTGGCAAGCTGCTAGAATGCGCGCCCTCCCTCAATCGTCCGGACACCGCAATGGAACCCATGCTGACCATTGCCCTGCGCGCCGCGCGCGCGGCCGGCGACCTGATCCAGCGCGCCAGCGGCCGGCTCGACCGGGTTCAGGTGGACGCCAAGGGTCGCAACGATTTCGTCACCGAGGTCGATCGCGCCTCGGAACAGCTGATCATCGAGCACCTGCGCCGCGCCTATCCCGACCACAGCTTTCTTGGCGAGGAATCCGGCGCCATCACCGGCCGCGATCCGGACAGCCAGTGGATCATCGACCCGCTCGACGGCACCACCAATTTCATCTATGGCATTCCCCACTACGCGGTTTCAATCGGATTTCGTCACCGCGGCCGCTTGCAGCACGCGGTGATCTACGATCCCGCCAAGGACGAGGAATTCACCGCCAGCCGCGGCCACGGCGCCTTTCTGAATGGCCGGCGCCTGCGCGTCTCCGGCCGCATCAACCCCGGCGGCGCCCTCTACGCCACCGGGATTCCGTTCAGCGGCTATCCGCTGGAGGAAATGGAAGCCTATCTGGCCTGCCTGCGCGAACTGGCGGGCGATTCCGCCGGCATCCGGCGCCTGGGCGTGGCCTCGCTGGATCTCGCCTACGTCGCCGCCGGGCGCTGCGATGCCTTCTGGGAGATGTACCTCAAGCCCTGGGACATCGCCGCCGGGGTCTTGCTGGTGCGCGAGGCGGGTGGTCTGGTGAGCGATTTCCAGGGCGGCGACAACTATCTGGACTCCGGCCACATCCTCGGCGCCACCCCCCGGGTGTTCAAGTCCACCCTGCAAGTGGTCGCCCGCCACCTGGGTCATCTGCGCTGAAGCGCACCGGGCGGACCGCGGTTCGCCCGCCATGTCACCGTTCCGTCAAGGAACCGTTATAACGTAGCCGGCGTCTGCTCCCCCTCCCGGAACGCCGCATGCTGGACGTCGAACACTTCGTACAGGAACGCTACCCGCAACTGCTCCTCGACCGTCCGCTGCTGGCCAAACCGCTGCTCACCGCGCTGCGGCTGCTGTTTCACGAAAAGGAAATCCGCCAGTTCGGCGCCAACTATCCGCATGTGACCGGTTTCGACTTCGTCGAACAGGTGCTCGACTACTTCGATTTTTCCTATCGGCTGCGCGATCGCGAACGGCACCATATTCCCGCCCACGGCCGGGTGGTGATCGTCGCCAACCATCCCATCGGCTCCCTCGATGGCCTGGCGTTGCTGAAGCTGGTGCGCGAACTCCGCCCCGACGTCAAGGTCGTCGCCAACGATCTGCTCACCGCCATCGGGCCCCTGCGCAACCTGCTGCTGCCGGTCGACAACATGGGTGGCAACACCGCGCGCCAGAACCTGCGCGCACTCGGCGAGTTTCTGAATGCGGAAGGCGCGCTGATCATCTTCCCCTCCGGCGAGGTTTCACGACTCGGCCCCAAGGGTATCCGCGATGGCCGCTGGCATACCGGGTTCCTGCGCGTCGCCGCCAGCGCCCGCGCCCCGATCGTGCCGGTGTTCATCGACGGCCGCAATTCGACCTTTTTCTACGCCCTGTCGTTTCTGGCCCGGCCGCTTTCCACGCTGTGGCTGGTGCGGGAGATGTTCAAGCAGGCCAAGCGCTGCGTGGACGTGCGCATCGGGCAGCCGGTCAGCTTCTCCAGCTACCAGCGCATCGAGCTGCCACCGCGCGAAAAGGCCAAGCTGTTCCGCCGCCATCTGTACCGCGTCGGCAGCGATCGCTCCGGGCTGTTCCCCAACGAAACCGCCATCGCCCATCCCGAGAACCGCCACCAGCTGCGCACCGAGGTGCGCGCTTGCGATCCGCTCGGCGAGACCATGGACGGCAAGAAGATTTACCGGTATCGCCACTGCGCGGATTCCGCGGTGATGCGCGAAATCGGCCGCCTGCGCGAACTGGCCTTCCGCGCCGTGGCCGAGGGCTCGGGTCAGCGCCGCGACCTCGACGGTTTCGATCAGCACTATGAGCATCTGCTGCTCTGGGACGAGCAGGAGTGGGAGATCGCCGGTGCCTACCGGATCTGTCCCGCCGGCACCGGGCTGCCGCTCTACAGCCGCACCCTGTTCGATTTCACCGCGGGAATGGATACCTATCTCGCCCAGGGCCTGGAGCTGGGGCGCAGCTTCGTGCAGCCCGGCTACTGGGGCAAGCGCAGCCTGGATTACCTGTGGCGCGGCATCGGCGCCTACCTGAACAAGCATCCGCAATACCGCTACCTGTTCGGCCCGGTAAGCCTGAGCGGCGCCTATCCCCGCGATGCCCTGGAGCTGCTGGTTCACTTCTACGAGTGCCATTTTCCCGTCTGGCAGCCACTCGCGGTGCCGCGCAACCCTTTCACCATCCCCGCCGCACGGCGCGCCGAACTCGCTGCCCGCTATCCCGGCTACAGCTACCGGGAGGAGTTCCAGCAACTCAAGAGCGAGCTGGCGGCGCGCAACCTCGTCATTCCCACCCTGTACAAGCAATACGCCGAGCTGTGCGACGTCGGCGGAGTCCAGTTCGCCGGGTTCAACATCGACCCGAGCTTCGGCCACTGCGTCGATGGCCTGGTGATCGTCGATCTGGCGCGCCTCAAGGCGGCCCGCCGCGAGCGTTATCTGGGTCAATAGCGGGCTGATTTCCATCCACACCACCCTATCTGCGCCAACAACACCTGCGGCACCTGCGACACTGATCCGCTCGCCGAGGCGCGCCAATCCGTCCCCCGGAGGCGCCCGTGTACAATGCGCTCCGGCCTGCGGCGGATCACCATGAACGACACAGACAGCACGGATTTCGGCTTCGAGCGCGTGCCCCGCGCCGCCAAGGCCGCGCGGGTCGCCCAGGTGTTCGATTCGGTGGCCTCCCGCTACGACCTGATGAACGATCTGATGTCGGGCGGCCTGCACCGCCTGTGGAAGCAGACCGCGCTGACGCTGGCCGCAGCGCGGCCCGGCCACCAGGTGCTGGATCTCGCCGGTGGCACCGGCGATCTGGCCGCGGCCCTGGCCGGACAGGTCGGGGCCCGGGGCCGGGTGGTGCTGGCCGACATCAATGCCGCGATGCTCGCCGTGGGCCGCGACCGACTGCTGGATCGGGGGCTGGCCGCCAATCTGTGCTGGGTACAGGCCGATGCCGAACGGCTGCCGTTTCCCGATGACTGCTTCGACCTGGTCACCATCGCCTTCGGCCTGCGCAACGTCACCGACAAGGATCGCGCCCTGGCCGCCATGCGCCGCGTGCTCAAGCCCGGCGGCCGGGTGCTGGTGCTGGAATTCTCCCGGCCCACCAACCCGCTGTTCGCCAAGCTCTACGACCAGTACTCCTTTCAGGTGCTGCCGCGCCTGGGCCGCCTGGTCACCGGCGATGCCGACAGCTACCGCTATCTGGCCGAATCGATCCGCATGCATCCGGGACAGGACAAACTGCGCGACATGATGGCCACGGCGGGCCTCGACGACTGCCGCTACCACAACCTCACCGGCGGTATCGTGGCCCTGCACATCGGTACCAAGCCCGCGCAATGATCGGCTCGCACCATGATCGACTCGGATAATGAGCCGGCTCGCACCATGATCGACTCGGATAATGAACCGGCTCGCACCATGAATCCTGCCCCCGCGAGCAACCAGCCGTCCGCAATGAGACAGCCGTTTGCAATGAACCAGGCGTTTGCAATGAATCAGGCGTCCGCAATGAGCCGGGCCTCCGTGATGAACCGGGGACCCGTCCGTCCAGCCGGCATCACCGACCCCGGGCGGCACGGCGCGTGAAGCGGCCGCGGCGGGCGCTGTATATCGCCTGGGTAGTGCTGCACTACCGCCTCGACACCCTGACCCAGGATCTGCGTCTGCCGCTCGCGCTGCGCCTGCCGCTCGCCCTGCTGCGGCTGCTGCCGCGCCCACGACGCCCACGCGGGGAGCGCCTGCGCCTGACCCTGGAAACCCTGGGCCCGGTATTCGTGAAATTCGGGCAGGTGCTCTCGACACGCCCGGACCTGGTCCCCGCCGATCTCTGCGCCGAACTGGATCGGCTGCAAGACCGCGTGCCACCCTTTGCCGGCGACGACTTCGCGGCCCTGGTGGAAGCCGCGCTGGGCCAACCGCTGCGCCTGTTGTTCGCCCACTTCGAGCACGAACCGCTGGCGTCGGCCTCGGTGGCCCAGGTCCATGCCGCGGTGCTGCCCGACGGCCGCGAGGTGGTGGTGAAGGCGATCCGCCCCGGCATCGGCGCGGTGATCGAGCTGGACTGCGCGCTGCTGTCCGCCGTCGCCCGCTTCCTGGAGCGCTACAGCGCCGAGGCCCGGCGCCTGCATCTGGTGGCGCTCGCCCGCGATTACCGCACCACCATCCTCGACGAGCTCGACCTGCAACGGGAGGCCGCCAACACCGCCATCCTGCGGCGCAATTTCACCGACTCACCGCTGCTCCATGTGCCCGCCATCCATTGGCCGCTGACCACCACCCGGGTGCTGGTGATGGATCGCATCCACGCTATTCCGGTCACCGATGTCGCGGCGCTGCGCCGCGCCGAGGTGGACTTCCGGGTGCTGGCCGAACGCGGCGTCGAGATCTTTTTCACCCAAGTGTTCAGCCACAATTTCTTTCACGCCGACATGCATCCCGGCAACATCTTCGTGGATGCCCGCAACCCGCGCCTGCCGCGCTACGTGGCCATCGACTGCGCGGTGATCGGCACCCTGTCGGACAGCGATCAGTACTATCTGGCGCGCAACCTGCTCGCCATTTTTCGCCGCGACTACCGCCAGGTCGCCGAACTCCACCGGCGCGCCGGCTGGGTGCCGGAGAGCGCCTCGCTGATCGAGCTCGAAGGCGCGGTGCGCACCGTGTGCGAGCCGCGCTTCCAGCAACCGCTGAAGGACATTTCGCTGGCCCACCTGCTCATCGATCTGTTCCTCATCGCACGCCGCTTCGACGCCGAGATCCAGCCCTCGCTGGTGCTGCTGCAGAAGACCCTGCTCAACATCGAGGGGCTCGGCCGCCAGCTCTACCCCGAGCTCGACCTGTGGCAGACCGCCCATCCCTTCCTGGAGCGCTGGCTGCGCGAGCGCTTCCATCCACGCCGGCTGCTGCGTACCCTGCAACGCCACGGCCCGGAGTGGCTCGAACAGCTGCCCGAGCTGCCGCAGCGGCTGCACCGCATCCTCGACCATCTCGACCAGGCCACGCCTCCGCGCAGCGAGACGCCACTGCCGCGCCCGTCGCCACCGCGCGGTTGGCTGGCTGCGGCCTGCCTGGGTGCCGGCGGCGGCGTGCTGGCCGCCAGCCAGGCGCTCCCGGAAACGGCAGTGATGGCGACCGGACTGGGGCTCATCGCCGCCGGACTGTTGTTGTCCCTCGCCCGGGGAAGCCAGAATACCGACCGCCACCGGCGCTGAAACCCATGACCACTCACCGCAACATCACGCCCAATCCCGCCCTGCTCGATGCCGTAGCCTGGAACGCCGACGGCCTGGTGCCGGCGATCGCCCAGGACGCCGCCAGCGGCACCGTACTGATGCTCGCCTGGATGAATCGCGAAGCCCTGGCGCTGACCCTGGCCGAGCGCCGCGCCGTGTACTGGTCGCGCTCGCGGCGCAAGCTGTGGCGCAAGGGCGAGGAATCGGGCCACGTGCAACACCTGCGCGACATCCGTCTCGATTGCGACGGCGATACGCTGCTGCTGCTGGTGGAACAGGTCGGCGGTATCGCCTGCCACACCGGCCGCCCCAACTGCTTTTTCAACCAGCCCACCGATGCCGGCTGGCAAGCCCTGGAGGAAACCCCGTGAGCGATGTGCTGACCGAGTTGACGCGCGTACTCGAAGCCCGCCGCCAGGGCGATCCGGAGACCTCCTATGTCGCCCGCCTGCATCGCCTGGGGCTCAACAAGATTCTCGAAAAACTCGGCGAGGAATGTACCGAGACCCTGCTCGCGGCGAAGGATGCCGAGCGTGACCGCGACACCGGCGCGCTGATCGCGGAAACAGCCGACCTGTGGTTTCACTCGCTGGTAATGCTTTCCCACCTCGGCGAGAATGCCGACGCCGTTCTGGCCGAGTTGGCGCGCCGTTTCGGCATTTCCGGGCTGGAAGAAAAAGCCGGCCGCAATCAATGACCGGAGGCGAATATGGGTCTGGGTGGAATCAGCATCTGGCAACTGCTCATCATTCTGGTGATCGTCATGCTCATCTTCGGCACCAAGCGCCTGAAGGGGCTGGGCGGCGACATGGGCGGCGCCATCAAGGGCTTTCGCGACGCCATGAATGACGACAAGGGCAAGAAGGGCGAACCCGAGCGCCTGGACGCCGAGAGCGACGCGCAACCGCACGAAGCCACCGCGGCGGACACCGCGAACAACCACAAGAATCCCTGACCGCCCGCCACGACCCGGCCGGAGCACCCCGTTGTCCGATATCGGCTTTTCCGAGCTGCTGCTGGTACTGACCATCGCCCTGATCGTGATCGGGCCGAAGCGGCTGCCGGAAGCGGCGCGCTTTCTCGGCTACTGGACCGGCAGGATCCGGCGCGCCATCCAGGCCGCGCGCAGCGACATGGAGCGGGAACTCGGCCTCGACGACGTGCGCCGCGAGGTCCACAACCAGCTGCGGATGGAGGAGCTGGAAAGGGAGCGCAAGGAAGTGGAAGCCACCTTTCAGCGCACCCAGACCCGGCCACGCCCGCCGGCCGCGCTCCCGCCGCCACCGGACGAGAGCGACTTCATCGATGACAGCGACTTCATCGACAAGAACGACTTCATCGACAAGAACGACCTCATCGACAAGAGCGACCTCATCGACAAGCCGCCCGCAGCGACGCCAGACACCGCCAAACCGGCACCCGCCACGCAGCCATGAGCGAGACCCCGGAATCCGATCGCGAGACCCCGCTGGTCGAGCATCTGCTCGAATTGCGCGACCGGTTGCTGCGCTGCCTGCTTGCCATCGGCCTCCTGGTGGCGGCGATGTTTCCCTTCGCCAACCAGATCTACGACTACGTCTCGGCGCCGCTGCGCAAGTATCTGCCGGCAGGCTCCAGCATGATCGCGACCGATGTCGCCTCGCCCTTCCTCGCGCCCTTCAAGCTCAGCTTCGTCATGGCGATCCTCGCCGCCGTGCCCTTCCTCCTCTACCAGACCTGGGCCTTCGTCGCGCCCGGGCTGTACAAGAAGGAGCGGCACATCATGCTGCCGCTGTTTGCATCCAGCGTGGTGCTGTTCTACGGCGGCATGGCGTTCGCGTACTACCTGGTGTTTCCGCTGATTTTCGGCTTCTTCACCAGCGCCGGCCCCGCCCATGTCGCGGTGATGACCGACATCAGCCGCTACCTGGAATTCGTGCTGAAGCTGTTCTTCGCCTTCGGCATTGCCTTCGAGATACCGGTCGCGGTCGTCATCCTGGCGCTGACCCGGGTGCTCGACCCCGACAAGCTCGCCGCACAGCGGCCCTATGTCGTGGTGGGCTGCTTCACCATCGGCATGCTGCTGACCCCGCCCGATGTCTTCTCCCAGACCCTGCTCGCGGTACCAATGTGGCTGCTGTTCGAGGTGGGCATCCTGTTCGGCCGGCTGGTCTATCGCCGCGACCAGGACGCAGAACCGGCAACCGCGAACGGCGAATGAAGCCGGTGAGCGCACCGGCAAGGTAACCGAGCAGCAAGGCCTGGCCGACGCGGCCGGCGACAGCAACGAGCTCCTGTCCGCCACCGATCCACATTGCGTCAAGCGCAGTGTCATGACCACCGACCCGACCGGAGATTCCTGCACCGTCGACCGCTCCGCCCGCATCCTGGTCGGCGTCTGCATCGGCGCGCAGATGGCGGGTGTCGACGCCGCAGCGGCAGCGCTCGCGGGTCAGGACAGCATGTCCGAAAACGGCTAGCGCCGCGATCGCGCCGGCCTATGATGGCGGGCATGACACTCGACCCAGACGCCGCCTATCAAGCCCTCGCCGCGCGCGACGCACGCTTCGACGGCCGCCTGTTCGTGGGGGTCACCAGCACCGGCGTCTACTGCCGGCCGATCTGCCGCGTGCGTACGCCGCAGCAACGCCACTGCCGTTTCTTCGCGACACCTGCGCAGGCCGAAGCCGAAGCATTTCGCCCCTGCCTCAAGTGCCGCCCCGAGATCGCGCCGGGCGCCGGCCTGCCGTGGAGCGTGATGGATGCCTCGCGCACGCTGGCCCACCAGGCGGCGCAGGCGCTGAACGAGCAGGTCGGCAGCGGCGAGGCCGCCGCGCTGGCGGCGTTGGCGGCGCACGTTGGCGTCAGCGACCGGCACCTGCGCCGCATCTTTGTGGCCGAGCACGGCGTGACGCCGATGCAATACCTGCAAACG